>CAMCTW010000107.1 GCA_945878645.1 Bifidobacterium breve
ATTACGTAGTCATCGGCACCCAATTCGTATGGGTAGTAAATGAATGAGACACCAAACTTTTCGAACGTACTTTGTGTGGCGCGTAGGTCAAGGAGCCCATTGCTTGTCGACGCGTGGAGAGGTGCTACGCCGGGAATACTGCTCAAACGCTGTGCGACAAAACCGTGGCCGTTGATCCTGTCGACGAAAGGATCGAGGAAACGTTTCATGGATGGGAGATAGTCATCCTCGATCAAGAATGCGAAGTCTGGCGGGTCATCGTCATCGAGCAGGTGGTGTACTCCTCGAGCCCATGCTCCGTACGAATAACCGTTGTTGGGACGCCTGATAATCGAAATTACATGATCGCCAACTGTGGTTGTTTCGAGGGATTCATTTTTTAGGCCAACGCAGTTCACGATGAAGATTACTTTTGTGAGGTGAACGCTCGGCGTTTCGCCGTAGGCATCGATAGCAGAAAGGTGCCGCCGCATCGTTGTTGCTAAGTCATGAGTGTCAGCGACATTCGGACGTGAGCCCTCAAAGCAGGCTACGAGGTACGCGCACGTTTTAGCTTCGAGCGGTGGGTAATGATTTAGAAATGAATTCAATCGGATCATCTCCAAGCTCGTTGGGCGTTTTCGGGTTAGCGAGTCGTGACATCGTGTAGTCAGTCACCAGAACTGCACGTCCATCAGGAGCGATGGTTGTTTCTGCTGACGAGGTGCGGAACCCGAGGGAAAGGTATAAGCCGATCGCCCGGACATTTGCCGGCAACACGCGTAACCGGAACTCGCTGCACTCAAATTCACGTTCAAATTCGGGGAGGAATTTCTCGTAGGCCGCGCGACCAATACCGTTACTTTGAAATTTCGGATCGATGTCGGCTCCAACCCAGAGGCAGAGAGGATTTGTGACGTCGATGCTGAGCCTGAAGTATCCGACTGCCTGGTTGCCTTGGGAGATCATTCTGAAGTCTGGTTTGGTCGCTTGGAACCAAGTCTCGGCCTCAGAAATCGAGAATTCAGAAGGATCGTGCAAGAAACTTCTGACGGAGTTTCGCAAAGCGACGAACCACGGAAGGTCAGCGAAGTCCAGACTCCGTATCTCGAGGTCGTCTGAAATCATGTCAACGAGTTACCAATCTCCGCAAATAACTTCGCACGCGCGGTCCACGTCTCCGACCGTTACTCCCATGTGGACTGGAAGGCAGAGGTAGCGACCGTCCATTAACTCCATTTCGGGGCAATCGCCAGATGCTCGGCCATCAAAGATCGAGTAGCGGTCGTTGCGGTAATGGACGGGATTGGCCTCAATTCCTGCGTTGCGAAGCGCTAGTTGGAGCGATGCCGGATCTCCCTGATTCACTACGATCGTCGCAAGCCAAGCAGCGTGGCTGTCGCCGCTGCTTGGCTGAACGTTGAGGATGCGAGTCCGAGTTTCTGTTTTCGTGTTCTGGCTGTATCGGTCGAGGAGGGTCGTCCTATGTCCAAGGATTTTCTCAAGGTCGACTAAGCCCCCTCGGCCCATTGCGGCACTGACGTCGGTCATCTGATACTTGTACCCGACCTCGGTTACGTCGTTTTCCCAAGTCCCGCCCTGTTTTCCTTTGCGGTCGATGCCGAACCAGCGCAATCGGCGAGCCGTAGCTGCCAATTCGGGATCATTGATGACGAGCATTCCACCGTCACCTGTAGTGATGTGCTTGATCGCCTGGAAGCTAAAGATGGCGAATTCGGCGTCGGAACCGATCCGATTTCCTTGGGACCGGCCTCCAAGAGCTTGAGCTGCATCTTCAATGATCGGAATCCCAGCGTCGGCGGCCAGTGCTCGGATTCCTGCGAGATTCGCGGGATGCCCTCCGTAATGGACGACTGAAATTGCACGAGTCTTCGGTCCAATCAAACGCTCAATGCTTGGAAGCGAAATGTTCATCGTTTCCGGTTCAATATCAGCCCATCGAATTTCCATTCCGAGATAAATCCACGGAAGGTTTGTGGCGGTGCAGGTGAACACTGGTGCGATCACCTCTCCGTCGCCCTGCTGAATGCCGCGTGACTCAAGGGCCAAGATGTAGGCGAGGTGGAGAGCGGCTGTACCAGAACTAACCGCGACTGCATTGCCGTGACCCTCAAGGGCCGCGGAACAAAACTCCTCCTCGAAAGCGTCTACGCCAGGCCCTTGACCCAACCATCTCGTTTGAAGTTGATCAGCAACGTTCGCGCGCATGGCGTCGTTCACATATGGCAGGAACAGTGGGACCACGCCGGGCTGAGAGTCGTCCATCAGCTTCATGTCGCGAGAGGCAAGGCTGGTCATGTGGCTATTTCCCCTAATCCTGAAGTTGGCCGCCACCAACGTTGGTTTGAAATAGCTTTTTGTTGACTTACCCGTGAGCGTAGTGGGCAGTGGAAAATCTCCTAGACGTCAAACTACTCAATCACCACGACGACATCGCCGGAGCCAACCGAGTCGCCAACGGCGACCTTGATCTCCTTGACGGTGCCGGCCTTCTCGGCGGTGATGTTGTTTTCCATCTTCATGGCTTCGAGCACGCACACGGTTGCGCCTGCTTCAACTTCCTGGCCAACTTCGACCAGAAGCTTGACGATGGTTCCCTGCATGGGGACTGCGACGGAACCAGAACCTGCGCCCGCTCCTGCGCCAGCACCTGCTGTGCGACGGGGGCGGCTTGCGCCGCCCGCAGCACCACCGGCAACAACGGCACCAGCCTGTGATTCAGGAACGAAGACCTTGACCGAGAAGCGCTTGCCATTGACTTCGACGTCGACGTCGCGTTGGACCTTCGCTTCAGACTCACTGTCGGCAACTGTTGCGGTGCTTCCAACGCCACTGAGGTCGAGTGTGTCTTCGACCCACTTTGTGGAATGGATGCCGTCGACGAAGTCCTGATGCTCAAGGATTGCAAGGTCGGCTGGAATCGTGGTGGCGATTCCTTCGATGCGGAACTCATGAAGAGCGCGCAGCGTGCGACGAATCGCAGTTTCGCGATCGGAACCCCAGCAGATGAGTTTGCCAACGAGGTTGTCGTAGTACTGGCTAACGGTGTCGCCTGATTCGTAGCCACCATCCCAACGAGTTCCGAAACCTGAAGGCGGAACAAGGGTGGTGATGTGGCCGGGGGAGGGAAGGAACTTGCCCTGCGCCGGGTCTTCGGCGTTGATGCGAATTTCGATTGCATGGCCTCGAAGTTCGATCGATTCCTGTGTGATCGAAAGTGGAAGTCCAGAGGCAACACGAATCTGTTCGGCAACGAGGTCGATACCCGAGACCATTTCAGTGACGGGATGCTCGACCTGAAGGCGAGTGTTCATTTCGAGGAAGAAGAACTCGCCATCTTGGAAAAGGAACTCAACGGTTCCAGCGTTGAAGTAACCGCATGCCTTTGCAACGGTGACTGCGGCTTCACCCATCGCTTGGCGAATCTCGGGCGGAAAGTTCGGTGCTGGACTTTCTTCGACGAGCTTCTGATGACGACGCTGTGCGGAGCAATCGCGCTCGGCGATCCAGACACAGTTGCCATGGGTGTCGGCGATGATCTGCATCTCGATGTGGCGAGGCCATGTGAGGTAGCGCTCGACGTAGCACTCGTCGCGCCCAAAGCCCTTGAGCGCTTCGCTCTGGGCTGAGTCGAATGCTTCGGCGGCTTCGTCTTCGCTGCGAACAACGCGCATGCCGCGACCGCCGCCGCCGTACGCGGCCTTGATTGCGACTGGCCAACCATGAGCCTTGCCGAACGCGACTACCTCAGAAGAATCTTTGAGGAACTCGGTGGTTCCCGGAACGCCTTGCACTCCGGCGGCTTGTGCAGCAATTCGACTTGAGACTTTGTCGCCCATGATTTCGATCGCACCAGGAGGTGGGCCGATAAACGTGACACCGCGCTCGGTGATAGCGCGAGCGAAGTCGGTGTTCTCGGAGAAGAACCCGTAACCAGGATGCACACCGTCAGCGCCGCTGCGCTCGATGACATCGAGGATCAATTCGGTGTTCAGGTAACTCTCTGCTGCCGTTGTTCCGCCAAGTGAGTAGGCCTCATCGGCGAGGCGCACATGGAGGGCGTCACGGTCGAGATCGGAGTACACCGCCACAGTGGCGATACCCATTTCCTGACAGGCGCGGATGACACGGACTGCGATTTCGCCGCGGTTGGCGATGAGGATCTTTTTAAGCACGCCCTATGGTGGCACGCGTGAACAGGTCCTTCGCCACTTCTGAGGTCCCGGGCACCCGATTCGCCGATGTGCGATGGGTGACCGAGACCGGTTCTACCAATCGAGACCTCCTCGAGGCCGCCGCCGCGGGCGTTCCCGAGGGGCTCGTCCTCGTTGCTGATTATCAATCCGCAGGCCGGGGACGCCTTGATCGGGCATGGATTGCGCCTGCTGGGGCCTCATTGCTCGTATCGGCGCTTCTGCGGCCATCGGTGGGCCCGGATGAGCTCTTTCTACTCACGCTGGCCTGTGGGCTGGCGGCGATCGATGCGGTGGACGAGGTCGCAGGGGTTCGACCCGGCCTGAAATGGCCTAACGATCTTGTCGTGGCCGAAGGGCCGCTCGCCGATAGGAAGTTGGCCGGCATCTTGGCCGAGTCCCATGTCGTCAATGGCCGGGTCGAAGCGGTCGTGGTCGGGATGGGCCTCAACCTCGAATGGCCAGTGGACCTTCCCGAGGAGCTGTCGTTGACCGCAGCGTCGATTAATCACCTGACCGGCAGCTCGGTTGATCGCGAAGATGTCCTTGTTGCATGGTTGCGGCATTTCGATCGTCACCTGCTCGCCATTAGTGACGACGGTGGGCGAAGCAGCTTGCTTGAAGACATTCGTGCTGCCTCATCAACGATTGGACGCGATGTTCGCGTCGAGAGCGCGAACGAATCATTCGATGGTCGGGCAGTGGGCATTGCCGACGATGGCCGACTTCTCGTTGACCGAGACGGAAGCATTGTCTCGGTGACGGTGGGCGACATCGTGCACGCCCGCCTGCTGTCGTGAATTGTCGCTAGGACGCTGACAAGTTCTCGATGGCGTCATTCGCAGCAGCGGTCTGCTGCGAGTCATCCGCGAATCGAAGTTGGTCCACTCGGTGCACGGGCACAACGCCTGTTGTCGACGAAGTGATGAAAACCGCGGTTGCCTGTGCCAGATCAGAGGGGAACAGGTCGCGTTCGGTGGCGATGCCTTTTTCGAGAAGCACTTCTCGAATGATCCCGGGCAGACATCCGCTGTTGAGGGTTGGAGTAACGATTTGTTGGTCGATGACCAAGTAGAGATTCGATGTTGTGCATTCGCTCAGCCGACCAGTGCTGTCGCAAAGAATCGCATTGTCGAATCCGTTGGTCCGGGCGAAACGAAGGATGGAAGCGTTCTCACCCCAACTGGTGGACTTGAGTCCGGCGAGCGGGGATCGTTCGTTGCGGACCCACTCGACTGTGCACAGCGAAACTGATGACGGCTTCGTCCGGAGTGGAACTGCCGTGATCACCGTCAATGGTTGAGTTCCACGCTCAAGCGCAGAGATTCCCGACCCAGGTGTGACCATGATGCGCACGCGGGCATCGACAAGATTGTTGGCTTCGAGAAGCTGCAGTATCGCGTCAGTGAGTTGATCGTCGGGCGGCGTATTCGCGATGAGGAGTCGGTGGATTCCCGTGCGAAGACGCCGAAGATGGCGATCGATGAAAACAGCATGCCTGTCGCGAACGATCAACGTCTCGAAGATGCCATCGCCGAGGAGGAACCCGTGGTCGTTGGCCGAAAGCGAAGGTTTCGAACTTTCGACAAGCTCGCCGTTGACCCAAATGACGCGTCTACTCATGCGGGTCGAGAAGAAGCGAGAGCGATGAGACGATCTGCTTTGAGTTCCGTTTCGGCCCATTCGCCATCTGCGGTCGAGTCCCACGTAATTGCGCCACCAGTGCCAAAACACAGTCGATCTTCATGAACCCAGAAGGTGCGGATTGCAACATTCAGTTCACCGATTGATCGATCGGCGTCGACCCATCCGATTGAACCGCAATAAATATTGCGATCGACGGGCTCAAGTTCGTGAATTTTTCGGACGGCAGCGATCTTGGGAGCACCAGTCACAGAGCCCGGAGCGAAGGTTGCTTCGATGAGTTCTGGCCAGCCAACGTTTGGTCGCAACTCACCTTCGACGGTGCTGACGAGATGGTCAAGGCCGGGATGATGTTGACGTTCGAGAAGGCCTGGCACGTGAACCGAACCGTGGTGACACACGCGACCAAAGTCATTTCGCACGAGGTCAACGATCATGATGTTCTCGGCGCAGTCCTTCTCGCTGAAATCGCCACCCGCTGACGTGGTTCCTTTGATCGGAGCTGAGCGCACCCGGGCACCGTCCCGAGCCAAGAAGAGCTCAGGAGATGCGGATGCGATTCGGAGATCGAGTGCAGGAAGTTCGATAACTGCGGAGAATGGTGCGGGGTTTGCCGCAGCAAGTTGTTCGCCCAAGGCGAGCATGGATGCTTCTTGGGGAAGCGGAGCGGACAATTGGCGAGTGAGATTCACTTGGTACACATCGCCCGCTGCGATGGAATCGCGAATGTCGTGAACTCGTTGGGAAAACTCGGCTCGGGAAAGAGATGATGTCCACGATTGAAGTGCTGGGCCGTTCCAAGGCTGCGCAGAACGTGGCAGGGACACAGTTGGTCGGCGACGCGCGAATCGCGCACAGGTCGGTTCGCCATCGAATGGCAGAACGACAGCCCACCAGCCCGATGAATCGAGAGCGGCAAGATCTGAGGTCACATCGGCAAGACCAGACGCGACCATGCCACCGACGACAGCGATGGGTTCGATACTCAGGGCGGTAAGGGTTGATGTGTTCACTTATCTTTAAGCCTACGACGGTCCCCGCTGCATCGACAGGTGGGCGACGTGGGTAACGAAGAGGGCTCCGGTAGTATTCGGCTTGTGCGTCATCCGCCCCGCACGTGGCCCCAGCGGCTACTGCTCTCACTGAATATCTTCGTCGTGTTCGCCTGCCTCTTAGCGGCAGGCGGTTTGGCGTGGGCATATAACCAGGCGAGTGCACTGCCAAGGATCG
>CAMCTW010000108.1 GCA_945878645.1 Bifidobacterium breve
GTTGGCCCCGCCATTCGCCGAGTGATCATCGCTCGTGACCCTCAACGGGTCGGAGCAAACCTCGGACGACAAACTGCATTCGATGTAGCCGGATTTGTACTTGGACCGGCACTTGCCGCTGGTCTGGCGCAGTTCTTCGGGCTTCGAGCGCCATTCATTGTGCTCACTGTTGTCTACGTGCTTGCGGTTTTCTTAGTTGGAAAAGTCACGACCGCTGAAGACGCAGCCGCCTCCGAGATCTCGACAGCAAAACGGTTCTCACTTATTCGGCTTCCCGCAATGCAATCAGCGCTCTTTGCAGCAATCGCGTTTTATTTAACGATCGGCATGTTTGAAGCCCTTTGGTCGATTCTCCTTCGTGACGAAGGTGCGGAAACCTGGCTTATCGGAGTGACCTTGAGCCTGTTCACAATCCCAATGATTGTCTTCGCCCCCAAGGGTGGCGCCTTGGCCCAGCGAATTGGTCCGATACGAGTAGTGACCGTGAGCATCACCGTCGCGGCCATCGCAACCTGCCTCTACGGGTTTGTGCCCTTGTGGTTTCTCATCGTCATTTCTGGCTTCCACGCAATCGCCGATGCATACACAATGCCGGCGAACCAAGTTGCTGTCGCGGTTTCGACTCCCCCCGATCAACTTGCTGCAGGGCAGGGTCTCCTCGGAGCGACAGGTCTCGCGATTGCCGCCGCATCTGCGCTTATAGGTTCCGCGGTCTACGACGTATATGGTCGAGGTTCAATCTTTGCTGGCACCGCAGTCCTCATGATGGTTTGCCTCGGACTAGCGCGTTGGCGTTGGAACGCGCAGCCCGCCCTCCACGACATCACGGGTTAGCGTCACGCTCATGGGCGAACTTCTTTCTAAGGTCATCGCTCTTTCGCTCGGTGCGGCTATTAGCCCAACTGTTCTCGCTCTTGAGTTGCTTATTTTGTCGGGCAAGCGATCCAAGGCCCGAGCCTCAATGTTCCTTCTTGGGCTACTACTTGTTTTCGGCGTGATCACAGCAGTTGGTCTGCTTCTCTCACACACAACCTCGAGTTCACCTGCCCAAGTCTCGATCACCAAAACTGTCGATGTCATCACTGGCAGTCTCTTGCTGCTCCTCGCACTGGGAACGATCCTGCGATCCTTTGTACATAACTCGGTAGCCCCTGTTGGCGGCGAAACGAAGGACGCGAAAACTCCGGGCCTGACCTCGGCGTTCCTCCTTGGTCTGGCGATCATGGTCACGAACTTCTCCACGATCTTGCTGTACATCCCAGCGATGCGGTCCATCAGTGCAAGTGACGTCTCGACCTCCGACAAAGCAGTTGCCGTTGCAATCGCATTCCTCATCGCAGCGGCACCGATTCTCTTTATCTACAGATTCGCTGTTGGATTTCCGAAAATCGCAACTCCGCCCCTGAACAAACTCCGTGGTTCAATCGATCGTCACCAGCGCGTGATTGGCATAGTGATCGAGGTCATCTTTGGCGCGTATTTGATGTTCAAAGCATTTCGTTAAACAAAAACTGCATCAAACATCGGGCTCAAGCACATAGGACTTGTTGCCGGCAGGGTCTACCGGAATATCGCCCGCAATCGTGATCCGTTCATGACAACGATGCATACCCTTGGGAATGTCCGTGGGAACAATGTGTGCAGTCGCCCGATTGTCCCAGAACGCGATGCTTCCTGGCTCCCATCGGAAACGAACTGTGAACTCTTGGCGCTGCAAATGCTCATAGAGCATTGCGAGAATGTGGTTGCTCTCTCGACGCGACAACTCAACGATGTAATCGGTGAAGTTGGGTTCGACGAAAATGACCTTCTCGCCAGTTTCGGGATGCACTCGAACGACCGGGTGCACCGCACGCAGTGGCTTCGACATAAACGCCTTCGCGATCTCGCCCGGCATTTCGCCGCGATCGATCGGAAGCGCATTGTGGTTCACTGCGTGGAGACCGTCGATGAAGGCCTTGATCTCGGGCGAGAGATAGCTGTACGCCATCGCAAGGTTCGACCACTGCGTATCGCCACCATAGGGAGGAACGACAACGGCCCGAAGAATCGATCCCATCGGCGGCGCTTCAATAAATTTCACATCGGTATGCCAACGACTTTCGATACGGGGACCGCTAGCACCCTTCTTCTCTTTCACACCTGCGGTGCCTTGTTGATTATCGAGCAGCAAGATCTCGGGGTAATCAGGAAACGACGGCGGGAACGTGGGGTGACCCGGAAGTGGATCGCCAAAGGCGCGCGCAAGTGCGAGGTGCTGATCGCGATCAATGAACTGATCACGGAAGAACACGACCTTCCACTGCAACAGGGCGGCACGGATCTCCGCGGCCACTTCAGGTTCAATGGGCTTTGTCAGATCAACACCGAAAATTTCTGCACCGGTGTAGCCCGTCATCGGACGAATATCGAGTCCGAGTTCCGTCGCGTTCGTCGTGCTCTGCCCCATGAGTCCCCCTTGATTGACAACACCAACGTTAGAGCAACTTGGCGTCGACGCCGAATCTAAATGGGTGCCACGGACTTGACCACGAGGGGTGCTCTACTTTGCCAGTCCCCTTTCTCTGCATCCGGAGCTCGAATGACCCCCCGGTTCAAACCCTCCCGACTCATCTCGGCCATCGTCCTAACTCTCACCATCATGCTTGCCCTCGCGTCCTGCGGCGGCACCTCTTCGAAGGCTGCCCCAACCACGACGAGCGAATCAACGACTACGACGACCACCGCACCAACAACGACAACCACCGTCGACCCTGGGACCCTTCCCCAGACTGACGAGAAGCCCTCGGGAACCGGAGCGGAATTCGAAAACCGCATGAAGGTGCTCGCCAACGCGATTATCACCAACACTCCCGATACCGCAGTCTCAGCGTTCTTCCCTGTCTCTGCGTATAAGCAAACAAAGAAAAACACTGATCCGGCCGCGGATTGGAAAAATCGACTCATTGCCAATTTCAAAGTTGATGTTGCCGCCGCCAACAAGAAACTCGGCGCCAATGCGAAGAGTGCCGTGTTCACGGGTGTAACAGTTCCCGCGACCGCTGTATGGGTGAAACCCGGCGAGGAATACAACGTCGGGCCGTACTGGCGCGTTTTCAAGGCGCAGATGAACTTCACCGTCGATGGAAAGAACGTACAGATTCCGATTGAGTCAATGATTTCGTGGCGGGGTCAGTGGTATGTCGTGCATCTCGGCACTATCCGCTAACCAAACCGGCTGGGGTAGGGATCAGCCAGTGGTCTTTTTTCGGTACTTCTCCATGTGCTCACGAACATCGGGCGCGTAATTCAGAAGGTTTTGATTTCGTGCTTCAAGCGCGATCGCGCTCGTAAGACTGCTCGCTTCGGCGTTATGCCACAGCACTTCTTTGGTCGTGCGGAGGCCGCTTGCGGTGTACCCCGCCATGCCGTGCGCATAGCTAAGCGCCAGTGCTTCAAGTTCGCTGTCGGCGACGACTCTCGACACCAGACCCATACGCAATGCTTCTGCAGCATCGATATCACGGCCGGTGAGAATCAGATCAAACGCGTTGGCATTGCCAATAAGTCGCGGCAACAAGTAAGTGATTCCGATATCGGTACCGGAAAGACCAGTGCGGATGAATGCCGAGCAGAACTTTGCCGAGTCGGAAGCCACACGAATGTCGGCGGCACACGCCAAAGCCAGTCCGCCACCAAATGCCGGTCCGTTCACTGCTGCGATAATTACCTGAGGAAGATCCCGCATGCGCACCGTCAGGTTCGACATGAATGTTTGCGCGTCAGTTCCGGCGGGCATATGGCGATGCTCGCCAGGTTTCGGAGGTGTACCGAAATCTTTCAAGTCGAGACCGGCGCAAAATGCTCTCCCGGCCCCGGTAAAAATCACGACCTTGCAGTCGATATCAGAGGCGATCGAATCGAAGGTGTCGTGAAGTTCGGTGACAAGTTCAAATGAAATGGCGTTGAGTCGATCGGGGCGGTTGAGACGAACCACGGTGATATGCAGTTCGGGTTTGGTCACTTCAACCAGTGCGCTCATTTAGGGATATCTGTCCAAGGGACAGCGCTATCGACGCGAACGTCGCCCGGCAGCCCCAGAACTCGCTCACCAAGAATGTTGCGCATGATCTCCGATGTGCCACCTTCGATCGTGTTGGCACGAGCACGCAGAAACCGACCAGTTCGGGTGGACATTCCCGCAGACGAACGAGTCATCGGATATCCGGGTTCGTGCAGCATGCCGGCGGCGCCTTCAAGATCGACAACGGCGGCCGTGACTCGCTTCGAAAGTTCGGCAGAAGCCAGTTTGCTCACTGAACCTTCCGGGCCCGGATTCCCGCCAACTGCAGACTGCTTCGCACGTGCATTCGTGAGGCGAACGATTTCAGCCTCAATCCAGAGCCCCATGACACGATCACGCCAGATCTCGTGCTCAACCGGCGAAAGTTGCGACTTTCGAACTGCCCACAACTTCATGAGTTCGTTGATCGGGCCAGAACCTCGCGGCGCAGGACCGCCGGCAAGGGCAACGCGCTCGTTCATGAGCGTGGTGATCGCCACACGCCAGCCATCACCCTCGTCGCCAAGACGTAACGAATCGTGAATACGCACGTCGGTCAGGAAGACCTCGTTGAATTCGGCTTCACCGGTCATTTGGTAGAGCGGGCGAACTTCAACGCCAGGTGCATGCATGTCCAGAACGAAATAGCTAAGACCTTTGTGCTTTGGAACATCTGGATTCGTTCGAGTCAGAAGCATGCCGTAATTGGATGTGTGCGCCAATGTCGTCCACACCTTTTGGCCGTTGACTACCCATTCATCGCCATCTCGAACTGCGCGACTCGGAATGCCGGCGACATCGGAGCCGTGGGTAGGTTCTGAAAACAACTGACACCACACATCTTCGCCAGTGAAGATCTTTCGCATGTGCTTTTGTTTCAATTCATCACTGCCATAAGCCAGAACGGTTGGCGCACCCATCCCGATGCCGATGGGGTTGATGCGCAGGTCTTCATAGTTCACGCCGTGCGAGCGAAGCACCGCATCGATTACTGCCTGCTGACCACGGTTGCCGCCCAAGCCACCGAATTCCTCGGGGAAGTGCACCATCGCCAATCCAGCGTCGTATTGCTTGCCGCGAAACGCGAACTGATCGTCGAGGATGTCGCGATTTTCCTCAACCAGTTCCTCGGTGCGCTTCGCCAGATCCTGATCTTCGTACATGGGAGATACCTCAACACAGACGTCGGATCACCCGATGGTGCCACTCAATGCGGTCTCCAGCCAACTAGGTCTCAAGGTGAGTTTCGACGCTCGAGGGCAAAATCGCTAAGGGAAACTGCTAGCAGCCCAGATCAATCGGATTCACCTGATGCGATCCCGTTACTTCAACGGCCACTCTGACCCGGAGCCGTCCCACCACGACCAGGTGCATCCCCACTTTGACCCGGCGAAGTTCCACCCTGACCCGGAGCCGTCCCACCCTGACCAGGCGCATTGCCACTCTGACCCGGAGCCGTCCCACCCTGACCAGGTGCATTGCCACTCTGACCCGGCGAAGTCGTATTTCCGTTCGGAGAACTCGGTGTCGTGGTTCCTCCCACACTCGAAGTTGTCGTCGAACCGGTTGAATCACTTTGTCGTCGTTCGTTGTCAGTACGTGCTTGCGCAGGATCAGGCAAATCAATGCCGACAGTGCCAACGACATCAGCAACAAACTGTTGAATGGGGTCCGGAAGCTTTCCAACCGCCGAGATACCAACCAGCGCGCCAGCACTTGCCATTGTGAGCCAGCCAATAACTCCGACCGAACCGAGAACAACTGCAAATCGACGACCGGCTCGCACGTGAACAGGCAAGGCTGTCGAAGCGCCTGCTTTGACGAGGTCTGGCAACCGTTCCATAAGTGTGCTCGAAGGAGACGAGAAGGACTCGTCTGTCGCCCGCTGCATGCGGTCTTTAAGTTCATGTTTAGAAATCATGATTCGACCGCCATTTCCAGTTCTCCACCCGAAAGAAGCTCGCGTAACTTCTTCGAACAACGGTGAAGTGCAACTCGAGTCGCCACTTCAGACTTGTCGGTGACTTGAGCAATTTCTTTCGTGCTTAATTCGAGCACGAATCGCAAATGCAACAACGATCGCTGTTCTTCAGTGAGCTGCGTCATCGCCACTTCCAGCTCTGGGTCTCCTGATCCTATGAGGCTATCGGGCCCGACCTGAGTGCGGTCGTGAGTATCAGTGAATTCGACTTCTGGTCGACGATCGCGACGACGGTGGTCATCAACAATTCGCGCATGGGCGATGGAAAATACCCACGAGCGAAATTGGCTATGCGATCCCGAAAAGTTGCTCACACTTCGTGCAACCGTTTCAAGGACCGTTCCTGTTACATCGTCCGCGTCAGAAACTCCCATTCGTCGCGCGTAACCCGCGATCTGCCCAGAAAACTCCGTAAAGAACCACACCCACGCATCGCTATCCCCGTCCTTTAGTTGCGCAATACTCGGGCGAGAGGTCATAAGTGAATCGCATTCACTAGTAGAAGTGCTTCTGCAACGTATTCCCTTCACTCAAGTTACTACGATCAATGCATCCCACACGGTCTGAAACAGATGGAATGAGGGCACCAAATTGAGCGTCGAAGTCCTTCACCGCATTCAATTCGCTCTCACCATCTCGTTCCATTTCATCTTTCCGCCACTCTCCCTTGGTGTCGGCCTGATCCTCGTCATCTTCGGGATCAAATCGGTCCGAACCAAGGACCCAAAGTGGCGCCAGCTTTCAATGTTCTGGGTGAAGATTT
>CAMCTW010000109.1 GCA_945878645.1 Bifidobacterium breve
ACTTCAGCGGCGAGTTCACATGCGGTGTCCCATGACTGCTGTGCCGCCGACAGCAACGCCGGAGGAACAAGTTCTTCGTCGATGGTGGCCGCTGCGGCTCGGTGCTGATCAAGAACGCGAAGCATGTGCTCGGCGTTTTCGGCGTAGCCAGCGAACGCACCCATGCGAGATGCGGTACGAGCCGAAGTGGCATAGGCGTGACCGGTCATGAGCGAGGTGATCGCACCGGCGAGGGCACGGCCTTCGTCGGAGTCGTACGGAAGACCAAGGGCCATGAGAAGCGCACCGAGGTTGGCATAACCAAGACCGAGCTGACGGAACTTGCGGGAGTTGTCGCCGATCGGAACGGTCGGGTAATCGGCGTTGCCGACGAGGATTTCCTGCGCGGTGAACATGATTTCGATCGTGTGCTTGTAGGCATTGATGTCGAACACGCCGTCTTCGCCGAGGTAATGGAGAAGGTTGATGCTGGCAAGGTTGCAAGCGGAATTGTCGATGTGCATGTATTCCGAGCACGGGTTCGAACCATTGATGCGACCGGTGTTGCACGCGGTGTGCCAGTGGTTGATCGTGGTGTCGAACTGCATGCCGGGGTCGGCGCATTCCCAGGACGCCTGCGAGATCTGACGCATGAGATCGCGAGCACGAATGGTCTTGACGATTTCGCCACCGTGCACGGCACGCAGGTGCCAATCGGTGTCGTCAACGACGGCCTGCATGAACTCGTCGGTGACGCGAACTGAGTTGTTGGCGTTCTGGTACTGGATCGAGGTGATGTCGATGCCATCGAGATCCATGTCGAAGCCAGCGTCGCGGAGGGCACGGGCCTTCTTCTCTTCACGAGACTTGCACCAGATGAACTCTTCGATGTCGGGATGATCGACATTGAGAATGACCATTTTGGCGGCGCGGCGGGTCTTACCACCGGACTTGATGGTGCCAGCAGACGCATCGGCGCCACGCATGAAACTCACGGGACCGGAAGCGGTGCCACCGCCCTTGAGGAATTCCTTGGAAGAACGAATGCGGGAAAGGTTGATACCTGCGCCCGAGCCGCCCTTGAAGATCGTGCCTTCCTCGACGTACCAGTTGAGGATGGAGTCCATCTTGTCGTCGACCGACAAGATGAAACAGGCCGAAGCCTGCTGCGGCACGCCTTCGACGCCGATGTTGAACCACACCGGTGAGTTGAACGCAGCGCGCTGGGTGATGATGATGAACTTGAGTTCGGAGCGAAACGCTTCGGCCTCTTCGTCGGTGACGAAGTAACCATCGCGAATTCCCCAGTCGGTGATGGTGTCGGCGACACGATCGGCGACCTGCTTGAGCGACCATTCGCGCTCATCGGTGTCGGGGGTGCCGCGGAAGTACTTCTGGGACACGATGTTGGTGGCGTTCAGCGACCAACCCAGAGGAAACTCGACGCCGAGCTGCTCGAAGGCAACCTCGCCGGTCTTCCAGTTCGAGATGCGAGCGTCACGACGTTCCCACTCGACCTGGTCGTAGGGATGAGTGTCGACGCTTGTGTAGTGCCGACGGATGCCGATGCCGGCCTGTTCAGGTGCCAGGGCCATGAGAAGTCCTCCGCGTGGGTGATCGATGAGTTGTGGTGGCGAGTAAGGGACGGGGTGCAGCGGGTGCTGCGGAAGCGGTTGCCTCGGGGGTGGCCACCAAATCGAGTGAGCCGGTTGGACTGCTGAGGGGAATCCACCACACCAAAGATTCGGTTTCTGGCAGATCTCTTCAGGGAAGAAGGGCTGTCGGGATTCGAATTTTGGGTCTTGTCGTGGTCTCGGTGCGGGTTTCAGGCCCTTTTGGGGTCCCAATTCCTGCCCACCACAAGATGTTGTGGTTACTTCGGCCCCCTCACCATCCGGGCCACAAGATGTCGTGGAATTACAGCAGAGTAATTCCACCCGTGTCAACGATTGCCAAGAATCGGTCCTGACGTGGGAATTCGAGTGGTTGGGTGCGCCGCGACACGAGCGCCAGGTAGAGCAGGTCACGCGGACCCACGCCCTAGGAGCCGTCCTGCCAACCGAGAACGCACAGAACGTCACACCACCGTCCGTCGCTCGCGCCGCAGCACTGCACCCGGGTGAACCGTACGACTCATGCCTGTGGGTTGGAAGGGGAATAACCCTGTGTATTTGTGGTGGATAGCCGGTGGATTACTTCAGAGTTATCCACTGTTATCCACAGCGGCCATGGGCCAGCCGTCCCCACGTCCCCCTATCGTGGCGCTGTGCACCAGTTGCTGCCCACATTCATCAACGATGTGAACCCGGTCGAGCTCGTCGCCGACGCGCTCCGAGCTTCCCCTTCGGACCGACCCTGGGTCGCGGTCAACATGGTGGCAAGCATCGATGGAGCGATCGAGATTGAAGGGCGCTCGGGGGCGCTCGGCAGCCCCGCTGACAAAGCGATGTTTCATGCATTACGCGAGATGCCCGATGTCATCCTCGTCGGAGCAGGGACTGTGCGCGCAGAGAACTATGGGCCCGTACAACTCGACACTGCTGCGCAAGCACGACGCGTTGCACGCGGACAAGAACGGTTCCCGCGTCTCGCAGTAGTGAGCGGACGCGCACGTCTCGATCCAACGGCACGTTTGTTTAGCGATGCAAAACAACGACCGATCGTCATCACTACGGAATCTGCGTCTACCGATGCTGTGGCAAATCTTCGTGAGGTTGCCGACATCATCGTTGCCGGTGGCGACGGCGTTGATCTGCGCGATGCACTCGCACAGTTGCATGCGCAACGAATGACCACGCTGTTATGCGAAGGCGGACCAACGCTCAACAATCAACTACTGGCCGATGACCTCGTCGACGAATGGTGCCAAACAATTTCGCCAGTCCTTGTCGGCGGGACTGCGACGCGCGGAGCGCGTGGACCAGCGATGGGAGCCGCCAACGCTCTGAAACTCACGCGAGTTGTTGTTGAAGAAGATGTGCTCTTGCTGCGTTACGCTCGCGAATCGTGACGCTTCGGTTCTGTGGCTTTCGTAAGCAGTGTGATTTCTCTTTGAAAATCAGCGGCGTCATCGAAACCTTTGTACACACTGACAAAGCGCATGTAGGCAACATGGTCAAGATCACGAAGATGTTCGAGCACGGCGAAGCCCACTTGCTCGCTGGTGACTTCAGGACCCACTAACCGCAACTCTTCTGCTATCGCAGCAGCAGTCAGAAGAATCGTTTCTTCTTCGATTGGTCGGCCCTTAGCTGCCGCGGCAATGCCTTCATTGATCTTGTTTTGCTCGAATGGCACGCGATCGCCTGATCGTTTCACCACAACCATCGGCACAAGTTCAAGGCGTTCGAAGGTTGTGAACCGCGCCCCACAGGCCAGACACTCACGCCGTCGACGAACGGCTTCGCCGTCATCTGACTGACGTGAATCGACGACTTTGTCATCGAAATGAGCACATGTGGGACAACGCACGCTTCAAAACTACTGCGAACACTGTGATTTTCAGTGTCACATCTCATTCAGACGCTTCTCACGCACCAAGAGAAGTGCGAGGACACCCACAAATTCTCAGTCGAGAAGACCACTCACGTTGATGTGTTGCCCGCGAGTAACGCTGGTGGCACCGACGCGCTCGATCAGACGATCGACGAGGCGACGAAGATCGCCACGTGGCTGTAAGCGGCGAGCGACGCTCCAGAGAGAATCGCCCGATTGCACGACGATCTCGACGGGAACAGCAACCGACGGGGCCGCAGCCGGTGTTGACGCGCGTTGGGCGTCAGCACCGGCTGGGCTCGTCGAGTCGGCGGACGAGGCCGGCGTTGAAGCAGCAGCATCGGCACCGAGGAAGGGAAGGACACCCATTGCCGCGAAGGCCACCAGCACAGCGAGACCCAAACCAGCGATCAGGACACGCATTGGGCTCCGACGGGCTTTAGCGGCTGCTGGGGATGGGCCTGCGACCAACTGAAGGTGACGGACCGGACGACGTGGTTCGAGGTCGAGATTCCAGGGAGCGAGCGAGCTCGATCCTTCGAAACTCGAGCCCTCGAAAAGGGACTCGGGCACAATGGGCTGAGCCAGGTTGGTAGGGGCGGATAGGGCGGTGGGATTCAGGATTGCAGCCATGAGGGAAGTCTCCACGAGGGGTGTGACAGTCGAAAGGACAACGAAAGGACGAAGGGGGAACTGGGATGTTGGAGAACGGATCGAACGCCCGTTCGGATAGAGCAATACAAACACGAACACCCGTTCGATGTCAAGACCCAATCGAACGGGTGTTTGCTTTATCCTCCTCGAGCCGGTACTGTCGTACAGAGGTTCGAAGGCCTGAGCGACTCAAGCGGCCTCTGTTCCTCCCGTTCTCCCCACCTCTCCTCAACGATCCGGAGTTCCCAATGAGTAGTGACCGTCTCACTCCCCGCCAGCAACAGATCCTCGATGTGATCGATACCCATCTCAACGAGCGTGGCTATCCCCCGTCTGTCCGTGAAATTGGAAAAGCCGTAGGGCTCACCTCGCCATCAAGCGTGCAGAACCACCTCAACACTCTCAACGAGCTTGGGTATTTGCGCCGCGACCCAACCAAGCCCCGGGCCATGGAAGTTCGCTACGACCCCAACTCCGGCGCATCCGGCGAACGTCGCCCGTTCCGTCACGTTCCGCTTGTCGGCGATGTTGCTGCTGGCACCGACGTTCTGGCCGAACAAAATGTCGAAGAAATCATGCCGGTGCCTACCGACCTGTGTGGCGACGGCGAGCTCTTCATGCTCCGTGTCCGCGGCGATTCAATGATTGATGCAGGAATTTTCGACGGTGACTACATCGTGGCCAAGGCCGGTCCCAACGTGTCCAAGGGCGACATTGTTGTCGTCGGCATCCCCGGCGGCGAAGCCACGGTGAAGACCTGGTCACGTTCGGGCGAAACCGTCACGTTGCTTCCGGCAAACCAACGACTCTCACCAATGGAATTTCATTCCTCCGAAATCACCGTGTACGGCAAAGTCGTCACCGTGATGCGCAAACTCTGAACCACAACCTCCTTGGTTTAAACGTGGCGCGTGCATCAGCATGCGCCACGTTCGCGTTCAGGCTTCCGTCAACAACCCAAGCAACACTGCATGCACTCGTTCAAGCGGCGCTCGATCGAGGTACTCCCCCGAGGTGTGGGCAATCGTGCTGTCACCAGGCCCAAAGTTCACTGCCGGCACTCCGTGGGCCGCGAATCGAGCGACATCGGTCCAGCCCAACTTGGCAAGAACCTCTGAACCGCTTCGCTCAACGAGTGAGGCGAGCAGCGGATGATGAAGTCCTGGAGCAGCGGCATTCGCGACATCGAGTACGTCGACAACATCGCCTTCTTCGAGGAATGGTGAAAAGAGTTCACGAATATGGGTTTCTGCGTCGAGCGCTGAACGATCGGGGGCGAAGCGGAAATTCACTGTGATGCTCGCCGAATCCGGAACGACATTTCCCGAAACGCCACCGTCGATTGCAACCGCTTGCAACGCTTCACGGAACTGACAACCGTCGATGATTGGCGAACGCGCTTCGTAGGAATCAAGCGCAGCAAGAACACCCGCTAAACGATGGACAGCGTTGCGCCCCATCCAGGGCCGAGCGGTATGGGCGCGAATCCCCTGCAATTGCGCTCGCATGCGCAGAGTGCCCTGACAACCGGCTTCGATGCGTGCATCGGTGGGCTCACCCAGAATGGCAATATCGCCGACCAGAAGTTCGGGACGCGATTCGAACAACTCGCCCAGACCACTCTCGGAACTGGCGATTTCTTCGCGTGCATAGAACACGTAGGTGAGGTCGACCACTGGTTCGGTGAGCGTGGCCGCAAGTTCGAGCATCACTGCGAGCCCGCCCTTCATATCGGCCGAGCCAACTCCAAAAAGTCGACCGTCTTCGATTCGAGCCGTTGCATTGTGGGCAGCGGGCACGGTGTCGGTATGGCCAGCGAGGATGACCCGCTGGGCTCGACCGAGCAAAGTTCGCGCCACCAGGTTGTCGCCCACACGAGTCACCTCGAGGTGTGCCTGCGCGCGCAGTTCGGCCTCGATCAGATCGACGATCGGCCCTTCGGCGCGACTGGGCGACGCAACGTCGACAAGCGCGGCCGTGCGGGCCAGAAGATCGGTGAGACCGGTCGTGGCCATGATCAGGTCGCCGCGCCGTGATCGCGAAGGACATCGTTCAGCGCGGCTTTGTCGTGGCGTTCACCTTCGTTGAGGCGCTTCAGTACCAGCACACAGGGAAGGCCAAACTCGCCGCCGGCGAACGTGCGGGGACGAGTTGCCGAAACGGCAACGCTCCACGCCGGCACCACACCACGACTGAGTTCTTCACCCGTCTCGGCATCGATGACCGGAATCGATGCAGTGAGAATGGCACCAGCACCAAGCACAGCTCCGTTACCGACGCGAGCGCCTTCGGCCACGATGCAACGACTTCCAATCAATGCGTCGTCACCAATGATGACGGGCGCAGCCTGCGGTGGCTCGAGGACTCCGCCGATACCGACGCCGCCCGACAGATGAACGTTGGCGCCGATCTGTGCGCAACTACCAACGGTGGCCCACGTATCGACCATCGTGTTGGCTCCAACACGCGCGCCGATGTTCACGTAACTCGGCATCATGACCACACCACGATCGAGAAACGATCCGTAGCGTGCTGATGCACCGGGAACCACGCGTACGCCCGACGCTGCAAAGTCACGCTTCAGCGGAATCTTGTCGGCGTATTCAAACGGTGCCAGTT
>CAMCTW010000110.1 GCA_945878645.1 Bifidobacterium breve
GGCTGAGAATGGAGACATCGACGATAGGAGTACTGCCGATCATTTCGAGTACCGAGGAATAAACAGCCATCGAGGACCTCTTGAGATGCGGTGTAAAGGGGGGTTCAGACCGGACCACCATTGTGGACGACTGAAGGCCAAATGTCGACCCAACAGGTCTGGATTCTAGCGATCTTCTACAAGAACCGGCTCTTCGGCGATTTCACCCTCGATGATCCGGTAGGAACGCACCATTGGCTGGCCCAGTCGGAACGACACGATGACGTAGTGCCAGGCCGGATCAGGGGCCTGGGCGACATCAGTTGGTGACGGATATGGCTCGGAATGGGTATGAGAATGAACAACCCCGACAAGTTCCGAACCCCGATCTTCCGCGTCTCGGTCCGCCCGCAGGTGCACCTTGGGGTCGATTGTGTAGACACGACTCGATGCCGCGTTGTTTGGGCTCGGATACCAAGCGTCGACCACGCAAGGGTCGCTCCCCGACGAGGGCTTGCCACCAAGCAGACCGCAGGCCTCGTCGGGAAGGCCATCGACGAGGTGCGCAAGAAGTTCGTTGAGTAACGAAGACGAGATCTGAAGCACGAGCGAAGGCTACCGCTCTGCCCATTCTTTAAGCAGGTTCGGTCACTGAGTCCTAACGTATTGCCATGCCTCGTATCTCCGTTCCTGAAGGATCAGATCCACTCATGCACGTCTGGGTTGGCGCAGCTCCGGGCCTCTCCATTCCCGCGGCGCAGTTTTCTGCGGCCGTTTACGAGAAATCTGTACTTCCGTTACGCGAATTTGAAGCAGCGCGTATTCGTATTGCTCAAATCAACGAGTGCCAGTTATGTCTCGGCTGGCGATCGGCCCGCGACGCGCCCGCACGCGCCGCCGAAGCCGACTCGATCGACGAAGACTTCTACAACCACGTAGGCGATGCCACGTGGGGCGGCTTTAGCGAACGCGAACTACTAGCCGCCGACTTCGCCGAGCGATTCGCGCGCGATCACCTTTCTATGGACGATCCATTCTGGATTCGCATGCGCGCGTCGTTCACGGATACAGAAATTGTTGATCTCGGGCTTTGCGTCGGCATGTGGGTTTCGCAAGGACGACTTAATCAGGTGCTCGATGTTGACGGCGGCTGTCGTGTCCCCATCCCTGGTGCGCCTTTAACCGGCGGCTGACGATCAACTCACGTCACCGGTAGCCTGATGGGTTCTCATGGCGACCACCGATGATCCGAACGCGAAACGAATCGTGGCGACCAACAGGTCGGCTCGTCACGATTATGAGGTTCTCGACACAGTCGAGGCTGGTCTCGTGCTGCGCGGATCAGAAGTGAAGTCATTGCGCGAAGCGCAGGTACAGATAAAGGAAGCGTTCGCTCGTTTCGACCAAGGCGAGGCGTGGCTTATTGGCATGCACGTTTCCCCATGGGGAACCAGCGCCACTCACGATCTCGCCGAACCCGACCGGAAACGAAAACTGTTGTTGCATCGCGAACAGATTGATCGTTGGCGAATGCGCGTCGATCTCGAACGGCTTTCGATTGTGCCGTTGTCGCTCTATTTCACTGGCGGTCGAGCCAAGGTCGAACTTGGACTCGCTCGGGGGCGCACCAAAGGTGACCGTCGTCAGGCGATTGCCGAGCGTGAAGCCAAACGTGAAGCCGATCAGGCACTCGGGCGATCACGCAAACGTGGAGAGGACTGATATGCGAGTCAGAGTTTGTGGCGCAGTATTTGCGCTTTCATGCTTGATCCTTGTTCCCTCTTGCAGTTCCGAGACTCGATCTTCACCGTCAACCGAACGTTCGCAAGCCACCGATGAGGCACCTCCAATGACGACCACACCCACGCCAACCGCTGCATCAGGCTCCGGCGTTCTGTTCGACTTCGCTCAACCACAGTCGGTGAGTGGATGGTCAAGTGTCGATGACTCCGTCATGGGGGGCATCTCCAAAAGCACAACGACATGGGCCGACACCAATGGTTCGGGTGCGCTGTTGTTTTCAGGTCTGATGACAACAGAACAAAACGGCGGCTTCGCCTCCACACTCGGACCTGCCGACCAAATCCTTGGCCAAGCTGCATCCGGAGCCAAAGCTTTGGGAGTCAACGCGATAGGTGATGGCCGCACCTATGTGCTCCAGCTTCGGGCAGGCCAGTCCGGCGCCGACCGATGGATTGCTCGATTTACGCCTTTGGACAAACCTGACGGAACGACCGGAAATCTCGTTTCAATTCCGCTTGAGTCTTTTGCGCCGGTGGACCGTTTCCTACGTCCCACAACTCCGAGAGCCCCCCTCGATCCAGCGTCAATCGTTCAGATCAGCATTTATCTCATTGATGAACAGGTCGGAAATTTTCGTCTCGCCATCAAACAGATCACCGCGATCCGTTAACTCGTTCCACCCTGAAGCCTCTCGGCTTCGCGCGCCGCACCAGTGGCGAAGCCACGAACCATCTTCTTCAGGAACCCCGACACTCCGGGCACCCGCGTTGTCCACGAGCCCTTCCACGAAATATGCGTGCCGCCATTTGCCGTTGACGTCAAACGCACATCGGCGCGATATTCCTTAATGGGCATGGGACCCGACACGATCACATAGGCCTGATGGTTAGGCGCGTCGAATTCCACAATGCGTTCTCTGGAAAGTGGGCCTACGTTCGCGCCAAGGGCACGAACTGCTCCAACTCCCCACGGGGCAGGACTTCCTTCAACATCCCACTGCGCTCGCGAGATCGTCTTGTTCCAACGTGACCAGCCGGGTGCGTCAGCAATCACTTCAAAGACGAGCTCAATAGGAGCTGCCGAGACAGCCGTTATGTCATAGGAGTGATTTGCCATCGAGTTCTACATTCTCTTTCGGGGAGAAACTCCCCCTATTGCCGAGTAACGACGAAACCTCAACCGAAATAGGACTTCTTCAAACGCTCATAGGTTCCGTCTTCGCGCAAATGAAGGAGTGCCTGATTCATGGACTCGGTGAGCGGGCTGCCTTGCGCCATCACGATTCCATAATTCTCGTATTGAATAATTGGACCGGCAACCTTGACTCCGCCTCGATTCGCCACCAGCCACTGGACAATCGATGCGTCGAAGACGAAGGCATCGGCCTGTCCAGATCGAACTTCTTCATAGGCCGTTTCAATGTTGTCAACAGGTCGAGCTTCGATTCCGTATTTCGCCAAATAGTCCCACGAAGTCGTTCCTGGATAGCTAATGACCTTTTTCCCAGCCAGGTGCGCAACAGATGTGATCTTCGATTCAAGGCGATCAACGGTCAGTTTCGAAGTCACTTGAGCAGTAATAGTGGCGACAAGAAGCACGCCCACGAACATCCAGACCATGGTTACGAGGCGAGAGACGACTTTGTGAGGAACTTTGTCGCCGTAGCCGATAGTGAAAAGCGTAACTGTCGCCCACCAGATGCCGTCGAAGACCCCCTGCGCTCCCGAGTTGGTGAATTGATCATTTCCGTGCCGCCGTTCCCACGCCCACACAAAGACTCCCGTGAGCACTGAACCGACGAGCATCAGTCCAAGAATTACCAGAAGAAATGGTGAAAAAATATCTGAGAGAATCATCGATCCTGAGATCGATCCTGAGCCGGACGGGATCATTGCTTGAATTCCCGACTCGAACATTGACGTGCTGAAGTTCACGGTCTTCTCACGAGCCGAGGTAATGCTGATTGCACCGATCGCAAGATCGGCTCGTCCCTCGCGGACTGCGTCGAGTTGCGCTCCCACCGAGTCCACATCCACGTACTGGATATCGAAGCCGACCTCATTCGCGATGTCCTCGAGTAAATCGATGCTGAAACCCGAGTGGCTCCCGTCGGCACCGATGACGACAAAAGGTTCGATCTGCTTCACCGCAACACGCAATAAAGGTTTCGCCGAGGAAGTGGCTTCTGTCGTCGCTGTTGGTGACGACTGGGCCAGAACCGAAATCGGCAGGCTAATTGCGAGCCCAACAATGGTGATTGCCACCAGCAATCGCAGCGATTTGATGACTCGTTCCCCGGCACGCACAGGGCAAAGGTACTTGAGTGGGTCTCAGAGGCCCCGAACTGTTCGTGCGCATTGTCACACTCGGCCGCTAACCTCTCGGTTCCTGCTTGTGTTCTCAGTGGCTTGCCAGTGAGTCGTATGCAGGGACGATCACGGGGCTGATCGGTTTCGACGTAGGGACCGAAGGCTGGATCGTGCGACCGGAGTGGCCTCAGACTCCTTAAACGGGGGCACAAAATCAACCGCCGATGAGCAGTTGACTCTCGCCGCCTGATCACTCAGACGGTAGAGAGAAATCGTGACCAGTAATGGCGCACGGGGCCTGCTCTCCGCAGCCCGGCAACAGAAGCGGAGGGTGACAGCCTGAAAGAAGGCTGACGACGGGAAAGACCGTTGGCATCGGAGAAAGATCCGGCGGCGAGGTTTCGGCCTCATCCGACCCGGCGGTGTGGTTGCCGTGAGCCACTGACTCGGGGATGGTCGTAGCGCGGACAGTTCTCACCAGACGGACGGGGGTTCGATTCCCCCCAGCTCCACCGAAAGCTTGTGGCCCGGCCGGTTGGTCGGGCCACGGCTGTTGTGAGTGCCCCTCCGCAGGACAACGACCGGATCCATAACCGCATCGCCCATGGACGGAGTCGCAGAAACACCTATCCCCCTGTTGTTTTGTCGACTCGGTGTGTACCTCTGGCACTGTCCATGCGAGACTCTGTAGAAGCCTCGCAATCGGAGATTCATGAAGATTCATCTGGATACAGGGAAATGTCAGGGTCACGGACGCTGCTACAGCCTCGCCCCGGAATTGTTTGACTGCGACGACCTTGGCACCGCAGTCGTCCTCGTAACTGGCGAACTTAATGACGACCAATTAGCCAAAGCGAAACTCGCCGTCGGCAACTGCCCCGAGTTCGCGATTGTGATTGGCGACTGATCATGATCAAACCTCCCGTTACAGATTTTGCAACTGATTTCGATCACACCGACGAGGCATGGGTCGCCGACCCCTACCCCATCATGGACGACCTCCGTGAGCGTTGCCCCGTTGCCCATAGCGATCGCTACGGCGGTCTTTGGGCGCCGATGACCTACGACGCTGTCGCGGCAATCGCCAATGACACGGAACATTTCACCTCGCGCACAGTTGTCATTAACAACGGGCGACCTGGCGACGATGCTCTGCCAGCGCCTATCGGCGTTGCTCCCCCAATCTCATCCGATCCTCCGTTTCACGAGATCGCCCGCCGACTCCTCCTCCCAGCTTTCGCCCCGCGACCGATTGCAGCACTCGAACCTTTCACACGAGAACTCTGCAACCAATTGCTCGATAAAATGGGCGATGCCGACCTCGTCGACGCGAGTGTTCAGTACGCCGAACACATTCCCGTTGGTCTCATCGCAAAACTCTGCGGACTCCCCCAAGAAGACGGCGAGCAATTCCGCGAATTCGTTCGGATCGTCCTAGAAGGCGTCGACCTCCCAGCCGAAGAGCGACTTGAAGCGTTCAAACCGGTCGAGGAATACATAGTCCCGAAAATTGTCGAACTACGCGAAAACCCCGATGACGGACTCATAAGTTATCTCCTCGATGCCGAGATCATGGGCGAAAAACTTTCCGACGAACACGTCTTTGGTTCGATCCTTCTGTTGATCGTGGCGGGCATCGACACAACCTGGTCGGCCATCGGTTCATCTATCTGGCACCTTGCTAACAACCCCGATGATCTCGCCCGCCTCGTCGCCCATCCCGAACTGCTTCCTTCCGCCGTCGAGGAGTTCCTTCGCGCCTATGCGCCAGTCTCGATGGCTCGACTCGTCAAGGACGATTTCGAGTTCCAAGGCTGTCCAATGAAGAAGGACGACTGGATCTTCCTTAGTTTCCCGGCAGCGAATCGCGACCCGGAAGCGTTCGATAACGCTGACGAAGTACTGATCGATCGTGAGATCAATCGCCACAGCGCATTCGGTCTTGGCATTCACCGCTGTCTCGGTTCCAACCTCGCCCGTATGGAAATGACCGTTGCTCTCGAGGAATGGCTGAAGCGCTACACGAAGTTTGAGCTCAATGCCTCTGAGCCGACCACGTTCTCGCAAGGCCAGGTTCGCGGTCCTCGTCAACTCCCCATTCAGATCCTCGAACGCTCCTGAAGATTCGAAATCTCTCTCAACGTTGCGGCTAACGCCGGAATACTGAATCGATGTGTTCGTTAAACACGTCAGCGCTGACCGATCCATCTCGATATGCGTCGCGAAGTGCAAACGTTGCGGAGATCAATAGTCGAGCTTCTTCGGGTGTGACGGTTCGGTCGATCACCCCTTGAGAGAGTGAACACTCGAACTGCGAACACGCAGACGGCCGATGTAAAGCATGGATCGTGCAGATCCCTTCGTTCACTGCCGGGCAAGGCAAAGCGAAGACTGGAGGATCAGCTGCAGCAATGATCTCAACCCCAAGCCCTCGCAGCGGAGCGCCCAAATCACTTTCGTCACGTACCGCTAAGTGAGTGACGATGGTTCCGTCACAGCAAAGCCCACATCCGATGCAGATCGATTGCTCGTTGACAGATACCTCAGATGAGGTCATACCGCGGTCGCACGAATTGGGTAGTGGAGCCATCCGGCGAATTGGTTTGCTCGCAATCGCTGGGGCTCACTCGCTAACTCGACGGTGCCAATCTTGCGGAGGAGTTCGCTAAACACGAGTTTCAGAT
>CAMCTW010000111.1 GCA_945878645.1 Bifidobacterium breve
GGTTGCTCGTCGGCCATGGTTCCCCCTCGAAGTTCGGACCGTGGAACGGTAACACCGGCCCGGACGGGGATGACCATTTCCTCACGAGGGCGTAGGGTTCGGAGGTCTGAAGGGCATGCGCGCCCGCAGAAACTTCTGGAGGGGAAGAACACATGACTCACGTTGAAACCGCCAAAGCGATCGCCAGGCCGATCGGGGATTTGGGCGGAGCGTTCATGATGGACGGCACCACATACGCCCGTGGCGCCGAACTCGGATTCTCGGGCATCGATTTTTATGTGCTCGGTCGCGGCGGAGTCCTCGGTGACACCACTCCCGACGTTGTTTCATCGGCGTTCTTTTTTTGGAGCCCCGAGCAGGTGAAGACACAATGGGAACTTGCTCGCAAAGTGATGGAACCGGCCAAGGCCGCAGGTGAATGGGCGGACCTCTGTCACGCCTATGGCGACACGCATCTTCCTGATCTCGACTCGCTCGATCGTTTTTCAGAACTCGCGGCAAAGGTGTCTGACGCCGCATCTCCTGCCGGCGCGGCACTCTTCGCCGGTTGGCGGTCGCTGCCAGTTCCAGGTGCCGACCGACCGAAGGCGCGAGCGCAGCATTACCTCAACGCGTTGCGCGAACTTCGTGGTGGTCTTCACGGCGGCGCGGTTCTCGCTATGGGACTCTCACCAGCCGAAGCCGTTGTGGTGCATTCGCCAGGAATGGCTCCGGTCTTTGGGTGGGACGCTGCAGCAATTCCGGTTGACGACTCGTCGAAGGGCGAATGGAGAGTTGCCGAGGCCGGCACCGATCTCGCGATGGCACGTGTGTTGCATTCATTGTCGACCGACGAATGCGCCGAATTTGAAGCTCTCGTTCTCGCACTGCATAAGGCCGTTCAGGCCGCCAAGGAAGGTTGATTCATATGGACATTCGCGAAGCGCTCTACACGACTCGAGCAATGCGTCGGGTCAAGCCCGATCCCATTCCGATGGATGTGCAGGCCCGCATCATGGACGCTGCAGTTCGCGCGCCGAGCGGTGGCAACACACAGAACTGGCGATTCCTTCTTGTCGACGATCCCGACGTAAAGGCAAAACTCGGTCCGATCTATCGCCAAGCAATGTCGGTGCTGTGGGGGTCGTATTACAAGGATCGTCTCGACGCCGCTCACGCTGCGCCAGAACTTGAAGAGTCAAAGTCGATGCTTCGTGTTCAGAATTCAGCGCAGTGGTTGGCTGACAATTTCGAAGGCGTGCCGCTCTACCTCTTTGGCTTCGCGCAGCATGACCCGAGCGGTTCGTCGGTCTACCCCGCACTTTGGAACGCGCAGCTTGCTGCTCGCGCCGAAGGCGTTGGCACGTCACTTACACAGGT
Organism: Bifidobacterium breve; assembly: GCA_945878645.1. GTDB lineage: Bacteria > Actinomycetota > Acidimicrobiia > Acidimicrobiales > Acidimicrobilacustridaceae > Acidimicrobilacustris. The sequence goes on from CAMCTW010000111.1 coordinate 1,360, forward strand.
GCTCGTATTTCACAACGACGAGGTGCTCGACATCCTCGGCGTTCCGAAGGACGAAGGCTGGAACATGCTGGGCTGTGTGTCGCTCGGTTATCCCACGGGCAAGTGGGGCGTCGCGACGCGCCAGCCGGCGCACGATGTGTCGTTCCGTAATCAGTGGGGCGACGACGTCGGCTTCCGCGATGACGAACCGCTCTGGCCGTAGTGGTTCAGTCGCCTTCGGCGGCGGGTGCCCAATGGGCGCGAAGGTCAGATAACCACTCAGGGAAGTCGAGCGGCGGGTCGGGCAACGGCGTTACGCCGTGTTCTTCCAGTGCTGCTTCGTAGACCTCGGGTTGATCTCCCCATGAACGGGGGTCACCCATCATGACCTCGTACAACTTCGCACCGTCATCGCCGGCGCGGATGGGGCCGAACGCCGCGCCAAACGGAAGCTCAACATGAGTTCCCTTTGGGCACCAGCGATCGCCAAACCACAGTCCGCCGTCGATGATGAAAACGATGTGCGGTGAGTAGTGGCCGTGGCGACGAACCATCATCCCCGGGTCATATTCGGCATAGAGCGAGAGATACTGCGGATCGGGACTGAACGCGAACCATTTCTCACGTACGTACGAGGTCGAACCGTCGGCGTTCTGTTGAGCTCGAACCATTTGCCACGGAACATCGGGATCGTCCATATGACGGAACCGAACTTCTTTGCCTGGAATCGGCAGTGGGACGTCTGTGGGGTCCTCGCTCATGCGATGAACTCGAAATCGACATGGGCCGATTCAATACCGCGAACGAATGCATTCGCCATCTCGACGGGCTTGGTCCCTGGGGTGAGTTTCCACCCTGATGTGCGTCGGAGGAGTTCCTCGAAGAACACTCGAATTTCGAGTCGGGCAAGTGATGCGCCAAGACAGAAGTGCGTACCGAAACCAAACGAAATGTGATTGTTTGGTGTGCGGTCGACAAGAAATTCTTCCGGTCGATCGAAGTGTGCTTCATCGCGATTGGCTGACGAGTACATCAGTACCACTTGGTTGCCCTTTGGAATGGTCACTCCGTTGACTTCGGCGTCAACCTTCGCAACGCGACACATGTTGTGGATCGGCGTGACGTAGCGAATCATTTCCTCGACAGCGACAGTTATGTCGGCACCGTTGCGCAGCTTCACCATTTCAGCGGGATTGCTGATCAAGTTGAGAATCGTCCATGCAATAACTGTTCGTGTGGTCTCGGCCCCACCATCGAGGAGCAACAGCGCGTCAGCAATTGCATCGTTGGGATCGAACGGACAACCATTGATTTCAGCGGTTGTGTAGAACGAGAAAATATCGTCGGCCGGGCAGGACTTCTTTGCTTCAAAAAGTTCCGCAGCAGCACCCGCGAATTCCATCGCCGAGATCATTCCTTCGTCGTTGAAGTATCGAGGGCCGCCACCAAGAGCAATGGTGGTCTCGGACCAATGCTTCAACTTGGGCCAATCTTCTTCTTCGAATCCGAGAAGTTTGCCGATCATCATTGCGGGCAGCGGCGCAGCCATTTCGTTAATGACTTCGGCGGATCCGCCGTTGTCGCGAACTGCGTCAAGAAGTTTGGTGACTTTGTCGCGGATGTCGTCTTCCCATGCGCTTGCAGCACGGGGAGTGAACCGACGAGAAACCATGTTGCGGCGCTTCATGTGGAGGGGGTCGTCAAGGCCGATGATGGCGTTATCGGCGGGAAGGTTCGGCCGGTAGCCGCCCTTTTCCGAATCGGAATTGATGAAGACGTCTTTGCGCTTCTCGATGTCGACGATGTCGTCGTAGCGAGCGATTCCCCAAAGTTCGTTGGATGCGTCCCAGTAGACCGGTTCGTTCGCACGCATCCAGGCGTAGGTGGGATACGGGTCGCCTCCGTAGAGCTCAGGGGCGAGAAGATCTATAGCGAGCCGTTCCATGGTCCCCCCAAAGCACTGGCATCAACCGATCGGCTATGCAGACCGCATGGTATCGCCCTGAGTGGTTCGAGTTTCTTTGGGGGTCACCATTACGAAACAGAAGTATTCCGAAACATGAGTGTTTCGATAAGGTGGCCCCTATGGACGAACTGCAACTTCAGAAGCGCCGTTGGTGGGCATTGGCCGTGCTGTCCGGCAGCCTCCTCGTGATCTCGCTCGACAACACGATTCTGAACGTGGCGATTCCGTCCCTAGTCCGGGATTTGAGCGCAACGACCAGCCAGCTCCAGTGGATCATCGATGGCTACACGCTTGTGTTCGCTGGGTTGCTGCTCACTGCTGGCGCGATGGGCGATCGATTCGGTCGCAAGGGCGCTCTCCAACTTGGTCTGGTTATTTTTGGATTCGCTTCGATGGCTTCGGCAATGGCTCAAAGTGCCAATCAACTCATTGTCACTCGGTCGCTGATGGGTATCGGCGGAGCACTGATCATGCCGTCGACGCTTTCGCTGCTCACAAATATCTTTCACAATCCGCGAGAACGGGCAAAAGCCATTGGTGTTTGGGCGTCAGTCGCCGGAGCGAGTGGCGCGCTTGGCCCTGTCATCGGCGGTCTCCTACTTAAATGGTTTTCATGGCATGCACTGTTTTTTGTCAACGTTCCGCTGATCATTGTGTTGCTCTTTGCCGGTCGGGTGCTTCTACCGAAATCGAAAGCAGAGATTGCTCAACGCCTTGACCCAGTCGGAGCGCTGCTTTCCATGGTCGGTTTAGTCGCAGTGCTGTGGGCCGTAATCGAGTCGCCAACAGCGGGGCTCACGGATCCGACGGTGGTCATGGTGGGCTCGCTCGGAGCCCTAATCATCGCTGCGTTCATCTTTTGGGAACTACATATCGAGAGCCCGATGCTCGATATGCGCTTTTTTAAGAACCCTCGATTTACGGCAGCAAATATCGCAGTCACGCTTGTGTACTTCGCAATGTTCGGCCAGATGTTTGTGATGAATCAGTACACGCAGGTTGTCTTGGGGTACTCACCGCTCGAAGCGGGACTGCGCATGATGCCAATGTCGCTTGTGATGATTTGCGTTGCACCGATGGCTCCGCGGTTTGTTCACCGCATCGGAACGAAACTTGTCGTCGGCGGGGGCCTCGTACTGACATCGATTGGCGTATTGATCGTTTCGACGGTTCCAACATCGAACGGTTATCCGGTCTTAGTAACCGGCATCATGGTCTTAGCGTTTGGCATGGGCTGCGTCATGGCACCGGCTACTGAATCGATCATGGGATCGTTGCCTCGCGAGAAGGCCGGCGTCGGATCAGCAATGAACGACACGACCCGACAGATAGGCGGCGCACTCGGGGTCGCGGTCATCGGTTCGATACTCGCTGCGATTTATCGTCCCGGGGTACAGAGCAATATGAGCGCTGCCGGAATTGCACAACCGCTCATCGACACAGCGAAGGAATCGGTTGCCGGCGCAGTCTTTGGCGCCGCCAACACGCCCGGTATCTCGCCTGAAACCGCAGCGCAGATTCATCAAATCGCCGTGCAGGAATATGTCGATGGTATTCATGTCGCAATGAAGATCGCCGCAGCAGTGATCCTTCTTGCTGCATTCATTGCGTTCAAGTGGTTGCCGGCTCGCGCTGATGATGCGAGAAGCGGGGTGAGCGGTCCGCTTGATGGACTTGCATCGCTCACGTTCGCCGAAGCTGAAGGCGCGCTTGAGGATGACCAAGTCGAGCTCGACGCCGACGTACAACTCGAACGTGATGCGGTAGTTGACTCAGGCGGCGGGACGGTGCGGTCATGACGGTGACGAGTGCACAGCGAGGCCGTCCCGGTCGTCAACGGAGTGAAGCGGCCGATCATGCGATTCTCGACGCAACACTCGAACTCTTAAGTGAACACGGGTACGCATCGCTCACGATGGCAGCAGTCATCGTAAAGTCTGGCGTTTCGTCGGCAACGCTGTATCGACGGTGGCCCACAAAACAAGAACTTGTTGCTGCCGCCCTTGCGACGCTGCACGCTGAGATTGTCGATATTGATACAGGTTCTTTGCGCACTGATGTGATCGAGATGGTGCGTTCATCATCGGAAGCAATGTCGGTGCGGCGTGAGGACCTTGCTGAAGATCTGGCAGTTGAACTGCGCCGTAATCCTGAATTTCGCGCGGCAGTGAAAGAGAAATTCATTCTTCCGCGCCGGCGAGTAATGGCGGCGATTGTTGAACGAGCGCAGAATCGCGGGGAAATGGGCGTGAACATCGACGCAGCAACTGCTTTTGCCTTTATTGGCGGACCACTACATAACCGAATGTACGTCCAAGGTGAATCGCTGAGCGGGTCGTTCCAACGAAAAGTTTCCGCCGGGGCTCTTGCCGCGATGATCGCGATTGCGGCCCTGTAAGCGTTGGCCTCAGCCGGCGGTGACTCCGCGGTCGCTGGAAAAGATTGCGCCGTGAATGTTGGTTGAACCGGGAGCGGCAACAAGTGCAATGAGTTCGGCGATGTCATCGGCTTCGCCTTGGCCTCGGTAGCCAAGGTAGGGAGCCATGAGCTCGAAATCGATGTCGGATGGCATCTGGAAATTGTGTGTGAGATTTGTGACGATGCCGCCGGGAGCGATTGCGTTGACTCGAAGTGCAGTCTTCGCATATTCCATTGCCAGCGACTTCGTGAGCTGGATGACTGCACCCTTGGTCATGCAATAAGCCGTCGTGTAGGCCTGTCCCATGAGTCCAGCGTTTGAAGCGATATTCACGATGTTGCCGTCGGAGGCGAGGAGGTGCGGAACTGCGGCCTGGCAAAAGAAGAATGGCGCATCCATGTTCACCGCAGCCATACGCCGGTACTGCTCCTCGGTCATGTCAGTGAAGTGAAAGCCGCCAGCGATTCCGGCCACGTTGACGAGTACGTCAAGGCGACCGAACACTTCGATGGCTTCGGCGATAGCGGCGAAACACTCAGCGCGCTCGGAGACGTCTCCGACTCGAGATACAGCGGTCCCGCCGGCGGCGGTGATCATCGAAACAGTTTCTGCGAGCGACTCGGCATTCACGTCATGGAGGAAGACCTCTGCGCCTTCGGCCGCGAGTCGCACGGAGGAGGCTCGGCCAATGCCAGAACCTGCTCCGGTGAGAAAGGCAACCTTGCCGTCGAATCGGCCTGGAATCACATATGGCATGGAAATCTCCCCCGCTGGTGATGAGCGCCGAGATCCTCGCACATCGTGTACTTGGCGTGTCGCGTGCGACCATGTTTTCTGAAGGTGGCGACTCGCGATACGTTGCCAAGACGCTGAGGCGCCACGGTGGCACCTCTCGGGAGGAGCTAGAGATGGACATCAAGGCCGGTAGTCGACTCGC
>CAMCTW010000112.1 GCA_945878645.1 Bifidobacterium breve
GTCTGGCTTTCGCTTGTTGTGCCTCGGAGTACTGATCATCGCGATCGATGGGATTGACGGTGAGTTCAGCGAGGCTGTCGGTAATTACTAAATTGGCGCCGGTCACGTTGACTGTCGTGGGTATGCCGTAATGGGTCTTGACGAGCAAAGCACGAACGCCGTAATTCAATTGTGCAGGAATGCTCCGGGACTGTTCGTAAAACAACCAACCTGGATCAGCGGCAGTTGACATCGCATTATGTGCTCCTAGGAATGCGACTTCGTTGAGCGGCTTGTTACACAACGACGCCGAACCGTTGCACTTCTGCTGGTCGTTCTGCGCGGTTTTGCTCCGGGCTCCCGAAGTGGAAAGCCATGCACCTGCGCCGATCACCACAAGGAGCGCGAGTGAGACAAATGCAATTCTTGAAACGGCGCTGTTGAATCGAAATTTCTTGATGTCAGACGCGATGAGGCTGCGAGTCGTGGTCTCCGAATGTCGTCCGACAATCGCTAGTAATTGGACCGAACCTACGTACGCGAGCACTGCACCAGCGAGAATGACAACTAGGGGGATGACTGTTTCTCGCTGAATGATCACGAGAAGGCCGCCCAACATAAGTAGGAGAGCGTGTGCGATTCGGCCTCGTTGTGTTTTGGGTTTGAATCGTTCAACGGAGTTGCGCAAACGAGTGATTGTCGATCCAACGGTGACAACGCTGCCGTGCGGAGTCGTGGCAGTGGAAAATGCGCAAAGTACGACTCCAGCGCCAATGATCCAGATGGAAAGCAGTCGAAAATCGCTGATAAATAGTTGTGTTGCCGCGACGTAAGCACGCTGGGTGTCAGGGTCGTTTGCGTAAGAGCCGGCGATAATCGGAACGACTGTTGCAGTCGCAAACATGACGATTCCACCAAACGCCACTGAGATCCCGAGCGCAAAGACGGAACGACGCCTATCGGAGTCAAGGAAGATCGTTGCTAGCGCAAAGAATGCAGCGGCGATTGAGAGTCCAATCCCCGCGTAGGTCAGTTTTTCGGCGATGCGCCAGAGCCCAAGTCCGCGCGTGTTGTCGCCGATCTTGACGAGAAGTTGCGATGAACCTGCAGGAATTGAATTTGCTAGATCTGGGTTTGTGGCTTGAAGACTTCCCGAAAGAACGCCGAGTCCTTCGCTGAGGTTGATGACTGCGGTGTTGCCGCTTTTTGTGAAGATGTAGCCGTGGCCGGTGGCGAGCGCCCGACGAAAGATCGAGCGAAATGCAGGTGTCTGCATAATCGGATCAAGTGAGGTCCTGATGACAGTTCGGAACGACGCGAGATTCGATGGGCCTGAGTTGACGATCGCGTCGGTAAGTTCGTCAGCAAGTTTCGTTCGGACTCCATCAGAATCCAGAATTTTCTCGGCTCGCTGCGCGAATCGCGCAGAGTCGAAGACCGTCACGCGGGCCCAAATCGACGTGACGCCAAGTGTGAACGTCAAGAAGAAGAGGAACGCGCAGACGAGCGAACCGACATGGCGGGCGGTGCGTTTGCGCTTTGGCGCCGCGGACTGATGATTGGATGCAGCGGTCATTGACGTATCCCTCGCCCTCGGACCGCCAAACCATGCCACAGATCAGGGGCTAATCCCGCGGGCGGCTCGGGCTGCAGCAGGGCGATCCGGGGTTTGGCAGGATGGGGGCCTCGCTGAATGGCGGGATCGAAAGGAATCTGATGCAGCTCGGCATGGTGGGTCTCGGACGTATGGGTGCAAATCTCGTGCGTCGTCTCGTTCGCGATGGTCATACATGTGTGGTGTTTGATGTTGATGCCAAGGCGGTCGCAACCCTCGCAGCCGAGAACGAATCCATCACCGGGGCGAACGATCTCGCTGATTTCGTCGCGAAGCTTGATGTGCCCCGCGCCGCTTGGGTGATGGTTCCGGCCGCGTATGCCGGCGGCACGGTCGAAGACCTCGCCGCGCTTATGGGGTCGGGCGACATTGTGATCGACGGAGGAAACACTTACTACCGCGACGATGTTGACCGTGCCGAGGCCCTCGCGCCGAAAGGCATTCACTATGTCGACGTCGGAACTAGTGGCGGTGTCTTCGGGCTTGATCGTGGTTTCTGTCTCATGATCGGCGGCGAGGATGAAATCGTCACCCACCTTGAACCGATTTTTCGCACGATCGCTCCAGGCGTTGGCGACGCGGAACGCACTCCTGGTCGCACCGGCGACTTCACTCCCGAAGAAAACGGTTGGCTGCATTGTGGCCCCGCCGGAGCCGGCCACTTTGTGAAAATGGTTCATAACGGTATTGAGTACGGACTTATGGCCGCATACGCAGAAGGTCTCAATATTCTCAAGCACGCGAACGCTGGCAAAGTCGTTCGGGAAAATGATGCAGAGACAACGCCGCTACGCGAGCCGAAGTATTACCAGTACGACATTGATATTGAGGCGGTGTCAGAAGTTTGGCGCCGCGGAAGCGTCGTGGCTTCTTGGTTGCTTGACCTTACGGCTGCGTCATTAGTGGAAGATCCACAACTCGACACCTTTGCTGGTCGTGTAAGCGATTCTGGTGAAGGCCGATGGACCAGCCTTGCTGCCATCGACATTGGGGCACCGGCTCCGATCCTCACGACGGCTCTTTACGAGCGCTTCACCTCGCGCGGCGAAGCCGATTACGCCGACAAACTGCTTTCAGCAATGCGGAAACAATTTGGTGGCCACGACGAGAAGTCGGCGAGTGGCAGCTGACGCCCCTATTGACGGTTCTGTCTATGTCTCAACGATTGATGGCGTTGCCGCTGTCACTCTTGAAGCCGGACCAACGGTCTTTTCAGTTCTGCCTGAAGTGGGACTGGTCGGTGCAGCGCTGACGCATAAGGGTCGCCACTACCTCGACTTCCATGGCGGACCCGAGAACGCTCGGGCCGGTCACACCACCGGCCTTCCACTTCTTGCGCCCTGGGCGAATCGACTTGCAAGCTCTTCGTATCGAGTTGGTTCTCATGCCGTTGACCTGTCCGATGTTCCGTGCCACCGCGATGGCAATGGTCTTCCAATTCACGGAATGCTTGTCGGACGTCCAGGGTGGGAACTCGTTTCGGTCAAAGGTCAGCCCGGTTCGGCATCGATGGTCGCGAAATTTGATGCCGGTGCCGATGAGGCGGTGATGGCAGCATTTCCATTCCCTCATGAACTCACTGTTGGATTTACCGTGACTCCAGGGCGACTCATGGTCTCGACCACCCTGGCTGCGACTGGCAAGCGCTCGGTACCGGTGAGCTTTGGGTGGCACCCGTATTTCTGTCTTCCTGATAGTGAACGCGGCCGTATCCGGCTGGGTGCGCCTGCTCGCCATCGTCTTGTGCTTGATGAGCGGGGACTTCCAACCGGTGAAGAGATCTTCGAACCGGCATCAATCGTTCGAATCGGGGACCGCTCCTTTGACGACGCGTATCGCCTCGGGTCTGATCGTCAGTTGCTTCTTGCTTCAGGGCGGCGCCGTCTGACGGTGGTCTTTGATCGGAAGTATTCCTACGCGCAGTTCTATGCGCCGCCCGGGGCAGACTTCATTGCACTTGAACCTATGACGGCCCCCACCAACGCTCTTTGTCAGGGAACCACGCCGATGGTTTCCCCAGGTGAGCGCTTCACCGCTCGTTTCGTTGTTTCCCTTACATGAACTCAGGAGTTCAAATGTCTGCCGCGCCGCAACCAATCGAACAGTCAACTGAATGGTGGGAACTGGCCTCGCACCAGGCCGAGATCGCTGACGTACACCTGCGCGATCTTTTTGCGTCTGATCCAAGTCGTGGTGAACGACTCAATGTGGAAGTTGGCGATCTGTATGTTGATTACGCCAAGCATCGTCTTAACGACGAGACACTGACAAAGCTGTTCGCGCTCGCGCGTCGAGCTGATGTCGAAGGCTTGCGCGATGCGATGTGGGCTGGCGAACACATCAACGTCACCGAAGACCGAGCGGTGCTTCACATTGCACTTCGGGCGCCGAAGGGTGTGGTGTTCACTGATGAAGGTCAGAACGTTGTTCCCGATGTCCACGAAGTCCTTGAACGCATGGCGGCGTTCTCAGAGCGGATTCGTTCAGGTGAATGGGTCGGGCACACCGGCAAGCGCATTCGTACAGTGGTCAATGTCGGGATTGGCGGCAGCGATCTCGGTCCGCGCATGGCCCACGAAGCGCTCCTGCCTTACGCACAGGAAAATATTGACGTCCGGTTTGTCTCCAACGTCGACGGCAATGAGTTCTATCAACTCACCCATGATCTCGATCCCGCTGAAACGCTCTTCATCATTGCGTCGAAGACATTCACGACTCTCGAAACCATGACAAACGCGAATAGCGCTCGCGCGTGGGCACTTGCATCACTTGGTGATGAGGCGGCAATTGCAAAGCACTTTGTTGCCGTATCCACAAACGCTGCCGAGGTCTCGAAATTCGGTATCGATACCGACAACATGTTCGGCTTCTGGGATTGGGTTGGTGGCCGTTACAGCTACGACTCAGCGATTGGGCTTTCGCTGATGATCGCAATTGGTCCTGGCAACTTCACCGAAATGCTCGAAGGATTTCGACTCATCGATGAGCACTTCCGGAGTGCACCGATGGAGCGGAACCTCCCGTTTATCCTCGGGCTCATCGGCATTTGGTACAACAACTTCTTTGGTGCACAAACTCTCGCCGTGTTGCCTTACAGCCACTACCTCGCGCATCTCACGCCGTACTTGCAGCAATTGGCGATGGAGAGCAATGGCAAATCCGTCGATCGTTGGGGTCGCACAGTGGGCACGCAAACAGGCGAGATCGTTTGGGGACAACCGGGCACGAACGGTCAGCACGCGTATTACCAACTCATTCACCAGGGCACGAAATTGATTCCTGCCGATTTCATCGGCGTGATTTCGGCTGCGCACGAGATTGGTGGCCACCAAGACATCTTTATGGCGAACTTTTTTGCGCAGCCTGAAGCCTTGGCGTTCGGTCGAACCGCTGAACAAGTTCGGGCCGATGGCGTGCCCGAAGCACAGGTCGCCGCCCGCACCTTCTTAGGGAATCATCCGACTACGTCAATCCTCGTGCCGGAACTTTCGCCGAGAGTGCTGGGCCAATTGATCGCCCTCTATGAGCACAAAACGTTTGTTCAGGGAGCGGTATGGGGTATCGATTCGTTTGATCAGTGGGGAGTGGAACTGGGCAAGAAACTGGCTCAAGCGATTGTCCCTGAGCTCACGAACGAGACGGCCCCAGAACTTGCCCACGATTCGTCGACGAGTTCGTTGATCCGTCGTTACCGCAAGGCTCGCGGGCGGGCCTGAGTTGGGCCCGGCACGGCGCGCGTCGTCCGTGGCAGACTCCTCGTCCCTAGCGAGGAGGCTGGCAGATGAAAGTTCTTGGTATTGATATCGGTGGCACAGGCATCAAGGGTGCCGTTGTCGATACCAAAAAAGGTCATCTCGTCACCGACCGGCTTCGATTGCTAACGCCTGATCCGGCAACGCCCGACGCTGTAGCCACCACCGTTGCGGAAATCGCGAAACATTTCGAGTGGAGCGGCCCGATTGGTTGCACCTTTCCGGGAGTCGTAAAGGGTGGCGTCGTCTCTACCGCGGCGAATGTCGATCACTCATGGATCGATGCGGATGCAGCTCGGATCATCGGTGACGCAACCGGATGTCCTGTGACGATCGTGAATGACGCAGATGCTGCTGGTGAAGCAGAAACCCGCTTTGGCGCGGCACGCGGAAAATCTGGAGTCATCTTGACGATCACTTTGGGGACCGGTATCGGTTCAGCATTAATGATCGATGGAACGCTTGTACCTAATACCGAACTTGGTCATTTGTGGTTGCGTGGTGGCGATGCTGAGAAGTGGGCAGCGGCTTCGGTTCGTGAACGCCTTGAACTTGATTGGCAGGAATGGACAGCTCGCGTCGACGAATATTTGTGCTCAGTCGAGAAATTGTTCTGGCCTGATCTCTTCATCATTGGTGGGGGCGTTTCAAAGAAGGCCGACAAATTCATTCCGAATCTGACCTGTCGGACGCCAGTCGTGCCGGCAACGCTTCGCAATGAGGCCGGGATCGTTGGTGGCGCACTTGCCGTAAGTCGTCATCGCGAAAAAAATGGTACCGATGGCCAATCCCACTTAGGAAAAAAGAAGTAGAGAAACGTTCTCAGCGGGTATGAAGTTCCGTTGGTAGATGAGCCGTATCGGAAAATCGAAACAGGCTGAACGACAGCGATGATGCGATATGCATCGGGCGAACCACGCTGATCGACGCGTGGAAAGCAACGAAACGTTCCCATTCCCATGGAACGGGTTCGATTCCAAGAAGGTGTCCGAGACTTACAGCGTTCGCACCGGAATGAGCCACGAATACGATCCGAGGTCCTTCGTGGTTCATTTCCCACAGCGGCGGAAACTGGCGCGCTCGGTTGCAGCCAATGTCTGAAAGAAATGCCGTGAGCCCGCCGACAACGCGGTCATGGAACTCGCGGAACGATTCCGCACCAGGAATGGCTTCCCACTGCTCATTAAGCGGTCGACGTCGTTGTTGAGCGAACGCCTTCTCGATGACTTCCGACGGAGTTCCCTGCCACTCGGGCGCTCGAATT
>CAMCTW010000113.1 GCA_945878645.1 Bifidobacterium breve
CAACTCGGAGTCCTTCTATACCTGTCTCTTCCTGTGCCTCCCGAAGTGCGGAAGCGGAGAGGTTTGCATTTCCATCGACATGACCGCCTGGCTGTAACCACTTCTGCAGTTTTGTGTGGAACAGAAGGATGAACCGCCCGGTTCCTTCCTCGACGACGAGTGCAGAACCGGTGAAATGTGCTTCAGGGCAAGTGCGGAAAAGTGCATCGCTATGAGCGCGTGCAAAATCGCCCATTCGTTGTGCGATGGCAAGCTGTGAGGGATCTTGGGTGTCGTGATGATCGAGGCGATCGATAAGGATCGAGAGATCCTCGGAAGGGGCCAGACCTTCGTCGGAAACGATGACCGGAGACGCCAAAGTTGGTCGCGGATCAACCTCGCTCCTTTCTGATCGCTCCATCGGGAATTAACTCCGAGCCTGGTCGGCGACGACTCTCGCGCTGAAGGCCTTGAGTTGTTCGGCAACGGGAGCGGGGCCGCCGCCGCCTGGAGTTGTCCGACGTGTCACCGCAACACCGGGGTCGACGAGGAACACTGCGTCGGGACCAAGTTCGTCCGACGCAATGACAAGCTCACGGAGCGCAATACCTTCATCGAGACTTCTGCGTACCAAGGCACCGACGATTGCATGAGCATCTCGGAAGGGCGTGCCGTTCACGACCAACCATTCGGCGAGATCGGTTGCCGCAGCAGTTGGTGCGTTCGCAGCAGCAGTCATCGCGTCGAAGTGGAACGTCGACGAGGCCAACAACCCGGTCATTGCGCCAAGAGCAAGAACAACGGTGTCGAGCGAATCGAACAGCGGTTCTTTGTCTTCCTGTAAGTCTCTGTTGTACGCCAACGGAAGGGCCTTCAACGTTGCGAGAAGACCGGTCAGATTTCCGATGAGTCGCCCAGTCTTGCCACGCGTGAGTTCCGCGATATCGGGATTCTTTTTCTGGGGAAGCATCGATGACCCCGTGGAATAGGCATCGGCGAGGCCAAGGAATCCGAACTCGTCGGTTGACCAGAGGATGATTTCCTCAGCGAGCCGCGACAGGTGCACCCCTAACAGCGCAAGCACGAAGAGCGACTCAGCTACAAAGTCACGATCACTCACCGCGTCGAGCGAGTTGTTGAACACTCCGGCAAACCCAAGATCAGCTGCCGTGGCGGCCGGGTCAAGAGGTAATGACGACCCGGCAAGCGCTCCGGCGCCAAGCGGGGAAACATCGAGCCGCGCACGCGCGTCGATGAGCCGATCGATATCGCGAGCGAATGACCAACCATGCGCCAATAGGTGATGGGCAAGCAGTACTGGTTGTGCCCGCTGCATATGGGTGTAACCAGGAAGAGACGCGTCTCCGACTTCACCAGCCCGATCGAGCAGCACCTGTTGAAGGTCTAGAACCTTCGCGATAACTGTTCCGATTTCGCGTTTAGTGAAGAGCCGAAGGTCAGTTGCCACCTGATCGTTTCGACTCCGACCGGTGTGGAGTTTCGCTCCCGCTGATCCGGCCAGTTCGGTGACACGACGTTCTACTGCGGTATGAATATCTTCGTCGGAGGCCACGAACAGAAATGAGCCCTCGGCAAGTTCCTTCTCGACTACGTCAAGGGCAGACAGGACTGATTTGCCCTCTTCATCAGAGAGGATTCCGGCACGGACAAGCCCACGCACGTGCGCGCGAGAGCCTGTGAGGTCATCAGCAGCCAACCGAGAGTCGAAAGGAAGACTTGCGGTAAATGCCATCAGTTCCTCAGCTGGTCCGCCTTCGAACCGGCCGTGCCAGAGAGTGCTCATGTGTGGTTACTTTCCGTCGGTGGCGGTCGACTGTCGAGCCGCCCAAGTTTGAATACCAAGTCCCCAAAGCTTCACGAAGCCTTCGGAATCAGCGTGGTTAAACGTGTCTTCCGCGTCGTAGGTTGCCAATCCGTAGTCGTAGAGGCTCCACGGGCTCCGACGACCAACCACATAGCAACGACCCGGCTCGAGGCGGAGTCGAACCTCACCCGTGACGTACTGCTGCGTCGACTCAACAAATGCATCGAGTGCATTCTTGAGCGGCGAGTACCACATGCCGTCATAGACAAGATCGGCGTAACGACCCTCAAGCCGTTGCTTCTCATGCATGACGTCGCGCTCAAGGCATAACGATTCGAGATCTTGATGGGCGAGGATGAGCGCAAGCGCACCGGGCGCCTCATAAGTCTCGCGACTCTTAATGCCGACGCGACGATTTTCGACCATGTCGAGCCGGCCCCAACCATAGGAACCAACAATGTCGTTCATCTCAACGATCAGCGCAGCGAGCGAGCGAGCGTTGCCATCGATTGAGACCGGAATGCCTTTTTCGAAACCAATGACGACTTCCCGAGCTTCTGACGCCTTCACCGTTGTCATTGACCACACGCCTTCTGGCGGACGCGACCACGGATCTTCCATCTCTCCACATTCAATGGCGCGACCATAGAGATTGTCGTCGATTGAGTAGAGCTTCTCTTTCGTCGCAAGAACAGGGATGTTGTGCTTCTCGGCGTAGTCGATCGACATCTCACGGGTCATTCCCCAGTTGCGAACCGGAGCGAGAATTTCGAGATCGGGGGCAAGAGCCCGCGTTGCAACTTCGAAGCGGACCTGATCGTTACCCTTGCCGGTGCATCCATGCGCCACTGCGTCAGCGCCATGAAGCCGAGCTGCTTCCACCAGGTGCTTCACGATGACTGGTCGTGAAAGCGCCGAAACAAGTGGGTATTTGCCTTCGTAAAGCGCATTGGCCTTCAGCGAAGGAGCGAGAAACTCATCGGCAAACTCTTCCTGACAATCAACGACAATCGCTTCGATCGCTCCCGCCGCGAACGCCTTGGCCTGAAGACCTTCCCAGTCGCCCTCTTGACCAAGGTTGCACGCAACGGTGATCACCTCTACGCCATAATTTTCGATCATCCATCGCACAGCGACCGACGTGTCGAGACCGCCGCTGTATGCCAACACCACTCGTTGTGCCATTGCTCTTCCTTCGTTGAATCGACTGTGACTAAGAACTGGTCTCAAAGACCAGCAAGATCAGAAAGTTGTGCTGCGACCGTGGAACCACCAATTTCAGAGGCCACCACGATCAGGATGGTGTCGTCGCCGGCAACGGTTCCAAGAATTCCGGCCAGACCAGAACGATCAAGGGCCGAAGCGACCACATGAGCGGAACCGGGTGGAGTGCGGATGACCACAAGGTTGTCTGAAGTCGCAACTTCAACGACCCAATCGCCAAAAACACGGCGAAGGTGATCTTCAGGAGCTCGTTGCTCTTTCGGCAATGCCGGAATGGCATAGGCCGACTCGCCACCAGGCATTCGTACTTTGATGGCGCCGAGGTCCTCGAGATCGCGAGAAACCGTCGCCTGCGTCGCCAGCACGCCTTCAGTTGCGAGTAACTCGACAAGCGCTAACTGGTTGGCAACTACCTGTGACTCGATAAGTCGGGCCACCAAATGCTGGCGCTGCGTCTTTCCTAATTTCGACGGTTCTTTGATGTCAGTCATCGTTGCTCCATCAGCCAGACCAACGCGCCTCTTGCGGCGTGCATCCGGTTTTCGGCTTGGGGCCACACTCGGCTCTGCGGTCCTTCCAGGACCTCAGAAGAGACTTCCTCTCCCCTGTGTGCCGGCAGACAATGCATAAAGATTGCATCGGCAGCAGCGTTGGCCATCATTGCGTTGTCCACGGTGAATCCAGAGAATGCTGCTCTGCGTTTATCGGCCTCAGACTCTTGCCCCATTGATGCCCAGACATCGGTGTAGACGACGCTTGCGCCAGCCACAGCAGCCAATGGATCGTTCGTGGTCTGGAGATCGGCGCCCGTCGCAATAATCCGAGCAACATCGTTCTCTGAAAGTTCGTAACCGACCGGAGTGGCCACGTGGACGGTCATGCCCAGCATGCCGGCACCAATGGCCAAGCTTCGAGCAACATTGTTGCCGTCGCCGACATACGCGATGGTCCGATGACCAAGCGCGCTGATGTCGCCAAACTCATCAGCGATCGTTAGTAGATCGGCGAGGGCCTGCAGCGGATGAGCTTCATCGGAAAGCATGTTCACGACGGGAACAGAACTGACTTGCGTCATTCGTTCTAGTTTCGAATGTTCGAAGACCCGTGCACCGATTGCTGCGTGATAGCAGCACAACGTCCGGGTCACGTCTTCGACGCTCTCGCGTGTGTCAAGACCGACTTCGTCGGGTCTGATTGTGAGCGGATGGCCACCGAGTTGAACGACTGCCATCTCCATTGAATTGCGTGTACGAGCCGAGGGCTTCTCGAAGAGCAACGCCATACCAAGTCCGTCCAGGCTTCTCGGAACAATCGCGGCCCGGCTGAGGTCGAGCATGTCGACCAGTTCGGTCGTGGAGAGGTCATCGACCTCGAGTAAATGTCTCATGACTGAGCCTTAGTGAAATGAGTGGCAAGAACGGCCGACAGAAGATCAACCGCTTGCTCGATTTCAGATTCAGAAACAATGAGCGGCGGAGCAAACCGCAATGCAGTCTGCGATACCGCATTAACGATCAGTCCCCTGTTCAGGAGATCGGCTGCCACCGCTTTGGAATCGATACCTTCGGCAAGCTCGGCAGCCAGCAACAACCCGAGTCCGCGGACTTCGACCACACCATCAATGATTTCGAGCGAATGCCGCAATTGAGCGCCAGCTTGTTCTGCGAGTTGTGGTGCGTTGATCCGCTCAAGGATCGCGAGGGTTGCCCGTGCGGCCGAAGCAGCAAGCGGTTGGCCTCCGTAGGTGGTCCCATGATCGCCAGGTTGGAAAACCGCAGCGACATCCTTCTTCGCCCAACACGCACCAATCGGCATTCCGTTGCCGAGTGCTTTTGCCATGGTGACGACATCAGGTTCCACGCCAAAGTGCTGGAAGCCGAACCACTCGCCGGTCCGACCGAGGCCTGTCTGAATTTCATCGACAATCATGAGGAGGCCGCGTTCATCGCAGAGTCTCCGCACACCTTCGAAGTACTGAGCAGTGGCCGGATTCACCCCGCCTTCGCCCTGAATCGGTTCGAGCAAAATTGCGGCGATACTTGGATCGATTGCCGCTTCGAGCGCCTCGAGATCGTTCCATGCAACGTGACGGAAACCTTCAGGAAGCGGTTGAAACCCCTCCCACTTCGCGGGCTGACCAGTGGCATGGAGAGCACCAAGGGTGCGTCCATGGAACGAGCCGTACGCGCTGACGACTCCGTAACGACCGTGGCCACCCCATTTGCGCGCAAGTTTGATGGCGCATTCGATGGCTTCTGCTCCGGAGTTCGTGAAGAAAATCTGTCCGCCACCACCGAGCAGTCGATCGAGAGTGATCGCAACTTCTGTACCGGGCACGCTGCCGTAGAGATTTGAAACGTGAACCAAAGTGCGGGCTTGTTCTGCGATCGCCTCAGCTATTTCCGGGTTCGCGTGTCCTACGCCAACAACAGCAATACCGGCAAGGAAATCGAGATACTCATTTCCGTCTTCGTCCCAAAGCCGGCATCCTTCGCCCCGAACCATCCGCACGGATGGAGCACCGTAAGTGGGCATGAATGGGCAGTGGTCCAGACCAGCTGGCGCATGCATTGCTTCTGAGTGAACGCTCATGCCACGACCTCCGATGTGATCATGGTTCCGACGCCCGCTTTGGTGAACAGTTCAAGAAGCACAACATGAGGAACTCTTCCGTCGAGCATGTGCGCGGCAGGAACTCCGGCGTTGATGGCTTCGAGGCAAGCTTCAACTTTCGGGATCATTCCACCCGAAAGCACCCCATCGGCGATAAGGCCTGCAATTTCCGATGGTGTGGTTTGCGCAATAAGGCTTGATTGGTCGTCGACATCACGCAACAAGCCAGCGATATCGGTGAGATAAATGACTTTGGTGGCACCGAGCGCGCCGGCGATCGCGCCGGCAACGGTGTCGGCGTTGATGTTGTAGGACTGACCGCTGAGATCGGCACCGATGGTGGAAACCACGGGGATGAGGTTCTGGGCCAAAAGCGATTCGACGATGGCGGGATTGATATTGGCGACATCGCCGACGAAACCAAGTTCGGGATCGCGCCGATTGGCCTCGATGAGCCCTCCGTCTTCGCCCGAAAGTCCGACAGCCAAAGCGCCGTGGGTATTGATCGACGCAACGATGTCGCGATTGACCTTGCCCACGAGCACCATGCGCGCCACGTCAAGTGTGTCGGCATCGGTGATCCGCAGACCATCTTTAAATTCAGATTTGATGCCAAGCCGCGCAAGCAGATCGCCGATCTGAGGTCCGCCGCCGTGTACGACAACAACCCGAATGCCAACCGAGTGCAACAGCACGATGTCGGCCGCGAAAGATTCCGCCAACGCCGAGTCGGCCATGGCATTGCCGCCATATTTTACAACGATGGTTTTTCCCCAGAACT
>CAMCTW010000114.1 GCA_945878645.1 Bifidobacterium breve
GATGCCAGTGACGGTGAAACCGCAGTCACAACTGTGCATCGATCTGCACCAAGCGTTTCGTTAGCAACAAAGGCGAGAAACGCTGAATCGGCACCGCCGCTAAATGCGACAACCACTGATTCGAGTTCGCGTAGTTCTTCTCTCAATCGATCAAGCGCAACAGCAAGTTCGTCGCGTTCTTCGATTGCAGTCATGAATGTCTCAGTCGATGCCGAGTTGCGAAAGAACTTCATCGACTGGGGCAACCATTCCGGTATAGAACGGTCCGAATTCGGCGTACAACGCCGAAGCCGTGTCGAATCGCATTGTGTAGACAACTTCTTTGAGGTCGTCTGGAGCTGTTGCAAACAGCGTGACGCCCCATTCGAAATCATCGAGTCCGGTCGAGCCGGTTACTACCTGCACGACACGGCCGGCGAAGGTTCGACCCGATGCGCCATGTTCGTACATCATTTCTTTGCGATCGTCGTAGGGAAGCGTGAACCAGTTGTTCACATCGCCACGTTGTTTCGACATTGGGTAAAAACACCAAGCCGGCATGTCCTGGGGAGGAAGTACCGGCGTGAGTCGCGCCGAGCGCTGCGGTTCCGGAACGCCCTGGGCATATTCTGAAAGTTCGGTCAGCGACACATACGAGTCGACAATTTCAAGGCCGGCGCTTTGCAACGCCGCCTGCAGGCGACGGATCCGCCACATGTCATAACCAAGCGCCATAAATGCCAGATCGGCTTTGTGGCCAAGGATGGCGACGGTCACGACCTGATCGCCTTCGGCCTGCGCCTTCTGGACGGCCGACGAAATGGCCTCGGCATCGGCCAAGGGCGTCACCTTGCAAAAAAGGTGAACGACGGCCATGCCGATCTTGGGGGAAACGATGTCAGTCACGGTTGAGAGTCTACGGCGGACCCGCAGTGCTCGGACCGGGGCTCAGGAGACCGTCAGAGTCGAGCGATCGGCAGGCGCAAGCGTGACAACGGCGTTGTAGTCAGGCACCCGGGAAGCGCCTTCCCGGTGCTCGGGGCCCGAGGGGATGAGGACATTTCCTTCCGGCCAATACACCTGCAACGAACGCCGGGCCAAGCGAGTGGCATGGAGACGTCCAGTGAACTCCCCGGTCTCTGATCGGAGTGTCACCAGATCGCCGTCGAGGAACCCAAGAGCTGAGGCATCGGCAGAATCAATAAAGATCGCATCGCGATCGGTGCCGGTGAAGGGGTCACGTTCACTCTGCACCATGGTGTTGAACTGCTTGCCGCGGCGCGTGGACACCGTGAACATGCCATCGGGAAGATCGATTGTTGGTCGCGCCAACACACTGAAACGACCCCGGCCATCAGCGGTTGGGAATTCTCCGCCTTGGCAAAGGTGTGGCCCACCCCATTGCACCTGATCGCCAGTTGCGGCGAGAGTTTCGATCCCGGCATAGGCCGGTACGACTCGCGCGATTTCTTGGCGGAGGTGTTGGTTGTCGGCCCACTTGAACGCATCAGCCAACTCAGGCTTCACGCGCGCCACGATCTCGGCGAACAGTCGCCATTCACTTTTTGCTTCGCCGACAACCCGAGGGATCTCAGGTGAAAACACGACTCGTCGTTCGGTCGTGGTTTCTGTTCCGCCACCTTCTTGTTCGTAACGAGTGTTTACAGGCAAAACAATGACATCGTCACCCGGGATAAGCATCTGCGAACTCAATACAATGTCTTGATGCACACGCAACGGCACCTTCTCAAGTGAGAGTTCGACAGCGCGCGGATCGGGGAGCGACTCGAGAAAATTACCGCCGGACATCCAGAGCACATCGAGTTCACCGGCCATTGCTGCTTCCGGCATTTCTGCTGCAGTGAGACCGGCATGAGCAGGAACATCGAATCCCCACTTTGTTGCCAGCAATGCCGCATTCGTCGCGTTCGGTTCAACGCCCCCAGGTAACGCTGTGGCATAAGCGCCCATCTCGGCACCACCTTGCACACCGCTATGACCACGAAGCGGCATGAGTCCTGCACCATCGCGGCCAACATTGCCGCGAGAAAGAGCAAGATTCACAATGCCGCGAACGCCTTCGCCTGCGTGTTTGTGCTGCGTAATACCCATTGACCAAAGAAGAATCGCCGAACTCGCCGCTGCGTATTCATCGACGAATGCATCAAGTTGGGCCATGGTGAGACCGGCATCGGAAAGCAACTCGTCGTAGGTGACCGATCCGAGATGCTCGACGATGTTTTCCCAATGGTTGGTGTGCTCATTGATGAACTCGTGATCGACTGCGTCACGCTCGATCAAACGCTTGAGCGCCGCGTCGGCAAACGCGACATCGCCGCCCGGGCGGACTGGCACATGCAGATCGCACATCTTTGTGCCGAAGAGCGTCGATTCAACCGTCGATGGAACCCAGTAATGCTCGAGGCCGGGTTCGAGGAATGGGTTGATCACCACGACACGAGTTCCCGACATACGGGCCTTGTAGAGATATTTCATGAAGACCGGTTGATTGTTGGCCGGGTTTGCACCCCAGATAATCAAGAGATCAGTAGAGATCACATCGGAGAGCGAACAAGTTGTTGCCGCTATGCCAACCGTTGACTTGAGCGCAGTAGTCGATGGCGCATGGCAGATGCGCGCGGCAGAGTCGACATTGGCGATACCCATCGCACGCGCCGCTTTGCCGGCGACGTAATAGGTCTCGTTAGTGATGCCGCGGCTCGTGAGGAAGACGCCCACTCGATCGGGGTCGGTCTCGCGTAAGCGATCAGAAACAGCATCGAGGGCTTCATCCCAAGTGATGCGCGTGAATCCACGCTCACCCCGCCGACGACGCATTGGATGGGCAAGACGACCCAGCGCTCGCAGTTCTTGCCCTGACTTCAGTCGCAAACTCGCTGCATCGTTGAACACTGAGTCCTTGATTGGGTCGGCACAGTTCATTTCAAGAAGTCGAAGGCGAGTAAGACAGAGATGAATATCGTCCATCGTCCAGTCATGTAAGCCGGCGACACCAAGCGCGCATCCGTCGCACACGCCTTGCGTGAGAACTTTCCACGCGTATCGACCATGACGTTTGTTGTTCCAAGCCAGTTTCACCATCTCCACGTAATGGAAAGGCTTCTGAAGCCCAATGCCATTCGGGCGAGGACTCACCCAGAATTTTGGATTAATACGCTTCACTGACCACTCACCTCTGGTTCGCAATAAAGATTGCATGCACCATCTCGTACAAAACCCATCAACGTCATACCCGCAGTGCTTGCAGTTTCAACTGCGAGTGCCGAAGGGGCGGAGACAGCAATCATCGCTTCGAAGCCAGCAGCCCACGCCTTCTGCACAATTTCAAATGACGCCCGACCGCTCACAAACAACGCGTGCCCGGTCGCAGGAAGGCGCGACTCAAGCAATAAGTGCCCAACCACTTTGTCGACAGCGTTGTGACGACCTATGTCTTCTCGAAGAACGGCGATGTTTCCGTCGCGATCAAATGCTGCGGCAGCATGTACACCACCGGTGCTCGCGAATAGTTCTTGATCGGCACGAACCTGGTCAACGATCCCAAGCATGAGTTCTGTCGACCACGGCGCATAGATCGGCAACGGGCTCAGACGACTGGCAAGTTCGTCGATCTGCGTTGACCCACAAATGCCACAGGACGAGGAAGTCGTTGAAAGGCGAGGCGTCGGTGTCGGCGCCAATCCACCGGTATCGATACTCACAACATTGAATTCGGTCTCGACTGCACTTCCTGTTGCGCAGTAGCGACAGGTCTCGATCGCCGCACCACCCAACAACCCATCGGTGAAGCACAAGCCGGCCGCAAGTTCGAAATCGTGACCTGGCGTGCGCATCGTGGTCGCAATGAGCGTTCCGTCGAGACGTACCTCGAGGGGCTCTTCGACAATCAGTTCTTCGGGTCGGCGGCCTTCATCGGTGCGACCGCCATCACGCAAGCGTCGAGCCAGCACGCGTTCGGATCGTCGACGAGTCATGGCCACACGGTACCTGCACGCGAAACGGACGCCCCGAAGGACGTCCGTTTCCAGATTGTGATGCAAGAAGCGATCAGAAATCGCCCATATCGGGCATGCCGCCGCCAGCACCCTCAGGCTTGTCAGCAATGACAGCTTCGGTGGTGAGGAACAGTGCCGCGATCGAGGCTGCATTCTGCAGAGCCGAGCGGGTCACCTTGGCAGCATCGATGATGCCGGCCTTGACGAGGTCTTCGTAGTCGCCCGTTGCGGCATTGAGGCCCTCGGAAGCGCCCTTCATGGAACGCACCTTCTCGACGACAACGCCACCTTCGAGACCAGCATTGATTGCGATCTGCTTGATGGGTTCTTCAAGCGCGTGCGCAACGATGAGAGCACCGGTTGCTTCGTCGGCATCGAGCGTCTTGGCCAGCTCAAGCACCTTGGCCTGGATGCGAAGCAGCGTGACGCCACCACCAGCAACGACGCCTTCTTCAATGGCGGCCTTGGTGGTGCTGACCGCGTCTTCGATGCGGTGCTTCTTTTCCTTCAGTTCAACTTCAGTAGCGGCGCCGACCTTGAGCACTGCAACACCACCGGAAAGCTTGGCCAGACGTTCCTGGAGCTTTTCGCTGTCGTAGTCGGAATCGGTGCGCTCAATTTCTGCCTTGATCTGCGCAATGCGAGCAGTGATATCTGCGTCTTCGCCCGCACCTTCGATAACGGTGGTTTCATCCTTGGAGATGACGACCTTGCGAGCCTGACCGAGAAGATCGATTGTGGCGTTCTCAACCTTGAGCCCGATGTCTTCAGTGATGACCTGACCACCGGTGAGGATTGCGATGTCCTGCATCATTGCCTTGCGACGGTCACCGAAGCCCGGGGCCTTCACGGCAACGGAGTTGAAGGTGCCACGGATCTTGTTCACAACGAGTGTTGCGAGCGCTTCGCCTTCGATGTCTTCAGCAATGATCACAAGCGGACGTGAAGACTGCATGACCTTTTCAAGAACTGGCACAAGATCACGAACAGCAGTGATCTTTGAACCCACGAACAGGATGTAGGGGTTCTCAAGCACAGCTTCCATGCGATCGGTGTCGGTCACGAAGTACGGCGAGATATAGCCCTTGTCGAAACGCATACCTTCGACGAGATCCATTTCCATACCGAACGTGTTCGACTCTTCAACAGTAATGACGCCGTCTTTGCCGACCTTGTCGATTGCTTCAGCGATCATCGAACCAATCTCGGGATCGGCGGCGGAGATTCCGGCGACCTGCGCAATTTGGCTCTTGTCGTCAACTTCAACCGCAACGGCATGGATGCCTTCAACAGCGACGGCAACCGCGGCTTCGATGCCCTTCTTGAGCGACATTGGGTTGGCGCCTGCAGCAACGTTGCGCAGACCAGCGCCGACCATCGACCATGCGAGAACGGTGGCAGTGGTGGTGCCATCGCCAGCAACGCTGTCGGTCTTCTTGGCGACCTCTTTGACCAGTTCGGCGCCAATGCGCTCGAAGGGGTCTTCGAGATCGATTTCCTTGGCGATGGAAACGCCATCGTTCGTGATGGTGGGAGCGCCCCACTTCTTGTCGAGCACCACGTTGCGGCCCTTCGGGCCGAGGGTGACACGAACGGCATCGGCGAGTTGATTCATGCCGCGTTCCAGACCACGTCGTGCGGTCTCGTCGAATTCGATGATCTTGGCCATCGTTGATTCCTCTCAAGTTGCTGATGTGGCCCGATGGGATCGGACCCAGGGGGTTTTCTGCCGCAGTACCCGCGCGCTGGCGTTAGCACTCTCGGTCAGAGACTGCTAACAGGAAACCACCGTCAGCCCCGAACCGCAACCTGAGAGGCAAAGTCCCCGGTCAGGCCGGGGCAGACCCAAGGGAGGGGCTCAGGCCCCGCCGGCCACAGCCTGCATGATGGAGACGGTCACACCATCGGGAACCACCGTGTCGAGGCCTTCGAGGAACCGGACATCGTCGTCGTCGACGAACAGGTTGACGTAGCGGACAAGGCTTCCGTCGTCAGACAGAAGCTTGGACGAGAAGCCCGGATAGGCCGCATCGAGACTGGCGAGAACCTGGGCAACCGTGGCGCCCTCGACCGAAACGGTGGACTCACCGGAGGTGAGGGGGCGGAAGACGGGGGGGACTCGAACGGTAACGCTCATGACTCAAACCTCGGAAGTGGATGTCGAACGAGACCGAATCCTAGCGACAGGTCGCCAAGAAGATCCCAATGAGGATGATTCTCGCTCAGGCCTTGCCCCAAGAGCCGGTCTCGCCAACGATGGTGAGGTGTCCACGCCCCGCACCCACCACGCCAGCGCGTTCGAACTTAGTGATCTCGTCGCGGCAAAGGGAACCACGACTGTCT
>CAMCTW010000115.1 GCA_945878645.1 Bifidobacterium breve
TCCGCCAACTCCTGAGCAACCTCACGTAATCGCTCAGGGGGATCAACGACCTCACTGATCATCCCCAACTCATAGGCCCTCTGTGCAGACATCCGCTCATACCGGCCCGTCAACGCCATACGCATCACCGCTTCAAAAGGCATCTTGCGGGTGAGCCCGATCACTTCGTAGGTAGTCGCTTGGCCAATTGAAACATGGGGGTCCAGAAAAGCAGCGTTCGACGATGCAATAACGATGTCGGCGTCGGCAACGAAGTGCAGTCCTCCTCCAGCACAAAGCCCATTGACAGCGCAGATAACTGGTTTCGAAACAGAGTTGTGCCATGCGGTTAGCCGCAGTTCTGCGTCACGCGTCCGTCGAGACTGCTCCCGCAAGGCGTCTCGATCCTTCGCTAACTGAACCACGTCGAGTCCGGTTTGAAACTGCTTGCCGTTTCCGGTGTTCACAATGACGCGAACGTCGGGATCCCTCTCGAGCTCGTCCCAAGCCGCTTCGAGTTCGCCCAGCATCGTCGCATCCATAGCATTTGCCGAGTCGGGCCTATTAAAAATGAGCCAACCGACTAGCCCTTGGCGCTCAACTTCGAGAGTTGCGTACATGCCATCAGCTCCGCGGCACGTCTCGCCAGGGCGCGCTTTTCCAAGGATCAGGCTCACGTGGAAGGCCTAGGACACGCTCGCCCAGAATGTTCTTATTGACTTCGGTCGTGCCGCCTTCAATTGTGTTCGCCCGACTGCGGAGCATCCCCTTCACCTCACGGGGAAGACCAGATGCGTAGCGTTCGGGTCCATGATTGCTAGCCAGACCGGACGCTTCCCATGCGACGGCGGCGCTGCCGAGCAATTCAGTTGCGAGCAACTGGACTCGTTGATTCAGTGAGCCTTGGTGAACTTTTCCGATTGAACTTTCGGGGCCTGGTGAACGCCCAGCTTTGAGCCCTGCTCGAACACGCTGATTCGTCCAAGCCCGAATACGTTCCTCGCTGAGAAGCCGCATGATCGATTGTCGAACGATTGGATCGCCCCAACCGTTGGCACTGCCTGTTGCGTCGTTCGCCTTCGCCAGTGCGATAAGCGACTCTGCCCCTGAGCCGCCTATTCGGTCGACGCCACCGGATCCGGAACCTGACACCATCTGGCGTTCCCCGGAAAGGGTTGCATTTGCTACGGCCCAACCTTTGCCAATGTCACCGACACGATTGAAGTCAGGAACCCGAACTTCGTTGAGGAATGTCTCATTGAAATCAATCTCACCGGTGATGTGGCGTAATGCACGAACCTCGACACCAGGTTGCCGCAGGTCGACAAGAAAATACGTAATTCCCTGACGCTTCGGTTGATCTGGGTCGGTACGAGCGAGAAGGACACCGAAATCCGAGAGATGAGCCCACGTGCTCCAGACCTTCTGTCCTGTGAGCAACCAATCATCACCGTCACGCTCGGCGCGAGTCGCCAACGATGCAAGATCGGAACCAGCCCCGGGCTCGCTAAAAAGTTGGCACCAGACTTCTTCGTTGCGAACCATCGGTGGGAGAAACCGCAGACGCTGCTCTTCGGTTCCGTGTGCGAACAGTGCTGGCGCTGCCAGATTAAGTCCAAGGGGGTTGAGGCGTCCAAGGTTGTAGGGCGCGAGTTCAGCCTCTACTGCTCGGGCAACGTCTGGGGCGAGGTCTAGTCCGCCGTAGGAAACTGGCCACGTCGGAACCGCAAGACCGGATCTCGCAAATGTCGGGTACCAAGTTTCGTACTCTGCAAATTTCCGAATCTTGCGAATCGCAGAAGCGCCGCCGCTTTGCCCTGCCTCACGCCACTCGAGGGGAACGCTTTGCTCGATCCATTGACGAACCGATTGAATCGCTTCGTCAATGGCTGCTCCAGGGTGCATTGCGAGTTCAGCGTGGTTTAGATCATCGGAGAACGGCAACGCGTTCACCGACCCTTGTAATCGGGGTCGCGTTTCTCTCTGAAGGCAGCGAGTCCCTCTTTGAAGTCTTCACTCCTAGAGGACAGTTCAAGTGAGAACGCTTCTGCTTGCAGCTGTGAATCAAGCGTCGCAACTGACGATGCATCCAATAGTGATTTTGTTAGTCCTATAGCAACCGTCGGCGCAGTAGCCAAGGTTGCTGCGAGTTCTGCACCTTTCAGGCCGAGCTCTTCGGACTGCACCGACGAATGAATCATCGTCCAGTCGGCAGCTTCGGAACCCGAAACCACCCGACCGAGAAGGAGCATGTCTCGTGAGCGAACCTCTCCGATACGACGGGGTAAGAGCCACGTAGAGGCGCTGTCAGGCGTAAAACCACGTCCGAGAAACGGCGCCCAAAATTTGGCATCGGCCGCAGCGATGGTGAAGTCGGCGGCCAGAGCGAGGGACAAACCTATTCCTGCTGCCCATCCGTGCACTTCGCACACGATCGGGGTTTGCGTCCGCAACATAAGTGAAATCAGCCGATTCGCCTGGTTCGGCAATCGTCGCTGAATACTTCCAACTCTCGGCCGAGTTGAACCCGGCGCATTTCGAGCCACAATGTCGAAACCGGAACAAAAATCGTCACCGGAACCGCCAAGGACGATCACCCGCACTGACTCATCGTCTCCTGCCGCAACGAGTTCGTCGATCAACCCCGACACAATGTCGTCGGTCAATGCGTTTCGCTTTTCCGGCCGGTCAATGGTGAGGCGGAGCACACCGGAGTGGCGCTCTACAAGCAGTCCTGGAATGTTCAAGTCCCTCTCTTCCATACCGCTACCCTAGTTCCCGCTCAGCAAACTGAACCCTGATTCAGCATGCGCTAACACGCAGAACAGGCGCCGAGGTTCTCTCGGCGGCAATGATCGGATCTCGCACAGGTCCATGAGGGAGACAGCGTGAACGATCGTGTCTACACCCACGAGTTCATCGACATCATTGGCTCGAGCCGTGCGAAGTACATGCACCACATGACTGCGAACTGGTGCCCCATGGCTCGTGAGGATCGCGGCCAATTGTGCTTCGGTGTCTGGGGCGCCGTTGGCACATCCACGAAGTGGCCCCGGGTTGTGAATATGTGGGAGGAAGCAGGGCTCGAAGGTTTAGCCGAGGCTCTCGGTCATGAGCTTGGCGCGCCCTCGCTTCAAGACGCAAAACTCGAAACTTGGTGGAATGAAGCCGCAAGTTTTCGTTCCGGCGGTTTTGACCGTGTGTTGATCCCCGCCCCATGGACCCGCACCGTTGAGGAACTCTGCGCCGACGGCGTGCGCGGCGTCGCCTATGCCCACGACACGTTCCAACTTCCGCCTGGCGCAGCCGATGATTTCCTTTCTCAGGTTCGTGATACCGCTATCGATGCGCATCGACCATTCGGCTGGGAACTCGTCGGTGCGTTGAAGACATCAATGCGACGCGATGATGAATGCATCGTCATCTGGGCCATCCCCGAATGGCGGCAATGGTCAGAAGTCGAGACGGCTCGAGACCTCGATCCGGCGCTTCGGAAGTGGCGCGACATTGTCTGGACAACCGACAACTACGAACGTTTCTTAATGTGTGACGCTCCCCTTTCTCCCATGAAGATTGGCCGGCAGCCCGAACGTTCCGATCGCACCGCTGAGTGGATCGAGCCACAGTGATCGCCCATCTCCACACCAAACAACGAGGCCACCAATGCATCTGAGAGATTCCGAGTCCGATGCGCAGTTCCGTTCTGAAGTGCGCGAATGGTTACGCGGAGCCGTCGCGTCGCTGCCCGAACCCCCGGCTACAGAAGACTGGCCGGGACGGCGTTCCTTTGACGCACATTGGCAAGGGCTTTTGTTTGAGGCTGGCTACGCCGGCATTAATTGGCCGTCTGAGCATGGCGGCCGCGGCGCCACGCCAACTGAACATCTGATCTTCCTCGAGGAATCCGCGGCAGCAAAAGCTCCAGATGTTGGGATCGGCTTCGTTGGCCAGATGCACGCTGGTCCGACAATTATCGCCGAAGGCACGGAAGCGCAGAAGTCGCATCACTTGCGCGGGATCCTCACCGGCGATCACGCCTGGTGTCAGGGGTTTTCCGAACCTGGCTCTGGGAGCGACTTAGCATCGCTCCGAACCCGCGCATTCCGCGACGGCGACGATTACGTCGTCAGCGGCCAGAAGATCTGGACTTCGCACGCAATGGCCGCCGACTACTGCGAAATGCTCGTGCGCACTGATCCGAGCGAATTGAAACATAAGGGAATCAGTTGGCTGATCATGCCAATGAATCTTCCTGGAATCGATGTGCGCCCTCTTGTAACTGTGCATGGTTCAACGGAATTTGCCGAACTGTTTCTCGACGAGGTTCGCGTCCCCGTCTCAAACCTCATAGGCGAAGAGAACGACGGGTGGCGAGTCGCCAATGTGACATTAAGTTTCGAACGCGGGACTGGCTTTGTTGGCGAGTTGCTCGATACAACAAGTGTGTTCCGAGACCTCATCGCATTAGCCCGTTCAACGAAGCGCAACGGCGCAACCGTTTGGGACGTTGACGGGATCCGTCACGAATTCGGTATTCTCGGAGCCGACCTCGATGCTCTTTGGGCTTTCACCAAACGCAATGTTTCGCAGGGCGCACGAGGCGGAATGGTGATGGGATCGGGATCGGGATTCAAGGTCGCTTTCGCCACAACCCAACACCGACTTGGGGATCTCGCCATCAGGGTGCTTGATCGCGCATCGCTTTCCCTCGACAACGTTGACGGCAAACCGACGGGGCAACTCGTACACAGCAAGTTGCATGCATTTGCTATCTCACTCGGCGGCGGCACAACGCAGATCCAACAAAACATCATCGCCGAGCGCGTCCTCGGCCTTCCGCGGGAGCGCTGACATGGACCTCCAACCAACAGATGATCAACTCGCTCTAATCGACATGGTCACAGGGTTCGCCAGCGATCGATTCCCCATCGACGTTGTTCGTTCATTCGGCGAACCCAATGGTTTCGATCGCGATCGTTGGACAGAACTCGCTGCACTCGGAACGTTCGGCCTTGCCCTTCCCGAAGGCGAAGGCGGTGTCGGTCTCGACTTCATCGACGCGGTTCTCGTACATGAGGCTCTGGGCTCTGCTCTAGTCCCCGGCCCACTTCTTGCCGCAACTCTTAGCGCTGGTCTTGTCGATGGAGTTCTTGATGGTTCGGTGTTGCCGGCGATCGTTGATATCCCCCACGACGGACCGATCATGGTTGAATACCTTCGATCATCTGATGTTCTTCTCATGGTCGACGACGACGGAGTACGAGTCGCCCCTTCCGCTCATGCGGTAGGCATCGATGTCGTCCACTCAACTGATCCGACGTCACCAGTCTCCATCCTGGAATCTGTACCAGCAGGAGATCTCATTGGTGGTCCCGAGTTAGCAGTCGCTTGGCGGCAACGTGGATCTCTTCTCGCTTCAGCGCAGCTTTCGGGGAATTCCACCGGGAGTACCAACCTCGCTGTCGCGTACGCCAAAGAGCGAGAGCAATTCGGACGTCCGATTGGGTCATTCCAAGGTTTGAAGCATCTTCTTGCTGATTCATGGATCAGGACGGAGATTGCTCGCTCATCAGTTTGGGCAGCCGGAGTAATGATCGATGAATCCGACGTCGGTTCAGTTGACCGAGCCGTATCTGGAGCTCGACTCACTGCAGCTCGCGCAGCCACAGAAAACGCAAAGACTTGTGTTCAGGTACACGGTGGCATGGGCTTCACCTGGGAAGTCGACGCTCATCTCTTCCTCAAACGGGCGTGGGTACTCGAAACTGTTTTCGGATCCGTCGACGAAGCGGCGGAAATCGTCGCGAGGCTTTACGCAGCCGACTGATTGATTCGATCAGCGAGTCACTTCGGACCAAATCGAAGCGCTCCATCGAGACGAGCAACGTGCCCGTTCATATATCGATTGCTGAGCAGATGCTCCGCAAGTTTCGCAAACTCTTCGGGAGCGCCTAGGCGCTTCGGGAATGGCACGGTCGCTTCGAGAGCAGCCTTCATTTCCGCAGGGGCCTGTTCCCACGCGATCGTGTCCATCACCCCTGGAGCGATTGCGTTGACGCGAACACCGATTGAAGAAAGGTCACGCGCTGCGATGAGGGTCATGCCAATGAGTGCCGATTTCGCTGACCCATAGGCGATCTGACCGATCTGACCCTCGAAGCCGGCTCCCGACGTGACAAGAACA
>CAMCTW010000116.1 GCA_945878645.1 Bifidobacterium breve
GATTGGGAGCATCTGTTTTGGCCGGTCGTTCGTGAGTGGACGCAAACGCGTGCCGAACCCGCCTACAAGAACGACTGCTCTCACTGGCCCGCCGCAAGAGTGGTGGGGACTGGATCTGATCCGCCAGCAGGGAGTGTCGTCGCCGAAGACTCCGCGGTAATCGAATTCGGATCGACCGTGACCGTGGTCGGATCGAATGTCAGCTTGGGGGTACTGGCTGGCTGGCGAGCGATCACCACCACGATGATGCCTATCGCCACTGCGGCAGCAACGGTGAGCGGAAACGCCAGACGACGCTTCGGGCGCTGTTCAAACTGGCCGCTCTCGCGGGCCAACCGGGCTGCCTTTTTCGCCTGAGATGCTTTACCCATAGTTCGACAATGTTAGCGGTCAGTGCTCGCCTTACTTGTCAGAACCGGCCTGGAGACGGGATTTCTTACCTCCAATCAGTTCAGCAAAGAGATTTTCATACGACTCCGCTACCGCCGCAGGAGAGGCCCAGCGCTCGACAAATAACCGACCCGATGCGCCCATTCGGGCTGCTCGATCCGAATCGTCGATGAGTTCACCGATTGCGCCAGCAAACGCTCGCGGATCATCGGGCGGAACGGCGATTCCCGCCGCAGCCCGTTCTAAGGTGCGCTCCACTTCGGTGCCCGAATCGACACTCGCAACAATCGCTCGACCAGCAGCGAGAATCGAATACAGCTTCGAAGGCACGCTTGACCAAGCCAACCCTGCACGCAGCGGCACGACATGAATATCGCCAGCGGCAAGCACCTCTGGCAGTCGTTCGATCGGCTGCATATCGATGAAACGCACATTCTGAAGATGTGCTGCGTCGCGCTCGAGATCGGGCCTCGCCGAACCGCCCCCATTGATCACAAAGACCACATCGGGCCGGCTCACTTCAAATGAGCGAGCCGTCTCAAGAACTAGATCGAGCGACTGAGAGAAACCGACGTTCCCCGCGTACATCACCACTTTTTTTCCGATGAGTCCGTATTGCTCGCGATAAGAATTTTCTCGTGCCGCCGGACGAATCGCATTGGTATCGACAAAGTTGGGGATGACACGGACCTTCTTCGCTTGAGCCTGTGCCTGCTCCCCCTCGAGACCGATAGTGATTTTCGACCGCACATTGTCGGCGAGGTCGTCGGAAAGCACCGTTACTGCATCAGACATTCGATAGCTCAACCGTTCAAGCGCTCGAGCTGCTCGAATCACTCGATCTCCCGAAAGGAGCCCTAACTCGATCGCAACGTCAGGGAACACATCCTGGATGTTGAAGACCAGTGGTGCCCGCCGGGCCGTTGCCGCGATTCGTCCAGCTAACCCAAGTGTCAAAGGCGGCGACATAGCGAGCACGGCGTCGGGGCGAACTCGCCCAAAAGCTCCTACGAGTGTTGCAAGCGCGGTGAACCCTCCGAACGCGAGAGCGCGCGCTGGAATGTTTCGTTTATCAGTAGGAAATGGATGAACCCGGCTGATGCGGCCCCAGTCGGTTCGCTCAGTTCGCACCAACTGGCCGTCCCAACCCGCATCGATAGCGTGATGCTGATACCAAGGCAGCGATGTCACCACGTGCAGCCGATTGCCTCGAGCGATCAGTTCATGCGCAATACGAGACATAACGACCCCAGTCGGGGCAACATCGGGATCGAAATGTGGACAGACGACGAGAAGGTTCACCGGGTCTCCCGATAGAGGGAAAGAAGGCTCTGAGCAGGAGTCGACCAATCGAAATGCTTGGCCCGATCGAATCCCTGACGAACGAGAACCGTACGCCGTGCAGGATCATCGATGAGATCACCAAGTGCGCTGGCCCATCCGGCGACATTCAATGGATCGACCAACTCCCCCGCTCCACCAATGACCTCAGGCAAAGCACCGACGTCACTTGCCACCACAGGACAACCACGTGACATCGCCTCGAGAACTGGAATTCCAAATCCTTCGTAGAGCGATGGAAACGCAACGACGGTCGCGGCCCGGAAGAGCAGGTCAAGATCGGCTTCAGGTATGCGGCCGGCACGTACGACGTCATTCGTGAGCCCGTAGGCACCGATCGCTGCCGTGACAGTTGCATCACTTGAACCGCTTCCGCCTGTGAAGACAAGGCGCAACTCAGGACGAGTGCTCACGATTTGGGCGAACGCAGCGACGAGTGTTTCATGGTTCTTATGCGGATAGGTGATCGCTGGATAGAGGATGAACGGACGCTTGGTTAGACCGAGACTCGCAAGTAATCGGGCAAGACGATCCTGGTCGAAGGCAACTCCGGGCTCGTTTACGCCACAAGGAATAATTCGAATTCGCTCGCGCTCAACGCCGATGCGATTGACAACATCGTTCGCGACGAATTCTGAGAGACACACAACGGTTCTGGCTCGGCGCACAGATCGCGGAGCAATAAAACGGATATAGGCACCTTTGACGAATCCGAACCGATCTGGATTCGCCAATGGCTGAAGGTCATGCATCGTAACGACACCGGGTGTAAGTCGGAACGAGGGCATTGTTCCGCCACCGTGATGAACGAAAACGCATCGATCTCTTCGCAACCGGGCGGCTAGCCATGTCGACTCGGCAAGCACTCGCAGAATCCTTGACGATCCAGATACCAGCGCAACGCGGGTTGTGAATTTAGAAACAAGATCAGGATGCGCCCCACTGAACCGACGGTTTACATAGAGAATCACTTCCACATCGTCCAGAAGCAGTTCAGCGAGTTCACGCAACAGCCGAACCGTGTACTCCTCGCTTCCGCCAACTTCACCAGGAACCAGCCAAAGCAGATTCACCCCAACGCGCCGCACAGTCCGATCGTTCATGACAATGCCTCGTTGTAGGCCTGTTCAAGTTTGCGTGCAGTCGTTTCCCACGTGAAGGCCGATACGGCGCGATCGAATCCAGCGCGCCCGAGCCGAGCTCGTTCAACATCATCAGCGAGAAGCCGATCGATTTCTGATCGAAGCGTTTCGACATCGGAGGGATCGACGACGACCCCACAGTCACCCACAACTTCTTCGGTTGACGTGCCCGATGACGTAATCACTGCAGTCCTCTGAGCCATGGCCTCCAACACGGGAAGCCCAAATCCCTCCTGGCGAGAAGGAAAACAGAAGATGTCAGCATCGGTTTGTAACGCCGCGAGTATTTCAGGCTCGACGAAACCAACTTGCAGAACCCGCGATCCAAGACGAGCGAGTCGTTGATCTAATTGCTCGTTCCATCCCTTGGGCCCAGCGAGAACGAGAGTTATAGACCGATCTTTGATCCCCTCAAACGCATCAAGAAGCACTGGGAGATTTTTGCGCGGTTCTATAGTTCCAGCCCACAACACATATCGGCCATGGAGACCGAAACGCGCTCGCATGCCATCAATCATCGATTGATCAACCGCCGCGGGATCGATCCCCCACGGAACCAGTCGAAGTCGAGAATGATCAAAACCGTGAGAAATGCATTCATCGATAGTCGCTTGCGAAGGACAAACAATGATTTGAGCATCACGCTTGGCGAGATCGATCGCTCGGTGGAAGAACGACACTCCGCGACGTGTGAACTGTGACGGGTCACGAAGGAACGCAAGGTCGTGCACGGTGGCCACAATCGGCACACTCGGCGGGGGCATCGCCATTCCCGTTGCGTGAATGACATCGACAGGACCAGTTGCTCGTTCCACCGAGGGGCGCCGAAGTCGGTGCCATGACTCGTACAAAGCGAGGCGAGGTAGCCCAAGTTGTGTGACCGGAATCGTGGGCACCCACGCCGCCTTTGGCAGGCCCCGGTGCCGAGCACTCACGCCAACAAGATCGAGCTCAGTGAAACGCTGAAGAGCACCCACGCTCCCAAGGGCGGCACGAGCCGTGCCGCCAGGAACGGCGTGCCAACACTGCTCGAGGGTGATTGCCACCCGACGACATCGCTCCATGGGCGAGCAAGTCTCCCACGGAGCCGACAGCGGTCCCGGCATCGCCCTAAAAGCAACCTAGTGGTGGTCTAACGGTCAGTAGGGTAACGCCATGGAGTTTGTACCAAACAGCGCCTTCTGGAACGACCGAAAGGTCCTGATCACCGGTGGACGCGGGTTTCTCGGCCAAGCAGTTGTCGATCGGGTGCAAGCACGAGGTGCGAAGGCACTCTTTGCTCCCTCAAGCGCTGAGTATGACCTTCGCGACCGCTTGGCCGTCACGAAGATGTTCACCGACACGCAACCCGATCTTGTCATTCATCTTGCGGCGCGAGTTGGAGGCATCGGAGCGAACATGGAGCGCCCCGCCGAGCTCTATCTCGACAATCTCCTTATGGGCACTTATGTCCTCGACGAAGCCCGTCTCCAAAACACACCCAAGACCGTGATGGTCGGCACGATCTGTTCCTATCCGAAATACACGCCTGTTCCCTTTGCAGAGGCATCGCTTTGGCAGGGGTATCCCGAGGAAACAAACGCACCCTACGGAATTGCCAAACTCGCACAACTTGTTCAAGTTCAAGCCAACCGAGCCCAATATGGCCAAGACGCGATCTATCTCATGCCAACGAACCTTTACGGTCCGCGCGACAAGTTCCATCCGGCGGTTTCACATGTGATTCCGGCGCTCATCAAGAAGGCTGTCGACGCGAAAGAATCAGGCGCCGATTCCCTAGAGGTTTGGGGAACTGGTTCAGCGAGTCGGGAATTCCTCTTCGTCAATGATGCTGCGGAGGGGATCGCTCTCGCCGCCGAGTTTTACAACAGTGACCAGCCGGTCAACCTCGGCGCCGATCGAGAACTGCCCATCCGAGAACTCGTCGAGATAATTGTGAAACGCGTCGGATTCGAAGGCGAAGTCCACTGGGATACCACCAAGCCCGATGGTCAACCCCGCCGAGGTGTCGACGGTTCGAGAGCGCGCCAGGAATTCGGATTCAACGCCGGCACGACGTTCGACGAAGGCCTGAAGAAAACCCTCGACTGGTACTTGGCCAATCGTGTCGAGGCCGAAGCTCGCCCCGTCTGATCGCAGCCTTCAGCAGAGGCTTAGCCGCAGGTCTGACCGTCGGGCACGCGGGGTATGAATTCGCTCAACGTTGTCGTGGTGACGGCTTGCGTCGTCGTTGTAGTTCCAAGTGTTGACGCGGTTACCGCGCTTGAACTTGACGGTGAAGATCCCGTTGTCGACGTCGTAGGCCCACTCGAGTCCGGAACAGCATTAGGGCTAGGAATCGGCCGCGGCCCGCGGAACACATCGAATATTGGCTGCGATGCAGCGACGTTCAACTCAAGAACACTCGCGGCACCCACGATCATGCCGGTGGCGACAGGCGTGAAACTCACCAGAGCATCCGGATCGAACGTTCGGAATTGTGAACCAAGATCAACAAGTTCCTGAACCGTGAACTCCGTATCGAGTGTGACACTTTTCTTCGCGATATCGAGGAATTCCTTCAAGACAAATGGGTTGCGGACACCTTGCGCAACGGCCTTCTTTAGCGCTGCACGGATGAACTGCTGCTGACGAGTAACCCGACCGAAATCACTTGTCGGATCTTCTTGCCATGTTCTCATATTGTCGCGAGAAATTTCGAAATGACGAGATCGAGCGAATGCGAGTGCTTGCTCACTATTCAACGTCTGGCATCCGACGTCGTATTGGAATAAGCCGGTCGCTTGGTCACGAGACGGGAAATTGAAATACACAGGCACACCATTGACTGCCTTGACCAACGCTTCAAAGCCCTGGAAGTCAACCATTGCGTAGTGATTGATCGGGATACCGAAGTTCTGATTGATCGTCTGGATTAAACGCTCTGGCCCACCAAGCGCAAGTGCGGAGTTGATGCGGCCTTGACCGCCGCCGGCAATATTGACCCACAGGTCTCGCGGCAATGACAGTAACGATGCCTGCTGCGTTTTCGGCTCGACCCGCAGGATCATGATCGTGTCGGTGTTGAGCGACTTGCTCCGGCCACGAAGCACGGGATCGCCTTCGGCCAAACCCATGCCATCGTCAATGCCCACCAGCAAGATGTTCATTGCCTCGCCCGGAGCGCTCGCCGCCTGAAGCGATGAACCCACGTCGATCCTT
>CAMCTW010000117.1 GCA_945878645.1 Bifidobacterium breve
GATAAGACTCATTACCGAGCTTGTTGAGATTTCAAAAAATCAGTCGCTCGCCGAGCTTGACCTCGTGCTAACTGAATTCGGCCACAACCCGATCGATCGTGATCCATTCTCTGACGATCAGTCCAGAGAGGTAATCGCGTCGCTTCGCCAACTGAATGACGGCGACCTCCTCGAACTTCGCCATCACTTCGAGGAGAACTCTTCGTCCCCGCCCGAGATCACCGATGAATCTGGTGCTTGGCAAACACCGCGCTTGAGGCTCTTCATCTCCCACCTCGCGACCAATCAGTCGTTTGCGCAAGAAGTCAGTACGGAGCTTTCGAAACTAGGGGTCGAAGGATTCGTCGCCCACACGTCGATTAACCCGTCAGCAGAGTGGCAATCAGTAATCGAAGAGTCGCTCTGCAGCGCGGACGCACTTCTGGGTCTCGTACAACCAGGGTTCTCGGGGAGCAGTTGGTGCCAGCAGGAAGTCGGGTGGGCTCTGGGGGCCAAGAAGCCCGCGTGGTTCATTCGTATGGGCGAAGATCCCAGTGGGTTCGTGGCGCGACGCCAATGGCCAACCCCAGATGCCAGAGATGCAGCATCCGTGGCCCGCGAGGTGTTTCGAATACTTCAGATCGAACAGTCGACGTCCAAACGTTTCAGCGACAGGCTAATTGGAGCTCTGGCCGCGTCGAACAGCTTCGACGAGTCAGGTTCAATTGCTCGACTCCTTGCGCTCGATCTCTCTTTCAGCGAGAGCCAACTCGAGGCAATCGCAAATGCCGTGAGAAACAACGACCAGGTGAATAGTTCGAGATCTGCAAGTGTGCCGCTCGCGGAAATCTTCGGGAAATTTGGTCGTACTGTCCCGACCTCGGCGCCCGTCGTCGGTGGCTTATAGGACTTGTGAGATCATGCCCAGCAGACCCTTGAGGCCTAAGGCGAAGGGACATGATCCGTCATCGCCTTGCGGAATTCTCCAATTCGAACGCCGCATGGCGGACGATGTGCATTAGCGCCTGAACATCAACCGCGTTGTGCTCCAGCACATCACCCCATGCCCCTTGCTGCGATTCGACGAGATCGTCCCACGAACCACGCTTTTCCATCCCAGTTCTCACACGCCTGATGTTCAAAGCGGTGCGACCAACTTCGTAATCCTCCGGTGCTTCATAGCCCGTGAGATCCATGTACTTGGTCAGTTTGTGAGCGCCGCCCGATTCATCTCTCGTCAGCACTACATCTGGCCGGCATTGGGCCAGCCACCGCTTTGCGGTCGCTTTCCCATCTCGAAACGATTCACTGAACATCTCGATGAGGTCCGGTTCGAGTTCGCTCTCCACGACCTTTGTCATTTCGTGTCGGCTCCACGCAACGATTCGGCGGTCTTGAGCGTTCGCTCGCCGAGCAAGATCGTTGATTGATGTTGCCAATGATCGGGAATCTTGTCTGTATTCCCAGTCGGCAGAAACCTCTACCTCGCCAGCAATCGAAGCCAGGTCGGGATCCAAAATGTCGTGGCGCATCACCAGCCGATCTGGCGATGCATCACGCCCCTCCGCGTAGAGCCAACCGAAGAGCACTGGCTCGCCGCCGCTGGGGCCTTCGAAATCCACGTAGTACGCGCGGCGTGCTTCCTCAAAAGACAGGATCTCAGACGCACGGGAAAAGTCGTGATCTTCCACTAGCTGGAAACCTCTTAGCTCAGCCGAGCTCGGGGTCGGTCCACAACGAATCATCAAGCGATTGGACCGCTGGGTAGAACACCTTCTTGAATGCGACCTGCCACTTCATTAGCCAATCGATGAGTGATGGCCATGACTCTTCGTCGGCAATTGAAGCCTCATGTTCAAGGCGAATTCGACAGGCTTGTTTGCCCTCCATCCGATCCCACAGCAGCTTGGTTCCAAGCGCGGCCTCGAGTTCTGTCTGATTTCGGAGAAGTGCTTCGAAGATCGCCGAGTTTCGCGATGCAGGCCGCACATCGATGTAGAGCTCGCAAGTGAGCTTGCCGCTACGAATGAAGCCTGAAGTGATGTATGTGCCCTTGCGGGGGAAGTTGAGATTCATCCAGTTCGCGCCCTGGGGTGATCTCACATTGGTGAGCCCAGGATGTTGCTCATGCACCTGATCAAGGTATTGGCCCCAGAACGACTGATATGCAGCCTTCGAATTGGACAGGCCCGCTGAGGAACGTTGCGCGCTTACCTGTGATCGCCAATCACTTGGTTGAACCACAAGATTGAGCAGCGGCGCTGGCGGCGAATCCGCAATCACAGCGACTTGAACCTCAATACCAAAGAAACGTGCATTGTCACCTGCCAGATCATTGAGGTACTCCAGCGCTTGACGGTGCTCGTCTCGAAACTTCGCAGAAATCCAAACCACAGTCTTGGCATCAGTGCCAGCGGCATAGGTAAGGAGTTGGCCGAGGTGACGGTGATCTGTACTTTCGAGTTGATTCTCAACAATGAGCGGGCACTCATGGGTTACATCGCGCCCAAATAGGTCGAGAGAGAACGCTCCAATTGCGTGCTCGCTGACCTCAAGTTCGAGATCGATTCCAAGCGATTCAGCTAAGTACTCCGAGTTCTCCAATAGCCACGGGGTGAAATGGCGCGCCTCGTCCGGCCAAACCTCCCGAAGAGGCTTGAACTCCATCCGTGACAGCCTTTGAACAATCGGCTCGCTGCTCTCGTTGGTCATTTGTACTCTCCGCCTGGTTCTGAAATGTACTGATGGAAATTCTGCCTCGTTTACGACTCAAATTCCTGGGCCTGAACCCCAAGGTGACTCGCGTTCTCAGTCACTGTTCGTTTAACTGCGTCATCGAATCCTGTCGATTCCGAATTGATCTCCACCACGATCGACGTGCTGGCTCCATCGGCACGAGCCAACTGGTTCACGATGTTGGTGAGGATGTCTTCCATCTGGCGAATTGCACGAACGGAATCGAGCTTGAACTGCCCGTAGTAGCGGGTGGGGTGTTGTGCTGCCGAAGTCCCCGTGGGTGCGGCTCCACCTGTTCCACCAGTTGGACCGGGTCCTACAGGGCCAGTTCCACCGGTTTCTCCACCGGGAGCAACCCCTGGACCGACCGGCCCGGGTTCCGCCCGCTGCTGCGCACCAGCCGCCACCGGGGAGACAACGAATCCTCCGGGGCGAGGGTTAACGATCTCTGCGGTTCGAAGTCCGACCCACTTGTCGTCTTTGAATCCTTCGGCGTATGCGAACGTTTCTTGTTCCCAATCGAAGTTGGCGACGCCATTACTGATGGCCTCGTTCATAACTGCCGAGTTCGCAAGACGCGGCAGGTAAAGGAGCTGTGAGTAGTTCTTCCACAGCGCCTCAACCGAAACATCGTTGCGTTCTGTCCACAGCGGGATGCGGTCGAGATCCATACGGACCCGCACGCCTCCGTAGGAGGTGATGAGTCGCTCTTCTGATTCAAGTTTGCGAGCGATGCGTTCGGGGAGGCTTCCGGCTCCGGATGGCTTTGTTTGATGCCATTCGATGTCTCGTGTTCCGGGCTGCTGATCCGGAACGAGAATATGGGCGAACGTTTCAAAGACTCGTTGGGTCACTGTGTCGTTGGACTCGCTCAGCTTCGTTGCCGTGAGCCGCTTGTCGCCCTCGGTCATTTCGAGGACTGCTGCTTCGTCAGCGATTGATTTCCAAGCCAGGTAGTTGCATACGCCAGCACGGAGTTCGGTCAATCGGGCTTCATTTGCTGCGCAGAACACCAGCAAGTTGCGGTTCAGGCGAGGACCGGCAGAGCGCTGCGAAAGAATCTGCTCGGCCATGACGAGAGCCGCTGTTTCGCCTTGGTTCGCAATATGCGGATGCTGCGGCGAAAGGATGACGAGGTGCACGCCATCGTCATCGTCGACGACATCGCCCGGACCATCGGGGAATGGGTGCACCGCTGCGAAAGGTCCAAGTCCACCGATGTCACGCAGTCGGCGTCGAATCTCGTCATCAGCATTCTCATCTGAGAAGTTGGACAGCGCGCGATCGGTTGCGAGCCTGGTGATGTTGGCTCGAAGCGAGTACCAGTACTGGTTTCCATCGGCATAGACATAGGTCGCTTCACCAGACAGTCGACGCAACGCATCCGCGAATGTTCCCGACGCTTCACCTGGTTGGGCGACGCCAAGGGTGATGTTCTTGATGTCGATTCCTCGACGGCTCTCCTCACGGGGAGCCGATGCGAGAAATACTGCTCGTGCTACACGGCGAGTTGCTGAATACCGACCCAGGTTCTTATTCGCCTGGTCAATCTTCAGCGGAAGCGCATTCGCACCATCAATGTCTGTTCGAATGACCGGGTCCCAGCCATCGTCGAGATACTTCACGAGTTCCGACGCAACGCGTTGATCATCAATCGGAAGAGTGCCGGGCATGATGAGCAGGTTGGAGTCGCCTCGCTCCCACAACACTGAGATCACGGTGGCCATGAGGCGCAGGACACCGCGTGTGCGTTGGAAACGGTCGAGCGTCGACCAATCGCCATACAGACGGTCGAACATCTCAGGGTGAATCGGATACGAAAGTTCCATACGACGTCGATATTCGGCTTCACCAACTCCGCTCGGGAAGTCGCCAGACTTGTCGCGGTAATAGTCAATGAACGCCTTGATGACTCCGTCACGGACTCGGGCGTCTTCGGGGGTCATCGGTTCGAACAAGCGTCGACGAACGATTTCGAAGCTTTCATCGTCATCTGCAGGTTTCCATTGCGCCGATTTACGACGCACAACCAGCGTCAACCGGGCCAGAGCGTCCTTGCCTTTGTCGCCACCGACTTCGACATCCGATGCCGGAATTGATACCAACACCACGACGTTGTCTACCGCTGCCGCTGCTTCAGTCAGCGCCTGAGCAAATGTGAACTGGTCGTCGAACGTTCCACCGATGAGACGCGGATCTGATTCACGAGAGGGGAGCTGCCGCGCATAGGCAACCCACTCATCGATCAGAACAATCGAAGGCCCAGCAAGACGGAACAGGTCGATGAGACGCGTTCCCGGATTGGTGCCATCACGATCGGCTTCAGCAACAAATTCGTAACCGGCTTTACCGGCGAGTTGCCAGGCGATCTCGCCCCATACCGTTCGAGTAACCGTGCCATCGGGCTTGGTATTGGGCGACGAAGGCGACAGCCACTGACCAGATACCACTGCTCGTGCGATCGAGGCAGGGAGTTCAATCCCCTTCTCCTCAAGCAGTTCTCCCACTCCGGGAAGTTGTGACGACGGCACGCCAGAGGCGAGGTGGTAGAGCGCGATCATGGAGTGGGTTTTGCCGCCACCGAAATTGGTCTGGAGATCGATAACCGGATCGCCGAAGCTTCCGCTCAAGCGACTTGCGGCTTTGGTCAGTAGTTCGCTCAAACCACTTGTGAGGTAGGTGCGGCGAAAGAACGCGACAGGATCTTGATATTCCTCATCGGCGTTGTTCGTCGCTACTTGGTAGAGGTCGGCAGCGAACTCTGCCTGTTCGAAGTTGCCTGACGCCACATCGGTATGAGGTGTGACGATCTCACGCCAGCTTTTGAGACCGGCAAGAGGCTCGCCTTCTGTTGGCTTGGAGGCGTCCTTGCGTCGTTCAGACCGGGCTTGTTCTTCAAAGACTTGGCGCTGAAGCTCACGGCGAAGATTCGTTACCGTGGAAACCTGCTCTGCTGCGTTGATTGCTTTGAGCAAACGCTCAGCGGTATCGAGCACACGCGCTGTGTCATCACTATTGAAGGCGTCTTGGTGGGCCCACCGATTCCGTGCTTCTCGTAATTCGGAGCTGTACCCACGCTCAGCGGCACCGAGAATCTGTTTCCAACTCTCATTCCATGTGTTGTGCATGCCCTTCAGAAGCCACGCCAAATCACTCGGCGTTGGCACGCCAACAGCATGCTGATCACGCTGATTGACGACCTCAACCCAATTCTCGCCATATTCGGCGAGCCACACGCGTTCACAAACTGGTTGAAGGCCATCACGCAGCGCGTCAAGACCTTTACCGACACGTTCAGAATTACTTATCGCCATTGGAGAACTCCCACCTTAGAAAAGTC
>CAMCTW010000118.1 GCA_945878645.1 Bifidobacterium breve
GGCAGGTTTGGCAAAAGTGTGAGCGAAATGCGCGGAAAAACATTGAGACGCGCTCTGGTACGTTCCGGCGATGCTTCTACTTGGTCTCACCGGTGGTATCGGTTCGGGAAAGTCAACGGTCTCGGCGGAGTTTGCTCGCCGTGGAGCCATTGTCATTGATGCCGATCTGGTCGTTCGTGAACTTCAATCACCCGGCGGCGCTGTGCTGGCCGCAATGGTCGAACACTTTGGCGACACGATCCTTGCCGCCGACGGAACACTGAACCGTCAGGCCGTTGCCGACATCGTGTTCAACGATCCCGAGCAGTTGAAAGCGCTCAACGCGATCGTGCATCCGAAAGTCGGCGAAGAGATCGATGGCCGCATCGAAGCGCAACGCGCGAGCGACAACGTCGTGGTTCTGGACGTGCCACTGCTCGTCGAGTCAAAGGCGTACGAAACCGAAGGCATCATCGTCGTCGACACCGATCCCGAACTCGCTGTTCAGCGTCTCGTCGAATTTCGCGGGTTCAACGCTGACGATGCGCGAGCTCGAATGAAGTTGCAAGCAACACGCGAAGAACGTCGTGCCGTGGCCGCCTTCATCGTTCCCAACGATGGAACGCAAGAAGAACTCATGACCAAGATCGACGAGTGCTGGACCTGGATTCAATCCAAGCGCGACATCGCCTGAGCGTTTTTAGAGTCCGAGGCGTCGGGCGAGATCACTCATGATTCGGCGATTGGGGTCGACTCGTTCACGAACTTCTCGCCATTCATCGAGGCGTGGATACATCTCGGGAAGCAGCTCAGGTCGAACTCGGCTGTCCTTCGCGAGATAAATGCGTCCTCCGACACCGACGACAAGATCGTCGAGTCGATCAAGGAGTGGTCCGAGTCCCTGAATGCCCGTAGGGATGTCGAGGGCAAGGGTCCAGCCGCCGGCAGGAAACGAAAGCGGCCCAGGATTTCCTTCACCAAACGACTTCAGCACCGCAAGGAAGGAGGTGCAGCCCGACTGACTGATTTCATCAACGATTGTGGTGAGCGTGCTGGTTGCGTCGAAGGGAATCACGAACTGCCACTGAAGGAATCCGGCGGGCCCGTAGATGCGGTTCCATCCGCGCACCATGTCGAGTGGATGAAAGAAGGTCGGTATCGACTGAATCTCATCGCGACGTTCGACCGGTGCTTTCCGGAACCACAATTCGTTAAACGCGCGGATTGACAGATTGTTGAGTAAGCCCGCAGGCATGAACGGTGGAGCACTTACGAGTTCGTTGGCTTTGTAGACGTAAGGATCGGCACCGATTTTGGGTGCCGCTTCGTCTGCGCTGGCGAATCGGCCGCG
Organism: Bifidobacterium breve; assembly: GCA_945878645.1. Classification (GTDB taxonomy): domain Bacteria; phylum Actinomycetota; class Acidimicrobiia; order Acidimicrobiales; family Acidimicrobilacustridaceae; genus Acidimicrobilacustris. Next base: position 1,331 of record CAMCTW010000118.1, read on the forward strand.
AGTGAGAACTGAACGGCCCATGTTCTTGCCGGTTGCCATGAGGTCGATCCACGCAACCGAATAGTCGTAGAGGTGGTCGCCATCGCGCATGAGTTGACACACGGCATCAAGATCGGCGGCGCGGTCGGTATCGACGGCAAGTTGGCTTGAACCGATTCGGGGGCAGCGGAAGGTCGCATCGAGAATGACGCCAGTTAGGCCCATCCCCCCGGCTGTTGCCCAGAACAATTCGGAATCGCGATCGGGCCCGACTTCAGCAACCGAACCGTCAGCTAGTTGAAGATGAAGCGACTCGACATGGTTGCACCACGAACCTTTGAGATGGTGGTTCTTGCCGTGGATGTCAGCAGCGATTGCGCCGCCGACGGTGACGTAACGCGTGCCTGGAGTGACCGGGACGAACAACCCTTGAGGTACGAGCGCATGGAGAAGACGATCGATGCTTGCGCCCGCGTCGGCGGTGACGAGGACGGTGTCGGAGTTGGGGTCCGATTCGTGAATGGTGAAAGCGGCGACGTCGGTGGTTTCGATGACGGTCCCACCAGCATTCTGCGCGGCATCCCCGTAGCTGCGGCCGAGGCCGCGAGCGATGAGGCCACGCTCGAATGAAGTCGGAAGCGCCCTCTGTAATTCGATTGGCGAAGTTGGCCGGCGAACATCGGCACCAGTTGGCGCAGTGCGACCCCAACCGAACAACTCGGAGGTTGAGGGCACAGCTCGCGAGGCCGCTGGCTCAGGACGCATAGACGGCCCAGCCATAGACGATCGCCCAGAGCGCCCCAGCGAGGAGCAAGGTGCGGTCGGATAGCACGAGATTCTCTGGCTCGGCGCCCTTGCCCTCTTCGAGGAGGAGCGCATAACGCAAGATCGCGATAGCGAACGGAACAATTGAAAGTTGGAAGAGCACCGAACCGTTGGTTGATTCCTGAGCAGAGGCAAAAGCCCAGAGGCAGTAGGTAATTATTGTTCCAGCTGAAAATACCGCCTTCAAATAATTAAGGAACTGTGGCGAGTACACCGCCAGTGTTGGGCGAATTGTGGCGGCATCGTCGCCAAGATCTGATCGTTCCCCAGCGCGCTTACCGGTAACCATGAACAACGCGCCAAAGCTTGTGACAATGAAGAACCATTCCGAGATCGGTAGACCAGTTGCAGTTGCGCCACCGATGGCGCGCAGGACGAATCCGGCAGCGACGGCGACAATGTCGAGAATCGGAACATGCTTGAGCCACAGTGAGTAGACGGTGGTGAGCGCGAGATAGGTGAGGATGGTGAAACCGAAGTCGCGTCGAAGAAGAAATGATCCGCCGATGGCAACGATAAGTAAGATGGCGGCTAACACATAGGCGAGCCCAACCGGAACGATGCCGGCGGCCATCGGACGGTTTTTCTTTACTGGATGAAGTCGATCGGACTCGATGTCCATAGCGTCGTTGATGAGATAGGTCGCACTCGCGGCCGCACAGAAACAACCGAATGCAGCAAGCGCGCGAAGGTCGGTATCGCGGTTATCAAAAACGCCGGCGGCAAGTGGAGCGGCAAAGACCAACACGTTCTTGACCCACTGCTTCGGGCGCAGTTCGCGAACGATTCCGCCGAAGAGTGAAGATCGGGAAGGGGCCGAGGTCGTCATTTCACCCTGCACTGATCTTGCGCCAGAGCGGTCGAGGAAGATGACGAAGGATGGTGAAGAGGGTCGACAAAATGGGGGGCGCCCAGATCATTTCCTTGTTCTTTTGGAGCCCGTTGATCACGGCATCGGCGATTTTGTCGGGCGTGGTGGCGAAGGGGGCAGGCTTCATTCCTTCGGTCATGCGCGTGTGGACAAAGCCAGGACGAACAACCACGCAGCGAGCACCGGAACCAATGAGGGAGTCGCCGAGACCTTGGGCGAATGCGTCCATCCCCGCTTTTGTGGATCCGTAAACAAAGTTGTCAGCGCGGGCACGAACTCCAGCGACGGACGTAATCGCCAAAATGGTTCCGTGGCCTTGCGTGCGGAGTTTGGCCGCAGCGGCGAGGCCGCTGGAGACTGCGCCAACAAAGTTGACGCTTGCCGCTTCGGCAGCAGCTACTGGATCGGCATTGAACTCGGACTGCTCTCCGAGGACGCCAAAAGCGAGGATGACCATGTCGAGATCGCCAATTCGTTCGGCAGCGGCATCGATCACTTTGGCGTGCGAAGCGGGGTCGAGGGCATCAAAGACGATGGTGTCGGCGTCGACTCCAGCCGAGCGAAGGCGATTGAGCGTGGTGGTGGCAGAGGCGGGGGAGCGAACGCCGAGAACGACCTTCTTGCATCGACTGGCGACCAGTCGGTCGACAATGGCCATTGCTATCTCGGAGTTACCTCCGAGCACGAGTACTGATTGCACCGAACCCAAAGCGTCGCGCATCTGATTCATTCCTCTTCCATGGGTGTCGGGCCGTCGGGTCAAGGTTAGACGGAGAGTGTCGAAGCGCCGGGAGCAATGGCCCCAACCCTTCGTAGACTTAGCGAATGCCGCCGTTCCGTCTTGTTTCCGATTTCCAGCCCGCGGGTGATCAACCGAAGGCGATTGAGGAACTAACAGCGAGCATCGAAGCTGGGAATCGGTATCAAACCCTTCTTGGAATCACTGGTTCCGGAAAGAGCGCGACGATCGCGTGGACAATTGAGAAGCTTCAGCGTCCAACGCTGGTGATGGCGCCGAATAAATCGTTGGCTGCACAGTTAGCCAATGAATTCCGAGAGTTCTTCCCTGAAAATCGCGTCGAGTATTTCGTTTCGTATTACGACTACTACCAGCCCGAGGCGTACATGCCGGCCTCCGATACCTACATCGAAAAAGACTCATCGGTGAATGATGAGATCGAACGTCTCCGCCACGCGGCAACTTCGGCGCTGCTCACTCGCCGCGACACCATCGTCGTTGCATCGGTGTCGTGTATCTATGGCTTGGGCAATCCTGCGGAATATGCCGATCAGATGCTCGTTATTCGTCAGGGCGAAACTCACGAGCAGCGCACCATTCTCGGGCGCCTTGTCGACATGCAATACGAACGCAACGATATGAATCTCATCCGCGGAAAGTTTCGTGTTCGGGGTGACACCATCGAGATTCACCCCGCCTATGACGAAACCGCGATTCGTATCGAGCTCTTTGGCGATGAGATCGAGCGCATCATCGTTGTTGATCCGATCACCGGCGAGAAAGTCACCGAACTCGAAGAACTGGTTGTATTCCCGGCAACCCATTACGCGGCGAGCGATGAACGTATGCGCACGGCGATGACGCGGATCGAGGCAGAGTTGCAACAGCAACTGATCAAGTTCGAAGGCGAGAACAAACTCCTCGAAGCGCAGCGTCTGCGCATGCGCACGCAGTACGACCTTGAAATGATGGCGGAACTCGGATTTTGTAACGGCATTGAGAACTACTCGGCCCACATCGATGACCGTGAGCCCGGCGAGGCGCCCTTTACATTGCTCGATTACTTCCCCGACGACTTCCTTGTCGTTATGGACGAGAGTCATCAGGCCTTACCGCAGGTTCGGGGTCAGTTTGCGGGGGACCGTTCCCGCAAACAGACGCTGATCGAACACGGCTTTCGTCTTCCATCGGCGGCAGATAATCGGCCTTTGACATTCGACGAAGTGATGGGCCGCGTTGGTCAGGTGGTCTTCCTTTCGGCGACGCCAGGGCCATTCGAATTCGAGAACTCGGCAGCAATTGTTGAGCAGGTGGTTCGACCAACCGGCCTTGTCGACCCAGAAATCATTGTGAAGCCGACAAAGGGTCAGATCGACGATCTCATCGAGCAAATCAACAAACGAGTCACGGCTGGTGATCGGATCCTTGTCACCACGCTTACGAAGAAGATGTCTGAGGACCTCACCGACTATCTGCTCGAACTTGGTGTGAAGGTTCGTTATCTCCATAGCGAGGTCGACACCATCGAACGGATCGAGATCCTTCGCGACCTGCGCCTCGGCGAATTCGATGTGCTGATTGGCATCAATCTTCTTCGTGAAGGCCTCGACCTTCCCGAAGTGTCACTCGTGGCCATTCTCGATGCCGATAAAGAAGGTTTTCTTCGTTCGGAAACGGCGCTTGTGCAGACGATTGGCAGAGCTGCTCGAAATGTCGAGGGTCAGGTGATCATGTACGCCGACAAGATCACCGACTCGATGCAGCGAGCGATCTCAGAAACGAATCGTCGTCGTGGCGTGCAGGAGGCCTACAACAAAGAGCACGGCATTGACCCGCAAACCATTCGCAAGGCCGTCACCGACATTCTCGCCACGTTGCGAGGATCTTCGGGTACTCCTGTTCCTGGCAATGGCAAGCGATCAACCGCTCGCGACAAGGTGCGCTCAGGCCTCGCCGAACTCCCTGCCGATGAACTTGGTCGATTGGTGCTGACCCTCGAAGAGGAAATGAAAGAAGCGGCGGCCGACCTGCGCTTTGAATATGCGGCTCGGCTCCGTGACGAGATCAAAGAACTTCGTCGGGAGCTTCGAGAGGTCGGCTGATTCCTGCTTCAGCCTAATACGAGCAGAGTCGCCGACAGTAGGCTCCCG
>CAMCTW010000119.1 GCA_945878645.1 Bifidobacterium breve
CGCCAATTCACCCTTGCCCACGGTCGCAGCGGTTAATGGCGCCGCTGTGGGCGCCGGTCTGAATCTTGCGTTGGCATGCGATGTGATCCTTGCTGGACAGTCGGCGAAGTTTGATACCCGTTTTCTTCAGATTGGTCTCCACCCGGGCGGCGGCAACACCTGGCGACTGCGTCGGATCACCGATCTACAGACCACGATGGCGCTGGTGCTCTTCGGCGAAGTAGTTGACGGAGCGCGTGCCGCGGAAATTGGGTTGGTATGGAAGTGCGTGCCTGATGCGGAACTCCTCGGTCTTGCTCACGCGATGGCTGCCAAAGCTGCAGCCGGCCCTCCCGAGGTTGTTCGTTCGATGAAAGCCACAATTCTTGGGATGGACGCAGTTACGAATTCGGAAGACGCGGTTTCGGCAGAGTTGGGTCCGCAACTTGCTTCACTTGGTGGTGCGGCATTTGTTGAACTTCTCGCACAACTCCGGGCTCAGATTGCCGCCAAGTCCTGAACAGTGACTTCTCAATCGTCAGGCTGGAATTCTGCGGTCGCGTTTGCTGATCGGGCCATTGCGCGAATTTCTTCATTTGGTATCCCGACTAGCGGAAGCGGAATCGAACTTCTTTCGAAGCGAACGCTGTTCACCGATCCGCTGATCGCGCGCCAAGTTTCGATGGGTGGGTTCTGCCGACTCATTCCTGTTGCCGACGGATGGTGCGCGGTTCACCTACCCCGTGAAGACGATCTTGAATTGCTTCCCGCATGGGTTGGCATCGAAGCGCAGTCGATAGAGATTCCATGGGATGCACTCGAGTCGGTGCTTGCGCTTCGCACCACTGATGACCTTGTAGGAGCGGCGCAAGAAATTGGTTTGGCTGTTGCGGCATTGCCCGGTGGCGACGACGAACAATTGATTGATCGAAGCACGGTGAATGTTGCTCGGCCGTGGATCCAGCGAAGTGTTGGACAGCGTCGAAGTGACATGACACTCAACGATGCTGTTGTCGTGGATCTTTCATCACTGTGGGCGGGTCCGCTTTGTTCTCGCATACTGACCACCGCCGGTGCACGAGTCATAAAAGTGGAATCTTCATCTCGCCCTGATGCGTCTCGTGATGGTGACCGGGAATTTTTCGATTGGTTGCATGACGGCCATGAGTTTCGAACAATCGCGTTTGAAACTGCGGCAGGGCGTTCCGAACTCGTCGAACTGTTAGAACACGCCGACATCGTGATCGAAGGTTCTCGTCCGCGGGCGCTTGAACGTTTGGGCATCGTCCCGTCGGAGTTTGTCGAGAAGCGTCCGGGCACGGTGTGGGTGTCGATTACGGCCTATGGGCGCTGCGGTCCTTGGCGGAACTGGGTTGGTTTCGGAGACGATGCTGCGGTGGCTGGCGGTCTGGTCGATGTAGCTGCCAACGGCAAACCGAGTTTTGTAGGCGATGCCGTTGCCGATCCACTGACTGGTCTTCTGGCTGCCGCGCTTGTCGCCGGCTCGGTTGCTCGTGGCGGGGGAGTCACGATCGACCTGGCGCTTCGCGAAGTAGCGAGAAGCGCTGCGCACTCAGCTCGTGTGGTGTGGTGACGATGAAAACCGTCATTACCAATGCAGAAGTTGAAGGTCGTCACGTCTCGGTTGTCATTGATGACGGGCATATCGTCGAAATATCTGAAGACGTAGAGACGCTTAATGTCGATGTTGTTGAGGCCGACGTTGTTGATGCCCGCGGCGGAGCGTTGATCGTTGGTCTGCACGATCACCATGTGCACCTCCTTGCGATGGCGGCTCGTCGTGAAGGAATCGATCTCGATCCGCTTCAAACTCCGCTGGCCTTCGACGATGCGCTTCGGTTGGCATCGGCGAACTCAGAGACCGGGTGGTTGCGCGCTTCCGGATACGACGAACATCGCCACGGCGTTCTTGATTGCCGTCGCCTAGATGCACTGGTTGGCAACAGACCTCTTCGTGTGCAGCATCGATCAGGGCTGGCGTGGGTGCTTTCTACCGCTGCTCTCGATCTCGTCCTCAATGGCGAGTTACCAGATGGAGTTGAACTTGATCCCGATGGGATTCCAACCGGCTGGCTTCTTCGTCTTGATGAATGGATCGCAGATCGCATTCCGCCGACGGCTCCTTCGCTTCGAGAAGTGGGGGCTGAACTCGCCAGATTTGGGATCACCGGTGTCACGGATGCAACGCCCAACCTCGGTCAGGGGCGACTCGGACTTCTTCGTTCCGCGGTGAGCGATCGTTCACTTCCGCAACGTTTGGTTCTTCTCGGGGTTGATGACCCCGCAGCAGTTGCAGATTTCGCAAGGGTTGGTCCGGCCAAGATCGTGATCGACGAAGTAACCGGTCTCGATCCCGATGCGCTTGCCCGCATCATTTTCGCCCACCATCTCAAAGATCGTGCAGTGGCTATTCATGCGGTGAGCCGTGCGGAAACGGTTACTGCGGTAACAGCCTTAGCGCTGGCTGGAACTTATCCTGGCGATCGCATCGAACACGGTTCGGTGTTGCCTGAAGACCTCGATGCAATTCTCGCGGGTGGTTCCGTCACCGTTGTTATCCAGCCAGGCTTGGTAGGCGAACGCGGTGATCACTATCTGAGTTCGGTTGACCGCGAGGACCTGCCATTTCTTCATCGGGCGGCGTCATTGCAGTCGGCCGGGATTGCTGTGGCAATAGGGAGCGACGCACCGGTGACATCGGCCGACCCCTGGGCCACGATCGCAACCGCGACGACACGACAGACACGTTCGGGCAACGTCATCGGCGAATCCGAGAGAGTCGATGCCCGCACTGCGCTGGGTTGGTATCTCACAGATCCGCTTGATCCCGGTGGTTCTCCACGACGAGTGGTGTGCGCAAGAGCGGCAGATCTGTGCCTTCTTGATGCGCCTCTCGACGAAGTGCTGGCGGCACCCGATGCGGCGCATGTGCGCATGACCTGGGTTGGGGGCAGGCTGGTGCACCCATGACGGTTCTTCGATCACCTTCTGCCTTGCTTGCGTTTATTGCTGATGGTCTCGATGACACGGCGCTCGGCCTGGTCGTTGGTTCACCAGCAGTTGTTGTAGATCTCTCCGAACCATTTGAGACTCAGGACTTGTTGCGCATCACGGCAATTCTTTCGACGATGCCGGTGGTGCTGATCGGAATCTCCCGTCGCGGGCCGATCCATGGTTCGGCGATCGTCGGCCTTGATGTTGCACTTTGCTCAGGCGAAGACGCGCCATCACCTTGGATCTCATGCGGGAACTCACTCAATGAAACACTCCGGTTGCTGATTTCTGCGATTGAAGTGTCGCCAGATGCGTCGGTTGCGCTAGGGCAGTTACTCCGAGTCGGAGAACATGCATCGGCGTCAGAAGCAGTGATTGCCGAGTCGTGGGTCTACAGCCTTCTTCAGGGTGGCGATACGTATTCACGATGGCTCGACGCGCGCTCAATGCGAACCCCGCGATCACGACCTGACTCATCAGTCGTTCTCGTTGAACGGAACGACAATGTGCTTTCGATCACTCTTGATCGACCTGAGGTCCACAATGCCTACGGAACGCGAATGCGCGATGAATTAGTGGAAGCGTTTCGCCTTGTCGATGCTGACCCAACGATTGCCAAGGTGATAGTGCGCGGAGCGGGCCCATCGTTCTGCAGCGGTGGCGATCTTGATGAATTCGGCACTGCACCCGCGCCGGTCGTGGCGCACAGTGTCCGCACCACTAGAAATGCCGGCATTGCGTTAGCGGCGATCACTGATCGGGTGGAGGTCGTGGTTCACGGCAACTGTGTTGGCGCTGGTGTCGAACTTCCTGCATTTGCTGCGCGAGTTGTGGCTCATTCTGAGACATCGTTTCTCTTGCCCGAGATTGCGATGGGCCTCGTGCCAGGCGCAGGCGGAACTGCGAGCATTCCGCGCCGAATCGGACGTCATCGAACGGCGTATTTCGGCTTGTCCGGTCTACTGATCACTGCCGAAACTGCGTTGTCGTGGGGACTCATCGACGAGATCGACAACTCAAGATTCGAAACCGGACAGGTGACCTGATGCGTAACGATCCGACTGTTGGTTCAACGCAATGGGCGCAATGGCGCAAGGCCGTTGACCTTGATGACTATGAATCTCGCTGGGATCGAATGGGCGAACGGGGCGAGAACCCTCACGGTGAAGTCGATTTTGTAATGCAGTTCGAACCGAAGACAGCATTTGATGCTGGTTGCGGATTCGGTCGGGTTGGAATCGAGCTCGCTGCCCGCGGGGTTGAGATTGTTGGCGTCGATCTCGATGCCGACCTTCTTGGGAGGGCACAGCGACGGGCCCCGCAACTCGATTGGCGACTTGCAGACCTCGCAGCGGTCGACGTCGGTCAGCAGTTTGACCTTGTTGTGGCGGCGGGAAACGTCATTGGCTTCGTCGACGCGGCCCACCGTTCCGCTGCAGTGCAGAACTGTGCTCGTCATGTCGCTCCTGGTGGCTGGCTTGTCATGGGAAATCAACTCAAAGCCACGTGGCCGACGATCGCTGAGTTCGATGAATGGTGTTCAGGTGAAGGCCTTGTTCCGACTGAACACAAGGCAGGGTGGGAAGGCGAGATTTTGGACGAAGACCCGGATTACGTCGTAACGGTGCATCACCGTCCTGCTTCGTGACCGTGGTCCTGCGGTTGTCCTGACCGCTCTGTGGCAGGATCATTGCGCATTCCATCCGGGGGGCCGACACGATGACTGATCTCACAGAACCAACTGAAGTTCCGGTCAAAGACATCGGAACATTGCGAAGTCGAGCCGAAGGTTCGGGTCCAACGACGCGCCGTCCGATCACGATTCCCGCCAACCGCTACTACTCGCCTGATTTCGCCGCGCTCGAAACCGAACGCGTGTGGCCCCGGGTTTGGCAGTTGGCGACATCGATCGATGCAGTTAATGATCCCGGAGATTGGGTGGAGTTCTCTGTCGGGGAATTGTCGGCCATCGTCCTTCGTGATCAAGAAGGAACGTTGCGAGCGTTTCAGAACGTGTGCATGCATCGCGGTATCGAGCTGTGCAAGGGATCAGGCACAGGTCGCACCGAACTTCGCTGTGGATTTCATCGTTGGTGCTGGAATCTCGATGGTTCGCTCAATGAGATTCCGAGTCGTCGCGACTTTGGTGTCATCGACAACGACGCGTATGGGCTTGCGCCCGTGCTCGTCGATACGTGGGGGCCGCTGGTCTTCGTTAATTTCGATACTGATGCAATGAGTTTGGCCACCTATCTGGGCGGAGCTCCGGCCGATGCGGCGTATCTCGGGATGGAAGATTTTCACTGTCGCTTCGAGATCAGCGTGAAGGTGCCTTCGAATTGGAAAACCGCCGCCGATGGATTTAGCGAGACTTATCACGTGCAGGGATTGCACCCCGAACTGCTGAAGGTATTCGCCGACCTCGATAATCATCAGATCTTCTGGGATCACGTCGGGCGTAGTCGTCAGCTCTATGGAGTTCCGTCTCCTCGAATTCGGCCGACACCGAGCGACCAAGAAGTTTGGGAAGCGTTTGCATCGGTCTATTCCGGTCGAGCCGGACTCGATGCGGTGAACCCAGGTCCGGCTCCTCCGATTCCTGACGGATCGACACTTTTTGACGTGATGGCCGAATGCGTGCGAGATGCTCAGGCGGCAAAGGGCGTCGACTTGTCTGCCTACGACAACACTCAGATCATGATGATGGATCAACACAACGTGTTTCCGAATATCACGGTGTTGTTGCATCCGGACTTGTTGTCGGTGTTACGAACTCGGCCCGGTGATCATCCCGACGAATGTTGGCTCGACATCTTCAATTTTGATCGTGCCGGCGCAAACGTCGCTCGTGTCAAGCCGATGAAAATGGAAGTGCCTCTCGATTCGATGGCATT
>CAMCTW010000120.1 GCA_945878645.1 Bifidobacterium breve
TCATCCACTTCTACCCCGTTTGAATTGCGCGGAAACCTAGACCCCCCACCTCCAGCGGTCAAGCATCCTGCGCCCCAGATCCACCGGCGACCTGCCCGAGACCCCCGAAAACGACACTGGCCCGCCCCGAAGGGCGGGCCAGCACACAAGCCAATTGGCGAGTGTTGAACCGAATTACTTCAGTTCGACAGAGGCGCCGGCACCCTCGAGGGCGGCCTTTGCCTTCTCTGCGTCTTCCTTCGAGGCATGCTCGAGGACGGTCTGAGGAGCACCGTCGACCAGGTCCTTGGCTTCTTTGAGACCAAGGTTGGTAAGGGCACGGACCTCTTTGATGACCTGGATCTTCTTGTCGCCAGCGCCGGTGAGAACGACGTCAAATTCGTCCTTCTCAGCAGCGGCTTCGCCGCCGCCACCTGCAGCCGGAGCTGCAGCAACGGCCACCGGAGCGGCCGCAGAAACGCCGAACTTCTCTTCGAAGTCCTTGAGTAGTTCACTGAGTTCGAGGACCGACATACCGGCGATCGCGTCGAGGATTTCTTCCTTAGTTGACATGTTCAGCTCTCCTGAGTGTCGCCCTCGGCATCGGCCGGGGCAGCGTCGTTGGATTCGGCGGCGGCATCAGCCACGGCCTCGGGTGTTTCGGTGGTGTCTTCAGCTGCAGGAGCCTCGGCTTCGGCAGTTGCCTCGGCTTCGGGTGCAGCGGCTTCTTCGACAACAGGTTCGTCGACCGGGGTCTCGATGACCGCGGGCGCGCCGCCCTGCTTTTCGATGAGTGCGGAAAGTCCGTAGGCGAAATCGCGAGGAAGTGCCTGCAGAAGTCCAGCAAACTGCACCATCGGGGCCGCAATGAGTCCAGCCAATTGGGCCAGCAATTCCTCACGCGGTGCCACGTTGGCGAGTGCCATGGCGTCTTGCGCGGTGAGTAATTTCTCACCGAGAAGGCCGCCCTTCACCACCAGGTTTGGGTTGCCCTTTGCGAAATCACGCAGGGCCTTTGCGACAGCAACGGGGTCTCCGGTGCCGCCAGCGGGAACGAAGGCGATGGCCGTCGGTCCAGTCAGGTGTTCGTCAAGGTCAAGACCAAGTTCATTCGTCGCACGACGAACGAGCGTGTTCTTGTAAACCTTGTAATCGCCACCGGCTGCACGAAGTGCCGTACGAAGTTCCGCCAATCCACTGACGTCAATTCCGCGGTACTCGGTGAGCAGGACAGCTTCGGCATCGGTGAAGCGCTTACGCACCTCCTCAACCACGGCCACCTTTTCCGGTCTCGGGTTTTCCATCGCACCTCCTCTCATCTGGTGTGTCTCTTCCGGTTCACCAGTGCAGAACACCGGATCACCGCTGGGCTGGTGTCGAGTCATTCCGGAGAATGCATTGACACCGGGTTGCCACGTCGGTGATTCCCTAGAGAAAAACACAACGGGGCGTCCGCCGCTTAGCGCGAGAACGCCCCGAAACTGGGAGGTTCACCTCGTCAGGTGGGTTCCGAGGAACCTGTTACACCCCGAAGGGCACCGGATGTCTGCGGCGAGCGGATTCAATTGCCATCCTGAGCAAGCTCACGATGGGTGTTCCCGAAGGAACGGATTGCGAACTGTAGTTGCGGGCCTCAGCCAGAGGCCAGCCCGCAGGTCAAGCGAAAATCAGACCTCTTCGAGAGCCAGCATGCGCTGGGAATCAAGCTTGACGCCTGGACCCATCGTTGATGACAGCGAGACCTTCTTGAAATAGCGGCCCTTTGCTGAGGAGGGCTTTGCCTTCTCGAGCTCTTCAAGCACAGCCCGAAGGTTGGCGACAAGTGCGGGAATCTCAAAGGAGACCTTGCCAATCGGGACATGCACGTTGCCCTGACGGTCGGTGCGGTACTCAACCTTGCCGCCCTTGAAGTCGGCAACAGCCTTGCCAACGTCGGGAGTAACGGTGCCGGTCTTGGGGTTCGGCATAAGACCACGCGGGCCGAGCTGACGGCCGAGCTTGCCAACCTGAGGCATGAGATCGGGGGTGGCGATGACGAGATCGAAATCCATCATTCCGCCTTCGACCTGCGCGAGCAGATCGTCGGTGCCAACGAATTCAGCGCCAGCGTCGCGAGCAGCCTGAGCGGCATCGCCAGCGGCGAAGACAGCGATGCGAACATCGGTGCCGGTACCGGAGGGAAGGGCGACAGTGCCACGAACCATTTGGTCGGCCTTACGAGGATCAACACCAAGTCGAACCGAAAGTTCAACGGTCTCGTCGAACTTGGCCGAGGCCATTGTTTTGACCTTCGTGATTGCTTCGGTCAAGCCGAACTGAGCGGCGCTGTCATAGGAAGCGGTTGCTGCGTTGTACTTCTTACCGTGCTGTGCCATTTTGGCTCCCTCGGGTCGGGCACCACAGTGGGTGCAAGCGATTCACCTGCCGGGCGAGGTTGTCCGCGACATGGCGGGTTCGCAGGTGCGAACCAGTACTGCGATTAACGAATTTCAATGCCCATGGAACGGGCAGTACCAGCAACCTGGAGGCGAGCAGCCTCGAGATCATTGGCATTGAGATCAGGCATCTTGACCTGAGCGATCTCGGTGACCTGTGCGTCGGTGATGGAACCGGCGACAGACTTGGACGGTGTTTGCGAACCCTTAGGCAGACCAGCAGCCTGCTTGATAAGCACCGAGGTCGGCGGGGTCTTAAGGATGAAGGTGAAGCTGCGATCCTCGAAGATCGTGATCTCGACGGGCACGATGGTGCCCTTCTGTGCTTCAGTCTTGGCGTTGTATTCCTTGCAGAAATCCATGATCGCGACGCCGTGTGGGCCGAGCGCGGTACCTACGGGCGGGGCCGGGTTGGCTCCACCTGCGGGGATCTGGATTTTCACGACGGCCGAAACCTTCTTCTTGGCCATGATTGCGACTCGCTTCTTTTCTTTCGTTACCAGCGCCCATCGGGCAGCGGGAGATTCTGACGGCTGAGTGCCGTCTCTGACAATTCCGGCGGCAAATGCCGTTGATTCCTAGAGTTTTGCGACCTGGGAGAACTCAAGTTCAACAGGAGTTTCGCGACCGAAGATGTTGACCAGCACCTTGACCTTGAGCTGGTCTTCGTTGATCTCGACAATTTCGCCTGAGAAATCGGCGAACGGGCCTTCCTTGACGCGAACGGTTTCGCCCTCTTCGTATTCGAGACGCGGCTTCCCTCGCTTGGTGGAAACTTCGTCGCCTTCTTCCTTCACAGTGAGGAAGTTTTCGACATCACGACGTGGCAGCGGAGAAGGCTTTGCGCCCTGACCAACAAAACCGGTGATGCCTGGCGTATTGCGAATGACGTACCAAGAGTCGTCGGTCATGTCGCAACGAACGAGAAGATAGCCAGGGAAAACTTTCTTCTGAACGACCTGCTTCTTGCCGTTCTTGAATTCCACGACATCTTCCATCGGAATGACGCATTCGTGAATGCTGTCTTCCATGCTCATCGACTGCGTACGAGCTTCGAGGTTTTGCTTGACCTTCTTCTCGTAACCCGACTGCGTGTGCACGACATACCAGCGGCCAGGACGATCGAACGGGCTTTGCGGACGCGGACGCGCCTGCTCGAGCAGTTCATCGGTGTCGATGACTTCAACATCGATCTCGGCGTCGATCACTTCGATCTCGCCAGCATCGTCGACGATGACCTCGATCTCTTCTACGAGTTCTTCGACAATCACGTCTGATGCAACTGCATCTTCGAGATCGGTTGGGTTTAGGGATTCGTCATTCATGGTCATCAGGCGTTGAACAGTTTCAGGACGGCCTCGGAGAACACCCAATCGATACCGAAGATCAAGAGAGTGAAAAAGATGAGGGTGACGATGGTGATAATGGAGTAGTTGATGGTCTCGGACCGAGTGGGCCACGCGACCTTGCGCAATTCAGAACGAACTTCCCGAGCAAACTCGACCGGGCTGGTGCGTTCCTTCGCGCGCGGTTGGGAGCCTCGTCGGGCGCGAATGGGTTCACCATCGGGGCCGAGTTCGCCCTGACGCTGCAGCATTCGTTTTTGTTCTCTATTGAGAGCCATGAAGACGCTTCCATTACGTTTCGCGTCAGCTGCGACGCGGATTTTTCGAGCAGGGCAGGAGGGACTTGAACCCCCAACCGTCGGTGTTGGAGACCGGTGCTCTACCAATTGAGCTACTGCCCTAGGGCACTACGCCGGGCTTGAGAGGGTACCAGCCGACGCGTTCGGCCAGACCCCTACAGGTCCGAATGGGAGAGACTAGGCCCCCTCCCCCGGCCGTTGCGAACCGGGATTTTGGGCCCGAGGGAAAGTTCAGGCCGAGCGCCGTCGAGTCGCCAGAACCAGGACACCGCCAACTCCGGCCGCCGTGGCCGCCGCCAGCCCCACCAACGACGCTGCCCGACGACCAGCGATCCGGTGGCGCTCCCGGCGCTCAGAAGCCGAATCGAGGTCCTCGAGGAGATCCTCGAGCAGCCCCGATGGCACCGGCACGGCGAGATCACGAAGATCCTGAAGGGTCCGTTCAAGTCGCCGATACCGAGACATCTCGGCCTGGCAACTCAGACACTGAGCCACATGGGCGGCATCTTCGGGCGAAAACAGGTTCTGGTCGTCGAGGAGGCCGGGCATCAGATCGGCCAGATGGTCACACTGCTTGGTCATCGACATCTTCCTCCGAACTTCCCTCGGCTTCAGATCGCAAAAAGACATCGTCACGCAGACGGCGACGGGCACGATGCAATCGAACTTTGGCCGCCGAAACCGAGATCCCCAGTTCCGCAGCGATGACCTCATGCGACAGGTCGTAAATGTCACGCAAGACAACTACTGCTCGAAGACGAGGCGGCAGGGTCGCTAATGCATTCTGAACTGTCTCGCGTAAACGCGCTGATTCAGCGCGACCCACAGGATCAACTGCGGGCGAAAGATCGCTCACAACCAAATCGTCATCGAGTTCTTCATGACGATGACGACCACGGCGACCTAAATGCGTCGACGCACAATTCGCGGTGATGCGATACAGCCAGGTCGTAAAGCGTGCATCCCCACGGAACCGACGAAGCCCGCGATACGCGCGCAGATACGCCTCTTGGCAAACATCGCGTGCATCGTCTTCGTTGCCAGTAAGCCGCAGTGCGAGGGAATACGTGCCCACCCAAGTGCGGCGCACTAACGCATCAAACGCTCGGCGATCGCCGCCGCGGGCATCGGCGACCAACGATCCCATTTCCGAATCCGTTGACATCTCAACCGAAGTATCGATTCCGACATCAGTTGTCGATTCGTTCATCACGACAACCATCGGAGCTTTGACCATGCGAACACTTCGACGGTTACGCCCGGTACGCGTCACGTCGGTGGCAGCCACAGGGGCCACCACCGACGTCGACTCGATCTGCACCGACGACAGGTCGCCGGTGAACTCGTTCAGCGGGTCTCCTTGTGTGCGGTATGCACACGATCCCACTTGCAGTACTTCGTAAGCTCAATGCGCTCACGATCGTTGATCTTGTTTTTGGTTGTGATGTAGTTGCGACGCTTGCACACCTGGCATTCCAGAGTGACAGCGATTCGCTTGTCGTTACGTGCCATAACGGCGGCTCCTACTTGAGGATCTTGGTGACGCGGCCGGCGCCGACGGTACGACCACCTTCACGGATGGCGAAGCGCAAGCCTTCTTCCATCGCGATGGGGTGGATGAGTTCAACAGTCATCTCGGTGTTATCACCAGGAATACACATTTCCGTGCCCGCC
>CAMCTW010000121.1 GCA_945878645.1 Bifidobacterium breve
AGGCGGCAAGAAGGGCAATCTCGATTCGCCCACGCGCTGGCGGAAGACAGCCGGCGAAGAATCCAATCCACGCCGCACCAAACATCTGAAACGGAAGCCACGGCCCAACGCCACCTGTAATGAGTGCGCTAACGAAGAGTGTCAGTGCACCAAGAACAAAGCCAAAGCCCCGACCAAATACTCGGCCTGCCGGGATAAGAAGGAAGAACACCGGCTCGAACCCCGCTACTCCTCCACTTGGGAGTCGCAATACCGCCCCAGTCGCAGCAAGAACACCCAACAGCGCTACCGATTTTGCGTCGAGAGAGCCATCGGCCAACTCGGCAAGGATCACCCCGATCAATAGCGGAATAAGGATTACAAAAATCCACGGAGCATCAGCACTGTGCGATGCATCAAGCGCAGAATTCGTGGAGGCAAAAAGGGGCCAGGTAAAGGCGACAATACCCAGCGCAAACGCGGCAATGAGCAACGCCCACGATGTCGGCCCTAAACGAATCACGTCGATCCGATGTATTCCGGATCGTTTCATGAGAAAGGAAGATCCCCAGCCGCTGCAAGAGCGAGTTCGACTTCGCGTACTGTCAGCAGCGGTAACGGCGCAAGAACTTTCGCTACTTGCGGCGCGAACACTGGTGAATGAATCACGACATCGCGAGCAGAACCATCGGAGACGACCTCACCTTCGGCCAGCACAACACATCGGTCGGCAACCGCGGCAACCACTTCGACATCGTGCGTGGCGATAACGACTGCACGGCCTTCAGCGGCCAATCGACCAAGAACCTCAACCAGTCGTTGCTTCGCCCCGTAATCAAGCCCTCGTGTCGGTTCGTCAAGTAGCAATAACGGCGGCTCTGACGCCAACACAATTGAGAGCGCCAGCCCGAGACGTTGTCCCTCTGAAAGATCGCGGGGATGAGCAGTCGCCTTGATGTCAGGAACAATCTGATCGAGTACCGAACGTGTCGTTCCAGCAACGAGGCCCGCGTCGCGATCAGACGCGCTGCATTCGGCAGCAACCGTGTCGTGGTACAGCAAGACACCGCTGTCTTGCGGAACCAACCCAGCGATACGGACGACGTCATGAGCCGAAAGCCGATGCGGCTCCGCGCCCATCACTCGAACGGTTCCCGAATCGGCTTCGCGCAGGCCAACGAGATGATTCAGCAATGTCGACTTTCCTGCGCCATTACGACCCATCAGCGCAACAACTTCACCTGCCCGGAACTGCAGATTGATGCCGCGGAGTGCAGTGACGGGCCCGTACGAAGCTTGAAGCCCGTCGGTTACCGCAATGACCTCACCGACCATGCTCGGAGTTCGTCGAAACGCAGACAGTTCAACTTCGGCGAGTCGCTCACGCAATGGGCCCGCAAGGCGGCGGGCATCTCGCACCGAAAGAGGAAGCGGCGACCAACCGGCTAACCGCCCGAGTTCGACTACCGGTGGCGCAACTGACGATTGACCAAAAACTTCGGCGGGCGTACCCATGATCACAGGCCGGCCATCGCCAGGAACCATCACGATTCGATCGGCATACTGAACGACTCGTTCGAGTCGATGCTCTGCGATAAGCACCGTGATTCCTAGGTCATGGACTAACCGTGTGAGCGCGGCGAGCACCTCCTCCGCTGCTGCTGGGTCGAGGGCAGACGTTGGTTCATCGAGAACGAGAACTCGCGGACCAGCAGTAAGCACTGCTCCAATCGCTACTCGTTGCTGCTGTCCACCCGAAAGCGACGCCAAGGGCCGGTGTCGAATTTCATGCAGACCAAGGAGATCGAGAATGTCTTCAACGCGACGGCGCATGACCTCAGGCGCAACACCGAGGTTTTCCATTGCATAAGCCAGTTCGTCCTCGACGTAATCGGTGACGAATCCAGCAGCCGGATCTTGACCAACGACACCAACGACGTCGGCGAGATCCCGAGGCGGAAGATCGGCTGTGCTCTTCCCATCAATGATGACTGATCCGGCGAGCACCCCACCAGAAAAGCGCGGAACTAACCCGTTGACGGCCCGCAACAAGGTGGACTTTCCGGAACCGGTGACGCCAACAACAAGACACAACTCGCCTTCGGGAACTTCGAAAGAGACATCCACCAACGTCGGAGATTCGGCTTCGGGATAGGTGATCGTCACATGTTCAAACCGAATCATGCTGCGACCGCCATCGACGTTGACACCGTTGCGAGTGTCGGGGGCGTTGGAGCAAACCACGACGGAAGCGTTGCCACAAGAAGTCCGACGACCGCAACTAATGGAACCGCAGGCACCTCGAGCGGGTTTGTCGAAGGAGTAAGCGCGTCGCTTATTCTCCCTGCAAGAACAAACGATGCAAGAGCTATCAGGCCAGCAAGCGAAACGATCCATTCCGGTTTCACCCATGGATCAGGTCGATAGCGAGTTCGCTCGGTGGAACGACCGCTAGCGGCGAGTGAACCCACGAGAGCGGCCACCCCGACAGCGAGCGCGGGGATCCGGAACATCGTCGGTGCCCCTGGGTCAAGGAGTCCATACGAGCCAATCGCAATGGCGACGAGACCCGCCAAAACCAGACCAACCGAACGACGACGCTGCGAGACCGATGCTCCACCCCGTCGGCCGTAGCCGCGACTGTCCATTGATGCAGCGAGAGCAACAGCTCGATCGAGCGCTCCTTCAAGTACCGGCAATGCTGACGCTGACCATGCTCGAAATCCACGATCGGAACGTCCACGAAGGCGACGCGCTTCACGAACTTGGCGAGATGCGACAATCGCCTGCGGCGCAAACGTGAACGCCACGGTCACCGCTACCCCTGCTTCATAAAGCACCGTAGGAAGGGCTCGCAGCATGCGATAGGGACTGCATAAAGAGGTCGCTGCTCCGAAACAGGCCAACACCGTCGCAAGCCGAAGTCCTTGGTAGAGCGCCGCCATCAAGGATTCGAGCGTGACCGGTCCGCCCAGACTCACTCCAGCGGCCCAAGACGGAAGGGTGACCTCGGGGATGGAAAAGAGTGTCGTGCCAGGGATTCGAACCCCGAAAAGGATCTGGAATACAAGTCGGACAGCAATCACGATGAGCCCGAGTCGCAAGAAACTTGCGAATGATCGCGACCATGGAACATCGGTTCGACGGGAAACCACAACCCATCCGGTGACAGCAATGATGAGGCAGAGCAGCACCGGATTCGTCGTGCGCAATGCGCATGCAGCGAGTCCCACCGCCCACAACCACCATGCTCCCGGATGCAGCAGTCGCGGCGCAGTCATCGAGACCTACGAGTCTGTATCCACGCGCCGCCTGCCATCATGGCTATGAGAAAAAACACCGCAGCAATAGCGAACCATCGACCAATGATTGAGTCACTCGCATGTGACGACGCCAGTGTAATACCTTCAAAAGCAACGGGTTCAAGCGTTGTCGTCGCCATCGAAACGACACCGGGTGAATCGGAAGTTGCTCCTCGATCAACATCGATCGTTGTCGAAGAACTCGACAACGATGCGGTTCCACTCGCTACAGCTGGCTGCTCGACAACAGCAGGGACGTTTGGAGCGAGTACCGGAAAGAGTGATTGTGACGGCGCGATCCGCGGTGGCGGATCCTGCGCAGAACCTTTTCCTCCGCGCACATACCGCCAGCCCTCGATGTCGCCATCGGAAACTCGTCGCGTGAACGGATTGATGTTGCCGTAGGCCCAACTTCCCGATGGAGCATTGAAATATCCCCAATAGTCAAAGCCTCCAGCGTTGTGGTCGCCGCATCCAGTTGCCGGCATCCCATCAATCGCACAGAGCAAACCACTCGACCCATAACGAACAGAACCAGTTCCGAGTTCTGCGCTGCGTCGCGCCAATAACTGCGAACCCGTGGTTCCGGTTGGGACAACAAGGCAGGTCGCCGAAGATCCACCGCCGAAATCGGTGGCATCAACAACAATCACGACACGAATTTCTCCACCCGAAAGGGGACCAGAGCACGACGAAGCCTCGGCGCGCGCACTCGTCGTCACAATCAAACCGGTGAGCGCGATGACAAACACACAACACACCGCCATCGCTCGACACGCGCGTGTCAATCGTGCACGCAGCATTGCGGAAGAGATACGGCTGAAGCCCACGGGGTGCGGTTACTCGGTTCTTTTTCTGGTCTGATTTCAGGTCTGCCACAGACGCCTACGTGTGCCGGTCTATGGGTGCGAGACCCGACCGGACCACGGACCAAGGCCGCCGACCGAACCGAGCCCCACCTCCCGTAATCCGACGACGGTCTGTGATGGAGCAATCCCCCCGAAGCAGGCAGTCCGGCTCGTGGCCGCCCGGAGAATCTCCCCAGAGGCCACCTACGGTTGCGGGTCAGCGCCGGAATCAGACCGGCTTCCCCTGCTGCGGTGGGTCAAGTTGTAGTGACACCCCACCACATGGGGTGGTCCCCGTCAATCACCGAGAGCGATACTCGCCCGACCGGCGGTTTCGCGCCCATGAGTCCTATCCTCAACGCATGACCTCCGAGCCAAATCTGCCTCCGGGGCTGACCGCCATCGCCGAAGCGATCGGTTCGGCGCTTGGCGATGTCCGTTTGCGGCTGGGTCGAGAACTACGCACGCTGATCTCCGGAGACAACCCCCCGGTTCGAGATCTCACCAAACCACTCGAAGGCGACCCTGGCCTTTTCGGACCCGACAGCGTCACATGGCGAGTCCACTCCGACGGCTCGATGCTCATTGGCGGATTACGCGCCCTTCTCGTTCAGTTGATGCACCCGCTCGCTATGGCCGGTGTTGCCGAGCATTCCGATTACCGACGTCATCCCCTCGACCGCCTCAGCGCAACAAGCCAATTCGTTGCTGCCACCACATTCGGCACAAACGAACAAGCCACCGCGGCAATCGAAATGGTGACTCGGGTGCATCAACGAGTCGTCGGCCTCGCACCTGATGGTCGCGAGTACTCGGCCAATGACCCTCACCTTCTTTCGTGGGTCCACCATGCAGAGGTCGATTCATTCCTTCGTTCGTATCAACGCTACGGAGCCACAACTCTGACTTCCGCTGAAGCCGATCGGTACGTCGATGAAATGGCAATCATCAATGACCGACTCGGGGGCAACGAGTCCGCGCATTCTGTCGCCGAACTCGACCAATGGATGCAAAAGATTCGTCCGGAGCTCGAGGCCGGCCAACAGGCTCGTGATGCTGCCCGTTGGCTCATGCTTGCTCCCCTTCCGCTTGCGGCCCGTGCCGCGTACGGCGTGATTGCGCCGGCCGCTGTGGGCATGCTCCCCACATGGATGCGCGAAGACCTCAAACTGCCGTTGGTCCCAGCTCTTGATCCGCTGATCGTTCAACCTGCGGCACGGGCGCTGATCCGCACTCTTACATGGGCCATCGAAGGTGTCATCGAGGCCGAAGCAGCCTGACGCTGGCGTCGTTCTCTAGATGCCGTAGCCGCCATCGATGTCGAGCATCTGGCCCGTAATGAAATCGGCTCGGTCGGACGCGAGGAAACAAACAGCCTCCGCGATGTCGACAGCATCACCGAACTTTCGCAACGGAATGTTCTTCATTGTCACTTCA
>CAMCTW010000122.1 GCA_945878645.1 Bifidobacterium breve
TCCCGGCTCCATGATCGTGGTCATTCGCGGTTCGTAATAGTGAGGGATTTGTAAGTCGGTATGGAACTGTTCGCCGATTCCGTGGCCGACAAACGCGCGCACGACATCGTAACCATTGGCAACCGCGTGCGTTTCAATGGCGCGACCAATGTCGGAGAACGGTCGGCCAGGTGCGACGGCCGCGATGCCGCGATCAAGGCACTGTCGTGTGACATCAATGAGTCGCTTCGACGCGTCGTCGACATTGCCGACGCCATAGGTGGCGTTGGTATCGCCGTGCACGCCATCGAGCCAAATAGTGACGTCGAGGTTCACGATGTCGCCGTCTTGAAGTTGGCGATCGTCGGGGATGCCATGGCAGATGACTTCATTTACTGAAGTGCAGAGCGACTTCGGGTAGCCGCGGTAGTTCAGCGTGCTCGGGTAACCGCCGCGATCGATGTAGGCCTGATGCACAACGGCATCGATCTCGTCGGTGGTGACTCCAGGAGCGATCACCGCGGCACCGATAGCGAGTACTTCGGCGGCAGCGGCTCCGGCCCGGCGCATGCGTTCGATCATTTCAGGGCTCTTGACTCGGTCCTCGGGACGCCGAGTTACCTGCCCAGTCTCGGCGTACTCAGGGCGGGGAATTTCCGCAGGAACGGTTCGCCATGGGCTGATGGTGCCCGGTTGTAGTTGTTGCTTGGCATCGCGGTGGCAGCGCTTGAATTTCTGGCCGCTGCCACACCAACACGGATCGTTTGCCTTGAGCACAGGGTGAGTCTACGGGTGGGCTGGACTGGCGCGACCGGCTGGGGGCGGCAACCATGAAAGACCATGTCGATCATCCGCATCAACGCCATCACCGTTCCGGCCCAAGCCGGCGACGAACTCGCTCACCGATTCGCTGCCCGTGCGGGCGCAGTCGATGGCGCTGAAGGGTTTGAAGGATTCGAACTCCTCAAGCCGACTGACGGTCGTGACCAATGGCTCGTCATCACTCGCTGGCGTGACGAAGACGCATTCAATGCGTGGGTTGCTTCTCCAGCGTTTGCTGATGGGCATCGGGGAACCGAAGGCGCTCCTGCTGCAGGCGGACACCCCGGTGGTCATGCTGGCGGACATCCCGGCGGTGCTGGTGCAGAACGCCCCGTGGGCGTTGGTGCCGAGATCTGGGCCTATGAGCCGGTCGTTTCAGTCGACCCTTCGAAGTAACGCGAGAATCTTCCGATGCTTCGAAGCATTCATGAGTCCTTTTCGTGGTTCGTCATCATCGGTAACGCTCTTGCCGGTAGCTGGGCATTAGCGGCCAACTGGATTAAGCCACTGCGCACGCGCGCACTTTGGTGGTTCATCGTCATTGTTGAATTGAGCATCTTTGTGCAGGTTGGCATGGGTGTGGCCATGGTCGCGGGCCAGGGGATCAAGGCGCCGAAGTTCCACATGTTCTATGGCTTTATCGCCATCATCGTTGTCGGCCTTATCTACAGCTACCGCCATCAGATGTCACAGAAGAAGTATCTGCTGTACGGCCTGGGCGGCTTGTTCCTGATGGGTCTCGGTATCCGCGCCATGCTCGTCGGCGCAGTCAGCTGAGTTTCAGTTCGTCTGTTCTTTTTGCAGATGCCATTGCACTTCAATCACTTGACCAAGTCGAAGTGGGCCTGAGGCGACAACGTTCGTCCAGATGAATGCTTGGTCCATGTTTGTTGCGATGGCATCGGGCGCATCGTGTGGGAACACACCAAGCACTTCGATGCGGCCGCGCAGTTCGGGATCGTTTGTCGATGCCTTGAGGATGCGTTCGATGATCTCGCGATGTTCCTCAATCGTTCCCACACGCAGGCCAAAGTGAGGCGACTTCTGCGGTGTGGCACGGATCATTTCGACCCATTCGTCGACCGAATCAGTCATTGCTGCTTCAATGGCCAACTGTTCGGCCGGCGCTTCTGATGCGTAGAACGAATTGTTGGCGTAATCACGAAGATTGGTGTCGATGAACGCCGTGAACCAGTGACCACCACTGTCAGACACCGTGCAACCGAGAAGTTCAAAGACTCGAGCAGCCAGCCCGCGCTCACCCGGAGCGTGCAGAAACTCAACATGTGTCAGACGACGATCAACGTCCACGAGTCCCCCTCTTCAATTCGTGAAGTGAATCGGGATTAGCCGAGACGCTTTTCGAGTTCGCGAAGTTCGTCACGCAGTTCGGACGGAAGTTCGGAGCCGAAGGTGTCGAGGTGTGCTTCGATCTGGGGGATTTCAGCTCGCCATGCGTCGTTGTTGACCGAAAGCAACGTGGAAATGGTTACATCGTCGATGTCGAGGCCAGCAAGGTCGAGGTCTGACGCGCTGGGGACACGGCCGATAGCAGTGTCGTTGGCGCCGGCGGTGCCTTCGAGGCGCTCGACGATCCACTTGAGAACACGGGAGTTCTCGCCGAAGCCGGGCCACAGGAACGAACCATCGTCGCCCTTACGGAACCAGTTCACCCAGAACAGTTTGGGAAGGTTCGACGCGTCGGTTGCTTCGCCGATCTCGAGCCAATGCTTGAAGTAATCGCCCATGTTGTAGCCACAGAACGGAAGCATGGCGAAGGGGTCGAAGCGAAGTTCGCCGACGACACCAGCAGCGGCAGCGGTCTTTTCCGAGCTCATGATCGAGCCAAGGAACACGCCGTGCTGCCAGTCGAATGATTCGGTGACAAGAGGAACGTTGGTGGCACGACGGCCGCCGAAGAGGATTGCCGAGATCGGCACACCGGCCGGGTCCTGCCATTCGGGTGCGATCGACGGGCACTGTGCTGCTGGAGCGGTAAAGCGCGCGTTGGGATGAGCGGCGGGGGAGTCCGAGGCTGGAGTCCAATCGTTGCCCTTCCAGTCGATGAGATGCGCAGGCGCTTCCTCGGAGAGGTCTTCCCACCAGATGTCGCCATCGTCGGTGAGTGCGCAATTGGTGAAGATCGAATTGCCCTTCACGGATTCGAGAGCATTGAAGTTCGACTTGGCTGAGGTGCCAGGAGCAACGCCGAAGAAACCTGCTTCGGGGTTAATGGCGTAGAGACGGCCATCGGCACCGAACTTCATCCAGGAAATGTCGTCGCCAACGGTTTCGACTTTCCAGCCCGGAAGGGTGGGGATGAGCATGGCCATGTTGGTCTTGCCGCAAGCTGACGGGAAGGCCGCAGCGACGTACTTCTTCACACCTTCAGGAGAAGTGAGGCCGAGAATGAGCATGTGCTCGGCCATCCAGCCGTTGTCGCGAGCCATCGTTGAAGCGATGCGCAGAGCGAAGCACTTCTTGCCGAGTAGTGCGTTGCCGCCGTAGCCCGAGCCGTAGGACCAGATCTCGCTGGTTTCTGGGACGTGCACGATGTACTTGTTCTCGGCATCGCAGGGCCATGCAACATCGGCCTGACCGGCAGCGAGCGGCATGCCAACTGAATGTACGCACGGAACCCATTCACCATTACCAAGAACGTCGAGGGCGCCCTGGCCCATGCGGGTCATGATGCGCATGTTCACTGCGACATAGGCCGAGTCGCTGAGCTGCACACCAATGTGTGCGATCGGCGAACCAAGCGGGCCCATTGAGAAGGGCACGACGTACATCGTGCGACCCTTCATGGCGCCGGCGTAGAACTTGTTCATCTCGGTACGCATCTCGGCGGGCGGACGCCAGTTGTTCGTGGGGCCTGCATCGACTTCGCGTTCGGAACAGATGTAGGTGCGGTCTTCAACGCGAGCAACGTCGCCCGGGTCGGAGAGTGCGAGGTAACTATTCGGGCGCTTCGCTTCATTCAGCGTGCGGAAGGTTCCACCTTCGACGAGTTGTGCGCACAGGCGCTCGTACTCTTCGGCCGAACCGTCACACCAATAGACATCATCGGGTTGCAGAATTTCGCGCCACTGTTCGACCCAGTCGATCAGTTTTTGGTTAGTTGTCTGACCGGCCATGTTTCCTCCGACGTCATTGTCGAATGCGTGTTACGCGTGGGTGGATAGTTGTCCCTGCGGGCAATTGCCGCCGGGTGAACGACTGGTGAATTAGCGAAGCGTAGAGGATTCAACGACACCCTTTGTCGTCGCATCGCTAGGTGTGCCGTGTGGCACTCAGCCCGCGGTGCCGCCCTGTGGGTGTTGCACGTTGCCGGGGTGGGCCGGTTCGAATCCGGGTGTTCCCATATCGGCTTCTGAGCCCATGCGAAGACGAATGGCAAGTGACCCACCGTCGAGATCGAAGACCACTCGCTGGCCCTGACGCAAGGAACGAAAAATCGAACCTTCGAGGGCGCTACGGGTGAACTCGTAATCATTGAGATCCGTGTCGCAGATGATGGTGCCCACGCCCGAAACGGGGTCATAGGACTTGACGACTCCCTGCAAAGGACCGGCAGACACGGTCAGCGAACTGCCTTGACGACCTTGCCGGCCTTAAGGCACGACGTGCACACATTGACGCGCTTGGTCGAACCGTTGACCACGGCTCGAACCCGCTGAATGTTTGGATTCCAACGTCGCTTGGTGCGGCGATGGGAGTGGCTTACCGCCATACCGAACGATGGGTGCTTTCCGCACACCTCGCAGACACCTGCCATGACAACACACTCCGGGACGTCAGAAGAATCGAACGCCGAATGGTAGCAGTGGCCTCTCAAGGACCCAATTCGGCGTCTGACCGGCCTGAATCGAGCAGATTTTCGTGTCCTGCGCTCAAGGGCGAAGGCCTCGGTAGTCTCTCGCCCGATGTCCATCGCCACCAGCCTGACCGCCGATGACCTCCGGATACTCATCCGGGGGTACGCCGATGCCCTGGCCGCTCATCGAGAGACCATCAACCGGCTGAACGTCTATCCCGTGCCCGATGGGGACACCGGAACGAACATGGCGCTCACGCTGGCGTCGGTCGTGGCGGAGCTCGATGGCGCCGAAGCCGATCTCGATTCCACATGTCAGGCGATCTCACACGGATCGCTCATGGGGGCTCGCGGAAATTCGGGCGTGATCCTTTCGCAGATCCTGCGCGGACTGTCGGCCGAGTTCCGCTCCGCTTCCGCGATTGATGGCGCAGCATTCGCAACTGCACTCGATGCCGCGGCCACTGCCGCCTACGGCGCGGTGATGAAGCCTGTCGAAGGAACGATCCTCACTGTTGTGCGCGTCGCCGCCGAAGGCGGTCGCTCTGCGGCCGATGCAGGTTCCGATCTTCTCGGTGTTCTTGAAGCTGCTCATGCGTCGGGCACCGATGCGCTGGCGCGCACTCCCGAGATGTTGCAGGTTTTAGCCGATGCGGGTGTTGTTGATTCCGGCGGCACCGGCCTCATGTTGTTCTTCGACGTCGCGCTCAACATTGTGAGTGGTCGACCGATTCCTGAAGCAGCCGATGACCCCGTTGGCGCGTCGGCAGAATTTCTCGACGCGTTCGATGCTGCCCACGGCGATGGCTCACACAATGGATCACTCGCCAGTCTTCGTTATGAAGTCATGTACTTCCTTGAAGCGCCCGATGAAGCGGT
>CAMCTW010000123.1 GCA_945878645.1 Bifidobacterium breve
AGAGTCCGACAGTTCTCTTACAGAACTAAGTGTCGGAGCGTTAACAATCAGTGTCATCTGCGGATGGCTCGGATTTCTCGGTTGGCCGATCGTTGCGAGTTACTGGAAGGGCCAGCGCAGTCTTCGGCTGGATTTTGGTTTGGATTTCCGCCCTATTGATCTTGGATGGGGAGTTCTTGGCGGACTTGCGGCACTTGTGATCTCGGGAGTCGGGGGAGTGACCTGGTCGATTCTTTCGAATGAGGCAGCTCCGACGAATACGGAGTTCCTTCCGACCAAGCCATCGTTGCTCACAGCGTTGGCGATCTTCGTGCTCGTCGCTGTGTGCACACCGGTCGTTGAGGAACTGTTCTTCCGTGGCCTATTCCTGCGGTCGGTTGGGCGAAGGTGGAACCTCACCGTTGGCGTGATCGTCACGTCGTTGGTATTCGGTATGTTCCATGCACAAGGCAATTCCATAGGTCAGGCAGCATTCATCGTCGGGATCACCGCCTTGTACGGTGCGGTGTTCGCCGTGCTTGTGATCCGGGCCAACGGCCGTCTTGGCCCATCGATCGTTGCCCACATGTGCGTGAATGCAATCGGGGTGCTTGGAGCGCTCTACCTCTAGGCCCCTGTCGTCGAGACAGGCGGGTGGGGCGGGCAGAGATGACCGCCCCAGCGCGTCGCTTGAGCCGTCTGGGCCTGTAACCTGCCCGAGTCAGTCTGAAGGGATTGACAAACATTCCGTTCGAAGGAGCCCGATGTTGAATCCCCCGATCGCACCGCAGGTGGCTATGGCTGCCTCCATCGCTGAGCCGGGAGCGGACATCTTCCGCATGCTCCTTAAGGATCGCATCGTCGTTCTAGGTAGCGATGTGAACGACGCAGTCGCCAATCAGATTGTGGCGCAGCTGCTGTACCTCGAGGGCGAAGATCCGGGCAAAGACATTTGGCTCTACATCAATTCCCCAGGTGGATCGATCACCGCAGGCATGGCGATTTACGACACGATGCAGTTCATCACCCCCGATGTCGGAACAATCTGCATGGGTCTTGCTGCGTCGATGGGTCAGTTCCTGTTGTGCGCCGGCGCGGCCGGAAAGCGCTACACGCTTCCTCACGCTCGGATCATGATGCATCAGCCTCTTGGTGGCGTACAGGGTCAAGCATCAGACATCGCTATTCAGGCGGAGCAGATGGCGTACATCAAGCGTCTGATGGCCGAGCGCATCTCGTTCCACACCGGGCAAGACGTTGAGCAGATTCAGGTCGACTCAGAACGTGACCGTTGGTTTACTGCCGAGCAGGCAAAGGCCTACGGAATCGTCGACAACGTGATTCTCAAGCGCGGCGAGTTGAACTGATCCAGCCCCGCTTATTGGCGTCGGGTTGTTGTTGTTCGCAGTGACGTTCCGCAGTTTGCAATCGTCCATCCTTCGACGGCTTGACCGGCGGCAGTTACCTCGTCGACTCGGCCTTGTCGTTCGGCAAGTGCTGCTACCAACGTGTCTTTTTTATTAACAGGTGAGGCTCGCACCGCATCGGCAACCTCCTGAACAAAGGTCGCCAGCACTGATAGTTGGGCTTGGATGTCGGCTGGGGCAATGCTCGTTGCTCGCTGCAACTCGGCGACCTGGGGGCCGAGTGTCGTGGGGTCAAGGGTGACGATCGAGGTTGAGAGTGTGTCGACCTGAGCGAGTTGCTCGCAGAGTTTTGCCGCCGAGCGCGTCGGTGGCTTCTTAGCGAACGCCCAGATTCCGATACCAGTTGCAGCAAGGATCACGAGTACCAGCAGAAAGAGAATGAGCGATCGACGATTGGACCATGCAGCACTCATCGATCTACGCGGACGCTGCGGAAGCGAGAGCCCGCAATTCGTTTGTCGCGTGCTCAAATCCGTCTGGGTCTCGGAACATTGCGCTACCGACAACGAATCGATTCGCTCCAGCGCTCGCCGCCGCAGCAATTGTTGACGATGCAATACCCCCATCGATTTCGATGTCGATATCGAGGCCTCGTTCGATGATGATGTCTCGCAGACGACGGGTCTTGTGTTCGACGGCCGAGATATAGGACTGGCCACCGAAACCGGGATTCACCGACATGATGAGGACGAGTCCCACGAGGTCGAGAACTTCGACAATTGCTTCGAGTGGAGTTGCCGGATTTATGACGACTGCAGGGGTGGCCCCGAGTTCGCGGATGCGGCCAAGCGTTCGATGCAGGTGGCGGCATGCCTCGGCATGGACCATGACTGTGCTGCAACCCGCCTCGATCATGGCGTCGAGAATCCATGTGGGTTCATTGACCATGAGGTGTGATTCAAAGGGAATCGCCAGAAGCGGACGAATAGATGCGATCACGTCTGCACCGAACGAAAGGTTCGGAACGAAGTTGCCGTCCATGACGTCCCAATGAATGAGGTCAGCGCCACCTTGTTCAAGCTCCACACAAATTTCGCCAAGCCGCGCATAATCGGCGGTGAGAACTGACGGCGAAATTTGGATCTTGCGGGGGACTGCTGGAGTCGTCATGGTGAACTTTCTCCGAGTTGGGCGTTGGGCCGACGATACCCGCCTACGCTGCTCAGGTGACCGACCATTTCGATCCCGTTCGTTCACCGCAACGATTCTCTGATCGGGCGGTCATCGTCGACGTCGAACGACTGGTCGCCGGGGGCGTAGGACTGTCACGCCGTGAGGACGGACGTGTGGTCCTTGTCGATGGTGGACTTCCCGGCGAACGGCTTGAGGTTTCGGTCATCGAACGAAAGGGAAGCGAACACGGACGGATTGTGCGAGTTCTTGAAGCTTCTCCTGGTCGCATCGAGCCTGTGTGCCCCCATGTCATCGAAGGTTGTGGTGGCTGCGATCTCGCCCATCTGGCTCATGAGGCACAACTCGATGCGAAAATCGGGATCGTCGCCGACGCGCTACGCCGCCTTGGCAAGTGGAAAGAGCCAGTAGTCGCTGCTGGACCAGTTCTCGATCCGTGGGGCTTTCGTACAACCTTGCGGGCGGCAGTGGTCGACGGTCGTGCGGGACTCCGAATGGGTTCGAGTCACGATGTACTCGATCTTTCTTCTTGCGCGGTAACGCATCCACGTCTTGAAGAACTCCTTGTCGATGGCGAGTTTGGGTCGGCCACCGAAGTTGTTCTGAGAATCGGCATCGCCAGTGGTGAACGAATCGCTGTGGTGACCCCTTCATCTGTCGGTGTTCGGCTGCCATCGGATGTTCTCGTCATCGGAGTTGATGAGCTCAAGGCCGGTCGCCGCGCCTGGATCCACGAAGAAGCAGCAGGCCGAATGTGGCGAATCTCCGCAGAGTCATTTTTCCAAACGCGCCCCGACGGCGCCGATGCGCTCGTCGACATTGTGAAGTCAATGGTGAGCGATCTTCTCGATAACTCACAAGGCGAGCAGTCGACGCTCGTCGACGCTTATTGCGGCGTCGGACTTTTCGCTGGAAGCCTCGTCGCAGGGAGAGATAACTGGCGGGTGGTCGCTGCTGAGCGGGGCCGATCATCGGTCGCTGACGCCAAAGTGAATCTCGCCGACCTCGATGCTCGGGTTGTTGGCACATCCATTGAACGATTCCGGGTTCCGCCCGCCAAAATCGTGATCGCTGATCCATCACGAGCAGGGCTGGGGCGCAAAGCTGTCAAGGTCCTCGCTGCAGCTGGTGCTGAGCGATTCGTGCTGGTGAGTTGCGATCCAGCCGCCGCCGGACGAGACCTCGCACTCCTGAACGCCGAGGGCTACCGGCCGGTCGAATCGGTGGTTGTCGATATGTTTCCCCATACCCACCATGTGGAAGTTGTGACCCGACTCGAACGCAACTAACCAAGCACGGTCTCTATTGTCGATCGAATAGGTCGGGATTAGGGTGGGCGGATGGCGAGTACTCCAGCACCGATCGATCCACGTGGGCCACGCACAAATCAAGCCGTTATGGCCGTGGCGTTACTCCTCGGCTTTCTGGCAGACCAATGGTTGTTCGTGCCAGTTTTTGGTGTGGTCCTGTTGCTTGGCGCAGCATTCGGACCCAAGTGGGGGCCGGTTCTTCGCCTTTACTCCTCGGTCATTAAGCCGCGGTTGGCGCCGCCACACGAGCTCGAAGATCCGCGTCCCCCTCGTTTTGCTGCGAGCGTGGGCGTGCTCTTTCTCGGTTCATCGACAATCGCATTTCTTGCTGGCGCGCCAACCCTTGGTTGGACGCTCGCACTGATCGTCGCTGCGCTCGCGGCAGCTGCAGCCACAACGGGAATCTGCGTGGGTTGCGAAATATATGTGCTGTTTGTGCGCATTCGTGGAGGCGTGCGGGTGGTCACCATCGAGCGCGAAGAAAGCAAACTCTTCGACGCCGAACGGCCCGAACGAAAAGGTGGTTGGGCCACTGTTCCAGCGGATTACCGAACAGGCAAGCCGCTGTGGCTGGTCTTTACAACAGAGTTCTGCGCCGTTTGTCCTCGTGTTGTCGAGCAGATTTCGACGCAGCGACCAGAGGATTCAGTTGTGGTGCTCAACGTGGCGGAACACCTTGACCTCGCAAGTGCCTACAAGGTGCGCCGCGCTCCGACTGTTGTTCGCGCAGACGCCGAAGGCATGGTCATCGTAAGACTTTCGGGAGCCGACGCAGTTCGGGCAGAACTTGATGCGCTCGAACGCGAAACGGTCGTCATCGGTTAAATGTTTGCTGTCACAGCAACGTCATTCGATGCGGAGAACCCACTCACTGGGTTGACGCTCGGTGAGGTCGTTGAGCCTGTGGTTCCCGACGGTTGGGTGTTGGTAGAGCTTCGTGCCGCGGCGCTTAACCATCACGATCTTTGGAGCCTTAAAGGTGTCGGGCTTCGGCCGGAACAGTTGCCGATGATTCTTGGTTGCGACGGTGCGGGCGTTGATGTCGATGGCAATGAGGTCATCATTCATGCGGTGATCGCTGACCCCGACGCTGGAGATGGCGACGAAACCCTTGACCCTCGTCGTTCACTTCTATCGGAACGGTTCCCTGGAACTCTCGCCCAACGCATCGCTGTGCCTCGACGCAATGTGATCCCGAAGCCGGCATCGCTGACGTTTGAAGAAGCGGCGTGTCTCCCGACCTCGTGGTTGACCGCGTACCGGATGTTGTTCACCCGCGCAGGGCTGCGTCCGGGTGACACGGTTCTTATTCAAGGATCCGGTGGGGGAGTAGCAACTGCCGCAATAGTTCTGGCTCGCGCTGCTGGGCTTCGTGTTTGGGCGACAAGTCGGAGTGAACAAAAGCGAGCCAAGGCGCATGAACTCGGTGCCCACGACACATTTGCAACTCACGAGCGACTCCCTGAACGTGTCGACGCGGTGATTGAAACGGTCGGCAAGGCGACGTGGGCACAGTCGATCCGCGCGGTGCGGCCAGGTGGTGTTGTGGTTGTCTCTGGAGCGACAACTGGAGATGATCCTTC
>CAMCTW010000124.1 GCA_945878645.1 Bifidobacterium breve
TATGGCGTTGGGCATGGCAGGCTGATCTCGTCACTTGGGTGAATCCGCTGCACTCTGCGGCCGGCAATGGAGTCTCGTGGTCGAGCACAACGAAGAAGATCTCGTGCCAGTCGTCGAGACTGAAGCGCCACGCTGGAGTCGCCGCCGACGTTGGGCCACGTCAATTGGTTTCATCCTCGCCGTGGTTGTCATCACACTCGGGTTAGTCATTCGAATTCCCTATTACGTGTTGTCGCCGGGATCGTCTCGTCCGACCGACTCACTGATTTCGGTGGAGGGTGCATCAACGTATGAAACAAACGGCGAAGTGGATTTCCTCACAGTGTCACTCCGGCAAGCAACACCAATCGAGGCCCTTGCAGCGTGGGTGAATCCTGATCTTGATCTGACTCCTGAGGAAAACATTCTTGGAAAGCAGTCACCCGATCAGAATCGCGATCTCAACCTTCGGATGATGGCCGACTCGAAAGATGCCGCTCAGTATCAGGCGCTTAAACGGCTTGGTTACACAATCGAATCAAACGGAACGGGAGCGGTAGTTGCTTCAGTCGTCGACGGAGGGCCATCGTCAGGTCTCCTCGTTTCTGGCGATGTCATTACCCGGGTGAATGGGCAGCCAGTCTCTTTCAGTCAGGAATTGATCAGCATCGTTAGTTCGAGCGCTCCTGGTTCGACACTTTCGATGTATGTCGAGCAATTCGATTTTTCTGTGGCTGATGCGCGCCCAGCTCGCGATGTGCAAGTGGTGCTCGGTGCGCGTGACAACGACGCCTCAAAAGGCTTTCTTGGGGTCTCAACGTTCACCCGCGACCTTTCGTTCAAGTTCCCGGTACAGATCTCGATTGATTCAGGTCAAGTGGGTGGACCCTCCGCCGGCTTGGCCTTCACGTTAGGGATCCTTGATGTCATGACCCAGGGGAGTCTTACGGGCGGTCTTTCGATTTCTGCCACAGGGACGATGGCGCTCGATGGAACGGTGGGGCGGATAGGCGGAATGCATCAGAAGGTGATGGCCTCGCGTCGTGCCGGCGTCGATTTGATGCTGGTTCCATCTAGCGAAATCGACGAAGCGCGAAAGTATGCGGGAGCGTTACGGATTGAGCCAGTCGATTCTCTTGATCAGGCGCTTGCGGTTCTCACGACGGTAGGCGGCGGAAATTCGGTTCTCCCGCCGGTCGGCGCCTCGGCCAACGCCAACTGATCGGCACTGGTATCACCGGGTCAGAGGCGTTTCGTCGGTACCCTTGGCGGCGATGGCAGCCGACTCGTCCGGGCCGATCGATCCCGACCGCATTCTCGATAAAACCTTCGCGACCGTAAAGAAGGGCGTTGACCCTGTTGAGGTTCAGCGTTACCTCCTCAAGATCTCGAACCAACTGAAGGCCTCGCAGACGCGCGTGGCCGAACTCGAGCGTCAGGTCGAGCAATCGCGTCGTCAAAGTGCCGAACACGATCCCATCGATCCTTCGAATCTGACCAAGTTGCTGGGCGAAGAGACCACGCGGGTTCTCGATGCAGCCCAGTCCGCCGCGGCCGAGATCAGGGCCAAGGCAGAGGAAAATGTCGCCCGTCTTCTTCGTGACTCTCGTGAAGAAACCATTCGTCTTCGGGAAGAAACCGATGCGTTAGTTGCTCGGCGTCGAGAAGAAGCCGAGCAAATTGCCGAAGAGATCCGGGAGAACGCTGCAGCCCAGCGCGAAAGCGCTGAGACTGAAGCTGCGGCAATTATTGAAGCGAGCAAGCAGCAAGGACGCGAGATGGTCCTTGAAGCACAGCAGGTGCGCCAGCGGATGCTCGACGACCTTGCCCGTCGTCGCCAGGCGCTTCGTCAGCAGATCGAGCAGTTGCAAGCCGGGCGCGATCGTATTTCCGCGGCCTATGACATTGTGCGAGAAACCCTCGCTGTCGCGACTGAAGAACTTGATGTCGCATTACCCGAGGCCCAACTCGCGGCCGAGGTTGCGTCGTTACAGATTGTTGATTCTGAACCTGATGCCACGGTTACCTCGATAGTTACTGCCGAGGAATTGGGCGTTCCTGTCATCGACGTTTCGCCTGCGGATAGGCCTCGCAATGTCGAGATCCCAGCCGAACCAAAGTCCTCTGCTCCCAAACTGACGGTCGTTCCTCCGGTACAGGAACCAAAAACTGAGAAATCCAGCGATTCGGCTTCTGAGAGCGCTGAACCAGAGCAACTCGGCGACGCAAGTCCAGTCGCGGAAGATCCGCGTGAAGGACGCCATTCGTCGTCAGTGCGAGTCGTTCGCACCTCAAGGGGTAAAGCTGCCGATGTTTTTGCTCGTCTCCGCAAAGAAGGTGAAGACGAAGTCGCTCAGTCGGGCGAAGGTCCTGAGGCCGAAATGACGGCACCGATCGTTGACACTGCAATCGCCGAGACAAAGATTGGTGCGACTGATGATGTTGGTGAAGAGGCTGAAGCCGACTCCGATGCCGATCAAGCCTTCATCGTTGAACGTAATGCAGCAGTTGCAGCGATCGAAAGTTCACTAGCGCGACGGATCAAACGCGAACTTTCGGACGAACAGAACGAGTTGCTCTCAACCCTTCGATCGGTCAAGGGAAACATGACCGCAATCGCGTTTCTTCCTACTCCCGAATCGCAACTTGAGCGTTATGAAGACATCGCGCTGCCGGCGCTGGCCGATGCGGCGGAAGCGGGTGGGTCGATTGCTCCGGTTAAGGGACGCGAGACATCTCGTGCATCGGTGGGCGACCTGGCTGCCGATCTGGCATCAGCCATCGTTGGACCGCTCCGCGATCGTCTCGAACGGGCGGTCTCGGAATCGTCGGGAGATCGCGATGATCTGGCCCAGCGCATTCGGTCGACCTTCCGGGAGTGGAAGGGCCAACGAGTCGATGAGTCGGTGACATTTGGGGTTCTCTCGGCGTGCAATCGAGGAATCCTCGATCGTCTGCCCAAGGGATCGCAGGTGCGCTGGGTGGTTGCCGCTGGCGATGCTCCGTCTCCCGATTGCGAAGACAACTCGCTTAGCGGCGCAACCGAGCGGGGTGCGGCGTTCCCAACAGGTCATAACGCCCCGCCATTGCACCATGGGTGCCACTGCGTCGTACTTCCTGCACTCTGAGTAGGGCGACGCTGGATTGATCTCAGAACCCCCGTAGGCTGGGGACTTATGCGTCTCCCCACCGACATGCCCCAGCGCCGTCGCTTTTCCCGAGGCCGTATCGCCCTTATCGTCGTCGTGGGGATGGTGTTCGCTCTGTTCATGTCGCTCCGAGGCCTCGCTGGTTTCTGGACCGACTGGATGTGGTTCGATTCGTTGGGACTCGGCTCGGTATTCACTGGAATCCTTGGTGCCAAGATCGCGTTAGGCGCAATCTTCACGGTGGCGTTCTTCGTGATGGTGATTGTGAGCTTGGTGATTGCCGATCGCATCGCTCCGAAGGTTCGCGAGACCGGGCCAGAGGATGAACTTCTCGATCGATATCACGCAACGATTGGTCGTCGCACCAAGACCGTTCGTGTCGTGGTTTCGCTCGTACTCGCTTTATTCGCCGGACTTGGCATGTCTGGCGAATGGAAGCAGTGGATCCTGTTCCGCAACGGCGGAAGTTTTGGCGTTAATGATCAAACGTTCAACACTGATGTTGGTTTTTATGTCTTCAAACTTCCGTTCTATACCTCTGTCACTAACTGGCTTTTCGCTTCCGGCATCATCATTCTCATCGTCGTTTTGGTGGCTCATTATCTGAACGGTGGCATTCGCTTTCAGACGCAGGGTCAGCGTGTAACTCCTCAGGTCAAAGCGCATATTTCTGTGGTGCTTGGTCTCCTCGCGCTGGTGAAGGCGGCCGATTATTGGTTGCAGCGATATGCACTGACCTACTCAACTCGGGGCACAGTCGATGGTGCGACCTACACCGACGTAAAGGCGCAACTTCCAGTTATCTACTTGCTGCTTTTTATTGCGCTTCTGTCATTCGGCCTTTTCATCGTCAACATCTGGCGTCGCGGATGGACACTTCCTGTCGTGGCAGTTGGCCTTTGGGCGTTGGTTTCCGTCGTTGCAGGGGTCGGGTATCCAGCATTCATTCAGCGGTTTGTTGTCGAACCCGAGGAATCTACGCGCGAGACACCGTATATCCAGCACAACATCGATTCCACGCGAACGGCCATGGGGCTGAGCAGTGTTGATACGCAGCCGTTCCTTTTTAATCAGGACAAAACGCTTGCAACGCAGAGTGTCAATGACAATCCTGGGACGATTCGCAATATTCGACTTCTCGACCCGACCATTGTCGAACCCACCTATCAGCGTTTGCAAAGCCAGTACTCGCAATTGCGTTTCAACGAACTCGATGTCGATCGTTACCTGATCAAAACTCCGTCTGGAGATATCGCCAATACGCAGGTAATCATTGGAACTCGAGATCTGAACGTTGGCCAGATCCCTCAGAGCTCATGGGAAGGCCAGCATCTCGCTTATACCCACGGCTACGGCGTTGCGATGGCTCCGGCAAACGCAACAACGAATCAGGGACGTCCTGATTTTATCATTCGAAACGTTCCCCAGATCGTTGACACCTCACGAATTTCGGCTGATGTTTCCCAGCCGCAGCTTTATTACGGTGAGAACGTCTCGGGTTACGCCATTACAAACGCGTCACGCGAAGAGATCGATTATGTCGAGGCTGATGGCCAGACAAAGTTCACTGAATACTCGGGTTCGGGTGGCGTGAAACTTGATTCATTCATCAAGAAGGCGGCCTACGGACTGAAGTTCTCCGACTGGAACTTGGTTGTATCCAATTTCCTCAACTCGGATTCGCGAATCGTTTATCAACGCGACATACGCCAACGCATTGAGGCTGTTGCACCGTTCATGCAGTTCGATTCCGATCCCTATCCCGTCATTCAGGACGGTCGAGTGGTGTACATCTTTGATGGCTACACAACGACAGATCGCTATCCAAACGCACAGCGAGCCGATTCGAGTGGACTTCCCGCAGGAAGCGACCTTGGTGGGAAGCGGTTTAATTACATTCGCAACTCGGTAAAGGGTGTTGTCGACACCTATGACGGCACGGTGAAGCTGTACATCGTCGATCCCTCTGACCCAATC
>CAMCTW010000125.1 GCA_945878645.1 Bifidobacterium breve
CATAGAGCAAGTACGCGAGCTGTCGAGCACGCTCGCCGAAGCCCTGACCAATCCGTCGCAGGAGATCCGACGCTGCCGTCTCTGAATCATCAAGCGCTCGAATCAAATACTGGGTTGCTTCCCAGACAGTTAGACGATTGTCATTGGCAGGATCCCAACCGTCATCGAGTTCGCCACGATCGAGCAAGCGAAACTTGCCATCACGACTTGAAGCAATCCCCGAAGTTTCGACCCCAGCGATGCTTGTATTCTTCGCCGTGGCAAGCGTGATCGCATCGCCAGCGGGACCCGGGTTATGGCCGAACTGTTCGAACCAAGTGACGGCGAATCGCGTATCGGCGTCAAACTCTGACTCCTCGCCACTCAGGGCTTCGGAAAGCACTTCGTTGATTAGCGCCAGAGAAGTCCGCACCGACATCGGACTGCCATCGGCCTCCACAACCTTCGGATAGCGCGAGAAGATCGCTATACCGGGCCCCATTGCCGACTGGGCCATATCAACCGGAGCGATATTTTCCTTTTGCAGCAAGCGAACTGCGGGGATCATCTCGGCACGTAATGCACCGATGAACTCGCCGCGAGTCGCCATCGCTGATGTGACTTCACGAGGCCTGCACGCCAAGACGATCGACGAAGCGAGCATGTTCGCTTTGGACCCAATCTTGTTCGCCAACTCAGTGCGAACAGGCCATGTCGCAGTTATTGCATAGCCTGCACGTAGGAGACCAGTGAGAAATGTTTCCCAGCCTGTTGAGATCGGCCCATCATTGGAATCCTCGGTTGCCTTAAACGCATAGAAAATCGCGGCGGGAAAACGGGGGTCAGCGTTCTTTGCAGCTTGAGAGAAAACCTCTTCCATCCCAGATTCAAAGTGTTCGTTTGCTGCCTTTTTGGAACCAGCCCGATGCTGATTTGCGATCAGTTCCTCAGCCTTCGGCGTCAGCAGTGTCGACGCCTCATCCGGCCAAACGTCGGCAAGATTCCGACGGAGCCACACATAGAAAAAATCTGAGAGATCGGCGTACGAGATGTTGTCGTAATAAGGCGGATCGGTACTGATCAAACAAGTTCCGACTTCAGTAATCCTTGCTCGAGCGTCACGTTGGGCCGTCTGGCCCTCATTCCCGGTAGGAAGGTGTCGAATTGCAACTGCAATACCTGAGTAGCAATTTCCCCAGCTTCCAGATGAGCCGCCGACAGGGTTGTTCTCTGCGAAATCCCACGTCATAGGAATCGCCTGTCGTGCAAACACATTTCGAGCGTGCATCCTTGAGCTATCCCAGGAGCAGATCGAAGAGTTCCGGTCTGCCATTCGATCGACTGCAAATGCCAAGTAAGTGATCACAGCGTCGGCATATGCGGTAGCCCCGACGCCCCCATCTCGGAGATGAACTCCATCGAGTTGCAATCCATTTGCAACGGCATCTGCCTCAATGCGCTCACGCGCATTTACCAGAAGTTCGGAGAATGTTGTCAGGGCCATCAACTGGCGAGGCGTGAACAACTTCCACCACTCGTCTAATCCATAGACAGCACACGTCCCCCCTGTCAGATGGCGCGGGACAGACCCGGCAATAACCCAACTTGGATCTGGCACGGTCCGAGGTTCACCCCCACTTTCGGAAACATAAACGCGACCACGATGCGCCTCTCCTGCAATCGCCAAAAGCTGCTGCCCCATTCGCCCGGCGTTAGCCTCTGCCTTGATGTAATCCCCCGGGATTGAGGCTCCAGTGGCGACACATGTTCCGTTGCCGCGCTCTACTGAGGCGTCACCCGGCGTTCCACCGGTTCGAACTTCGTAGCTGATGCTCTTCGACTCGCGATCGATAATCGGTTCGACCCATACCGTTGGCTTTCCAGGCTTCTTCGAGAGCACCCATGAACGCACAAGCGGAACATGCCCGGGCCATGAAGGATCAGGGGACCTGACGGTTCGTGCCCAGATATACGCAATCGGTGTCGCTTTAGTCCCGTCGTCAAGTTCGATATCGGGGTAGTACTTGCCAATGCGGCTCTTTGCTTCCTGCTGCATCCAACGCCCGTAAGCCTCGACGTCCGCAGCTAACCCCTCGGCACCGGCCCACAATGCTTGCGACACTCGAGCATCGGGATGTACGGGCGCATTTCCACCAAATCGCTGTGGAATCTCCAACATCGCTCGTTGAATCAGAACTGCAACCGGATTCAAGTCGCCAGTGAACGTGGGCATACCAAGACGCAACGACTCAAGCGGAATCGCCCCGCCGCCGCCAAATGGGTCAAGCACATTGGGCAGATCGCCGTCGCAGGATTTCAGAATCTCAACATGAGCTTCAGCGAGAAGTGCTTGATCGTTTGTGTTCTCCCAGACAACGAGTCGTTCGATGATGTCGAACAGACGCTTTCGTTCGACCTCCTGCGCCTCCTCAGTCGGAAACTGCTCAGGGAGAGCTGACGGGTCATCTACCAACTGAGCAAACAACATCGCACGAGCAGCAGCTAACGGGCGACGCGCCCACCACAGATGCAACGTCGACGGGTGACCGTGCCGAATCGACTTCTCACGCGCTGACTCCTCATTGATCTTCGCCAGCGGGATCGCAACCTCAATCAACTTCTTCTTATACGTCACTGAGGCTCCACTGCGATCTGGACGAGTTGGGACACATTCAAAGGCACATAGGTTTGAGCAAAAATCATTGTGTAATTATCAAACGGGCGCAGGTGGTAGCCGACCGTAGGTTCAACATCGGGCTCGTTCGGTACGGCGACGACCGCCAATCGGAATCGATCCGGATTCTGTTGAGCTTGGCGTACTTGGCGTGCTCGGACATGAATCTCGTCGTTCTGCGGGCGATGGCCTTTGACCTCAATAAAATAGAGGATTCCCGTCTTCGGATCTTTCGAAAGGATGTCGAAGCCAGGGTTGTTATGGCTCTGCTCCTCGGGAACTCGACCAAGCCCACGTTCAGCGGCGAGAACTGCAGCGACAGCGCGCTTGTCGGTTTCGACAGCAACGTTTGGATCGATAACGGCCGGATCGAGGCCGGAGAGTTGGTTGATCAGGCCCTGCGGAATGACCAACGCCGCAGCGATGACGTTGGGGGCACGGTTGACTAGATCGGCTTCAAGATCAAGCTCAGCAAGTCTTCTATTGCGGCGGGCTTCGAGATCATCGGCGCGTTGACGAGCGCGACCAGAATTCAAACGCGGCTTCTTACCCTGCAGTTCCTGTGACTTCAGTTCGGCCGCTCGGGCATCCCAGTAGCGAATCTCATTGGTGAGTCGCTCTTCAACAGCGGCTCGAATCCGGCCGACTCTTGCTCTGGTGATGTCCTCGACTTCTTCGAAGTGTGGCTTCGCCAACTTCTCGATGGCCCAGTTGCGCGCCACATCGTCGATGCCGTCATCAGCCCAAGAAGTGTCGAGAGTGGCGACCGCAGCCCGGGCTCCGTCGGAGATCGGTGCGTAGTTCAGATAGGGCTCGGCGCCTGGGTCTGTGACAGTTCCATCGGCGCTGACTTCAACAAAGTTGAACCTTTGCGAAACCGGCCGCCGACCATCTCCATAGCGACGACCGTCAGTGATCGCGTGCTCGAGATAGACCAACACGCGTGGAGTTACACCTTCATCACATGGGTCGACGAACGTCGTTCCAGCCGAGAGAAGTGGTTCGTACTTATTGAGCACCCAGCGGATCGATGACTTCAGAAGTGGGTGTCCGGGAGTGATGAGTTCGGCTTTGAGCTCGGTGCCGTCAACTTCGATCAGTTCCTTGTCGAAGGTCACCCGCTCATAGGTCGAGCCGACAACGCCCTCTTCTGCTCGTTCATGACCGCGAATCTGGGCGGGAACGCGAGTGATTTCAAACCGGCCACGTTCACGAATGGGGATGCGGCCGCCGGATTCGTCGAGAACCGCAAGCATGAATGCTTCGAGGAATCCTGGTGCAAGTTTTCGCGCAAGTGCGTGCTCCATGCGGTCTCGCATTTCCGCAATAGAAGATGTGTCGAGCACGTTGGCGGCAAGCGCTTGCTCTTCGAGCACGGCCTTCGCTCGATCGCCCACTTCTTTGTCAATGACTTCACCGATTCGGCGCAGTACTTCGGGATCGTCACCATCGCGAATGGCCTCAATCAGCAATTCCTGCAGCGACTTGTTGAGATGAACATCGCCAAGGACGTCATAGATCTGGTCCTTGTACAACTCGCGCTGTTGCTCAATCTTGGTTAGGAGACGCTCATAGACCTGACCCTCTCTCGTCTCGTGCGCGACGAGGTTCCAGAGATAGCAGATTCGGTTCTGACCGATTCGGTGAATACGACCGAAACGCTGCTCAAGCCGGTTGGGGTTCCACGGAAGGTCGTAGTTGACCATCAGGTTTGCGCGCTGGAGGTTGACACCTTCGCCGGCAGCATCAGTCGCAACTAGGATTTGAACGTTGGGGTCGTTGCGGAACAACTCCTGGACCCGTCGGCGTTCCTCACGCTTCACACCGCCATGAATGGTGACGACAGCACCAGGTCGACCAATGACGTCTTTGATCCGTCCTTCAAGGTACGAAAGCGTATCCTTGTGCTCGGTGAAGATGATGAGCTTTCGGCGTTCACCGGTTTCGTTGAACTCCGGGCTCTCGAGAACTTCCCGGAGCTTCACCCACTTGGAGTCCTCGCGTGAATTGCGAACTTCTTCAGCAAGTTCCTGCAGTGCTCGAAGTTTGACGATTTCAACTTCGAGCTCAGCAATGTCCTCAGCGAGAACCGCTCCCTCGATCGCTTCGTCCTCGAGTTGCTCGAATTCGTCGTCTCCAAAGTCGTCGACATCGAACCCGTCAGGATCGCCGATGCGACGGCCAACTTCACGCGTCTTCTGAAGATCACCGATCTGCTTCGCTTCCGTGAGCCGAACCGTCAAACGCTCGCGTCGCCGGCGCAGTGAATGGAAGATTGCGTCCGGCGAGGATGCGAGGCGTCGTTGAAGTGCCGCAAGCGCAAAGCCAACAGCAATGCCTTTAC
>CAMCTW010000126.1 GCA_945878645.1 Bifidobacterium breve
GTCATCGCCGGTGAATTCGACAGAGTCACGCCACTTTCATCTCCGCCCGATTCGTGGGCTTCGAAATCAACGTCAGATGTCGCCATCTGGCATCTCCACCTTGATCCCGGAACCTCCCTGGAGCTTCCGGCGGCTCCCTCATCCGAAGCGATTCGCACGCTGTATGTGTTCGACGGCCAAGGCGTACGTATCGGCTCCTCCGAACTTGATCGTGACACTGGGTCAGTTGTCCGCTGCGATGTCTCGTTGACTCTTTCCTCCGATGGCGGTGCCGATTGTCTCGTCCTACAAGGCCGCCCCATCGGTGAACCCGTCGCCCAGCAGGGTCCCTTCGTCATGAACGACGAAGCCGGCC
This sequence comes from Bifidobacterium breve, assembly GCA_945878645.1. GTDB lineage: Bacteria > Actinomycetota > Acidimicrobiia > Acidimicrobiales > Acidimicrobilacustridaceae > Acidimicrobilacustris. Next base: position 356 of record CAMCTW010000126.1, read on the forward strand.
TTCGTCAGACCTTCCTTGACTATCAACGCACTGGGTTTGGCGGTTGGCCCTGGGCCGTCGACGGACCAGTACACCCTGTCGATCGATCTCGATTCGCTTGCCATCCCGATGGCCGAATCGAAGAACCGGCGTAACAGCGCGTCGTTGGTCCCAGAGCCGGTAGCGTCCCGACACGGAAGCGCTCGCAGCGCAGCCGCTCCGGGGGGAGACATGAAACACGACACGAGGGATGACATCGACCTGCTCGACGGGGAGTGGTACGCCCGCCAGCCCTACGAGCAATGGGAATGGATGCGCGAGAACGCTCCCGTGTACTGGGATGAACCCAATCAGGTTTGGGGAATCACCCGCTACGACGACGTGCTCGCCATCGAGAAAGACGCGAAGACGTTCTCGTCATCACGATCACCGCGACCACATGGCCAGCCTCTCCCAATGATGATCTCTATGGACAATCCCGAGCACCAACGACGTCGGTCGTTGGTAAACCGGGGTTTCACGCCGAAGAAGGTCCAGGGTCACGCCGAGACAATCCGCAAAATTTGCACCAACCTCATCGACAAGGTCGAAGCCAAAGGCGAGTGCGATTTTGTTTGGGATATCGCCGCGCCACTCCCCTTGCTCCTGATTGCCGACATGCTCGGTTTCGAACCCGACGCCTACGACGATCTTCTGCGCTGGTCCGATGACATGATCCGCGGCACGACAGGAACTCCCACGACCGAGGTGCAACTGGCCGCGATGGATGCTGGCATTCAGTTTCGTGAATATCAGTTGCAAGTCATTGCCGATCGCCGGTCACGTGCGCCTCAAGATGACCTCATCAGCACTCTTGTCAACGCGGAGATCGATGGCAATCGCCTCGACGACGAGTCAATCGTTAGTGAGACTCTCCTCATCCTCATCGGTGGGGATGAAACCAGTCGTCATGTCATCACCTGCGGGATGCTTGCGTTGCTGGAGTTTCCCGATCAGCGTGACATTCTTGCGAAATCGCCTGAACTCATTGAGACCGGGGTCGAAGAACTGCTCCGATGGGTGTCGCCCATCAAGAACATGGCCCGCACCGTCACTGCGCCCGTTGAACTGCGCGGTCAATCGCTACGCGAAGGCGATCAGGTGATGTTGTTCTACCCATCAGCAAATCGCGACAAGAGGGTGTTCGACAATCCCGACCAACTCGACGTGCGCCGCAATCCCAACCCTCACCTTGCCTTTGGTTTCGGGCCGCACTTCTGCCTCGGCGCTTCACTCGCCCGTCTCGAACTTAAGATCATGTTCGAAGAGTTGCTGCGTCGTCTCCCCGATATTTCATTGGCAACGAACGATCCTCTTGAATTTCGGGCTTCGAATTTCATTAGCGGGCCCGAGTCAATGCCTGTCAGATTCACCCCATCGCACTAATCACGGAGAACCACAATGGACTTTCATCCTGACGAAGTACGCGCCGCGTACGACAACTTTGTTGCAGTCGGAGACAGCGGCGACTGGAACGCCTGGGCTGATCTGCACACAGTCGACGGCCTCTGGGTCGAACATCATCTCGGCACTTTCAACGGGCGAGAAGAAATACGCAAAGCCATCGTTGATGTCATGGCACAAGCTCCGTCCACAATGGAGTTCCCCATTGAGTGGGTGGTGATCGACGGAAATCGCGTTGTCTACTACCCATGGCAGGTGCTCCCCCACCCGACCGGCGGAGAACCATTCCGATTCAGTTGCATCACAATTCTTGAATACGCAGGTGATGGACAGTTCTCGTATCAAGAAGACGTTTACAACCCTTCAGAGGGCGAGCGAGTCTTTGGCGAATGGATCGCCGCCGGCGGTCGTTTGCCCGGCATGGATTGACGTTCAGCGAATAAGGGAGATGCCGGCCGCTTGAGCGGCGCGGCCGTACCACTCAGCCAGCGACTCAACGGTTTCATGGGCATTAAGCCCACTTGGATTCGGAAGGATCCAGAGTTGGGCGCCCTCAAAGCCGTCAGCGGAAGGACCCACGGCAATCTTCGCGTTACCGAATGCTTGTCGATAGGCGGTCACGCCGAGCACGGCCACGAGGTTTGGCTTCCGCTCGCGAACGAGAGCCCGAAGCGTTTCGCCACCGTCGCGAAGTTGTTGTTTCGATAATTCATCTGCTCTCGCCGTAGCAATCGGGCAGATATTCGAGATACCGATTCCCTTGGATTCAAATTCCGATCGTGTCTGATCAGGAAGTCCGCATGACGCATCCACGTCAACGGAGGTAATCCCCGAGCGATGCAACGCCGGCCAAAATCGGTTACCCGGTCGTGCAAAATGTGCATTGACTGCGGCAGTCCACAACCCTGGATTGATTCCAACAAAGAGCAGATTCAGTTGTGCCGGCAGGAGATCATCAACAGTCGATCCTTGGAACGTGGCCAGTTCTGCTTTTGTGGGACGTCGGCCAACAATGAACCTGTTCGGCGAAGTCACGGGGTCCTAGAACGTCGCGACATCTTTTGATGACAATTTGCGGTGTTCAATGCCCGCGAAGCCATCGGACGCTGTGTACGTATCTTCTCCGGTAAAGAGGCCATCCGGTCCAATGGGCCACAAAACGCACATGCGCGCTTCGTAGAGATAAAACGCTGAAGGGTCATCGATTGGAAAACCACGAGCAGCGAGCGTTGAGCCGGGATAGGCCATCCGCATGAGACCCTCGGTCACGATGCAGTGCCGATCCACCACTAACCACTCGGTATCAAGTTGAAGCTTCTCGGCACCTGAGGCTGCAAAATCTTCATAGAACTTCTGCACCGCCGACTTTCCAATGACATCCCCAGCGCCGTTCGGAATTGAATGCATGTGATAGTGCGCATGCTCAGAAACGGTGGCCAGGAGTTTTTCCATGTCGAGGGATGCTTCAGCCAATTGGTGTTCCAAGAGCATCTCAAGGTTGCGACGAAGCACGGGATCGGTTTCGGTAGCGAGACGCTCCTCAACCTTGGCCCACGTAACCCTTTGATCGATGACAGTCATGTCCCCTCCTGCACTGTTGTCTCACCTTTGTAGCCGATTACGTGAGCTACATCCCGAGTTTGTCGATACGCACCGGCAACCCGGATGCACGAGGCATGGAGGTAAGTGGGTCGACGCCTTCTAAAGAGCTCGTCAACGTTCCGGTGAGAGATCCGGGGTGGCCATGGGTGACCGACAACACCCCTGGCCGAATAGCGTCATCAACCGCAACAGTTGCTACCAGTGATCCAAAAGCGCTCGTCACCGCCACCCAGTCACCCGTGACGAGCTGCCTCACTTGGGCCTCTTCGGGATGGATCAGGACCACCGACTCGTCACCTACACCGCCGAAACGCACAGAATTACTCCAGGCCGATTCACGTCGAGGAACCACCACAAGTCCGGTTTCCGGGCCTCGATGCTGCGCAAGACGGTCACAGAAAACCGCCGGGGCGATCGACCAACAACCGTCAGGGGTCATGCGCTCGCGTACCCACCCGTACTCGGGTTCGAGATTCACGCCATGAGGACCAGCCTCAATGACTTCATCGGGCGGGAATGGTCCGTGGCCAAGAAGCCCTCGCAAGACTGTCTCGTCGGAGAGCGCATCGAGTGGAGTTCCCCCGAACATGGGCCGCTCAGAACGCGCGGCCAGAGAACCGAGGATCCACCAGACCGGCCGACGTTCCGCAAACGGTTCAATGACTGCAGCGGTGTATTGCATGCCCGAGCGAAATGCGACCTGCTCAGCCAGTGCAAGGTCGGCGCGCTCGAGTTGTCCAGTTGCGGGGAAGACGTGTGTTGCCAAGTCACATAACTCGCTCTCAGCAACATCGATGACGACCAAGGCATCGAGAAGCGCAACGGCCTGACGGAAGCGATCGGGTTCCGGGAAGGCTGACAATGGATTCCCACCCGTGATCACTAACACCTTCAGTCGACCTGCCTCGATTTCATCAACGAGTGCTGCAACGGGCATCTGACCGGCAACCCGAGCAAGTTCGGGTCGTGATTTCGGGCCGTCAGGTGAAGGTGCTCCCGGGCGAAGCGGCGAAAGCTGATTGACAACGCCGCGATTGAAACGCATTCCCCCGATCACATCGAGGGAATCGGTCATCACAAGCAGAACCCATCGAAGCCATTCAGTGAGGACGCCATCGAGTGACATCGTTGAACCGGTCCCACAGAAAATCGCGACTTTTCCATGCCGTTCGCGAAGGTCAGCAACGAGTCGGAGGAGATTCGAACGCTCGCAACCAGTAGCCAAAGCAGCTGCGTCGAGATCGAAAGGAAGAACTGCTTGAGTGAGGCGCTTCACCTCGTCACCGCGACACGTGCGTTCGAGCGCCGCCCTACATTGCGCATCATCAAGCAGTTCTCGAACCAGCGCAGCGAACAAGATGGTGTCCGAGCCGGGACGTACAGAAAGATGTTCGTCAGACAGTGCCGCCGATTCAGTGCGGCGAGGATCGATGGTCCATATCCTGCCGCCCGCGGCTTGGTTCTCGCGCAGCCTCCGCACTGGGTCGGCCAGCGTGGTTCCATAACCATGCGAAACCACAGGATTTGTAGCAACGAGTAGAAGAAGCCGTGAGTGTTGCGGTTCCCATACCGGGTTCAGCATTG
>CAMCTW010000127.1 GCA_945878645.1 Bifidobacterium breve
ACCTGGTCAAGGAGCGCTTTGCCCTTGGCCGCATCATTGGTGGTGAAACCGCTATTGGAATACCACGGCGATTCCTTCGTGAACTGGCTATCGGCCAAACGTGCGGCCGGCGTCTCTTGCACGACCAGAATTGCATTCGTGTCGGTGCACAACGTGAGCCCTTGACGCACACGTACGTCGTCAACCGGAGCCTTCTGCGTGTTGAACATAAGGAACTGCTCTTCAGTTTCAGTTCCGTCAGCAACGAACTGAACGTTGCCCGAAGCTGCTTCCGACTGAAGGCGGTTAATCGCCGGCCAGTCGGTGGTGTGAATCATCTGTACATCACCTGAGAGAAGCGCGTTCACTCGGTTCTGCGGGTCAACGATCGGGCGGAATTCCACCGAATCGAGGTATGGGAGCTTGTTGCCCTTATCATCGGAACGCCAGTAATTGGCATTCTTCGTACCGGTCCAGCGATTGTCTGGGATCCATTCCTTCTGAATGAACGGACCAGAACCAATCGGCTGACGACTTGCTGCTGGGCCTTCAGCCTTGAGCTGGGCGGGAGCGGCAACGAAGCCAACCTGGGTCGTGAGCACTGCGGGAAGCGATGCCCAGGCATCAACCGTGGCGATCGTGAGCTGTGAAGCCGACACCACCGTGATGGAACCCATATTCGCAAGGGCGGCTCCGGTGAGGGCATTGGCCTTCACCGTGTCGAGTGCGAGTTTGACGGCTGTTGCGTCGACAGGGGTGCCGTCGGAGAAGTTCACACCGGCACGAAGATCGACAGTCCAAGACTTGAAATCGGCACTCGGCGTAAAGGCCTTGGCCAGGTACGGAGCCCAGTTGCCATCGGCGTCATAGGCCGAAAGCGGATCGAAGACCGCGTTGCCAACCATGTAGCCAGAAATGGCCCAACGGTTGCTGGACGGATTGAAACCATCGGTCTCAGCTTCAAGTGCAAACTTGACTGAGCCGCCAGCCTTCGGCGGACCGGAAGCCTTAATAGTTACGTCACTGGTTTTGCCGCTGTCGGAGGAGCCACTTGAGCCCCCACCACACGCCGTTGCGATCAGGCCAACGGCCATGACTGCTGCGACGACTGGTGCCCAGCGACGGATTCCCGCACGCCTCTGCATGATTACTGCCTCCTTCGGCCATGGCCGACGGTTCGGATCGGGGCACCCCACGGAACCCCTCTGTGCGCCAAACCATAGACGTGACCCGAGGCACATGCGAGAGCAGGCAGCGACTAATCCCACAAATAATCCTAGAAATCTGGCCCCCGGCGGGATCGACCTCGTTTCACCTCAGGTAAATGAGGTTCCCTCATCGACCGGGATTTCCACCACCGATTCCTCGCTGGCATGGGCGAAATGACTATGAACATGGTCAAAGACGGGCGCAGCAAGGAGTGCCTCGCCTCGCTGATCGGTGGTCGACCACTCAGAATCAATCGATGCACACGTAATAGTGAGGTCCCGATCACCCTCGACTTCCCACAGCAATGCTGGGCGAGCCCCGTGCCACCTCAATGCAAACGACAACAAACCAACAGTCGTTGGCAATCGATGCACAGCGATTGGTTGACCGAGCCATTCCTCGTTGAACCCCGGAAGTAGGTCGACAACCCCACCGGCATCGGACGCAACGATGGCTCGAACAGTTCGCAAAAACGCCGCGGTACGAGAAGGATCATGTGCATCGGTTTCGCTGGGCCATGTCCAAAGCGGTTCTCCGGAAAGCAACTCGCGCCGCAGTTGCGCTATCGCATCGTTGGCAACTGTTCCATCGCCCGGCCCCACCTGCGACACGCCACGACGATCCATCTCGTCGTCAAGCGCGGCCGAGTGCAGCCGCACAGCGAGCGCGGCATCGGGTTGCCCCGCACTATCGAGCAATGCAACCGCAGAGCGATAAGCCCGCATCGTCCACCGAGCGTCATATCCAACACGCTGATCAGCATCAAGACCAATCGGACCATTCCCGTTGGCAAAAAATGAACTCGAGCGGCGCAAGCGACTCCCGCGTTGCCGCTTCGCTATCCAATGAGCTGCCGAAGCCACTCGTTCAACCATTTGGTCGGCGAACACGCCGTCACCCGACAACGCGACGTGTCGTTCTAACGCCACGACCCAACTCGCGGTTGCGTCAAGACGTAACGAATCGAAGGAACCGTCAGAATTTTGAAGGTCGGTCGACGCGACCAGAAGACGTTCGGATTCTGCTGAGAGTCCTTGTTCATCAAGAGCCATCGTGAGTTCCGACCGCTCAAGACCATTGACAGGAACCCCTGGCCAACGAAGAGGATCCTCGCCAGCAACGTGCACCAACAAATGAGAGCGAGATCCATCGATTCCTTCTTCGCTCTGCCTCTCGGGAAGATCGAATTTTGGCGCTCGCGCTGTTTGCGCTTTCCAACCAGCGACAACGCGTTCAAACGGAGGGAGTGCAGTGAGATCGCAACCTTTGAGATCAGCAGCGCTCATCGCTGCTCCAAGTGGAAGAACAACTTGCAGTGTCGCCGTGTGTGGCAGTGGGAAAACAAACGACGCCGTTGCGCTTGCGCCGGTCGATTTGATTCCGTCTGCAGGAAACACGTTGACCGCGTCGCCGGCAGTGGTGACGTCTTGTGCCGACCGCCCATCGAGTTCGATTCCGAATCGAGATGGCAATCGTGAAAACACAGCAACGGCGTCGCCATCGATCGTCACGATGCCATCGGCGAAATCAATCGTCGACGACGCGTTCGGTGCGCTTGTAAACGCGAGCGCAAGAGCAACCGGAATCGACGTGGCGTTGTGAAAAGCAACCACGAGCACAGGACTACCTGTCGAGCCATCGACTACACACCATGCTCGCTGCTCAATCTCGCCACCCGGAAGCCTCATCGCACTAAGGACAACTGGCGTGGACTCAATAAGGGATTGACGGACAAGAGCCGCTCCCGACGCCACATGCCATCGGTCCTCGGCCCCGACCCACCAATCGAGCGACCACGTTGCTCCTTCGGGAGTCATCACCCCACGACGGTCCACCTTGGCCCGGCCGCCAGCCCCGATCGTGCCGAGCAGAACCCACGCATCGGCGATTGCTTGGTTATTGGCGTTTTGGTCCAACTCTGCGCGCTCCATCGGCGGCGACGCTACCCCCGGCCGATCGCCATCCATTCATCGCAGCGATCTCGCCATCGAAGCAAGGGTGCCTGGAAGCCACGCAAACCACCCGACCTACACTCCGAAGGTGTCCGAATCTGAGCCAACGCGTGCTGTGCTCATTCCCGTCAAAGCGTTCTCCGACGCCAAAGCGCGTCTCGCCGCGGCGCTGAACCCCGACGAACGCTCGACGCTTGCTCAATCGATGGCGACAACTGTCGTTGCTGCAGCCGCTCCACTCGATGTCTGGGTCGTATGTGATGACAAAGCGGTAGCGACGTGGGCAACACAGCAAGGCGCAAGCGTCTTATGGAAGCCGAGTCGCGGCCTCAATGGGGCAGTCAACGAAGGCGTGGCTGATCTCGCTCACCTCGACGTCGACACCGTGATCGTTGCGCATGCCGACCTTCCCCACGCCGAACATCTCGAGTGGCTCGCCGACTACGACGGCGTCACACTCGTTCCTGATCGTCATGGAGATGGCACAAACGTCATTGTGATTCCGACCGACAGCGGCTTCGTGTTCTCCTATGGCCCCTCCTCATTTAAGCGACACGAGGCGGAAGCCAAACGACTTGGACTCCCTGTCCGCGTCATTCACGATGACCGACTTGCGTGGGATGTCGACCGGCCCGAAGATTTAGTGCCTCCGGATTGGGGAGTCACAACATGACAAACGAACTCCCTCCGCTCCCGCTAGGCGATCTGCCGACTCGCCCAATGAACTCTCGCGATATCGCCACCCCCGATCGCGTACTCGTGATCGTCGCTCATCCCGACGATGCGGAATTTCAGTGCGGAGGAACCCTCGCGAATTGGGCGAGTAAAGGCTGTGTCATTAACCATCTCGTTTTGACCGACGGCTCAAAAGGAACGTGGGATGCCGATCAAAATACCGATGCTCTGGTGGAACAACGGCGAGCCGAACAAATGGAAGCAGCGCGCCGCCTTGGTTCCACCGGCAAGGTCGTAATGCTCGGCCATGTCGACGGCGAGTTGCAGCCAACGCTTCATATCCGCGATCAGGTCGCGTATTGGATTCGGTCTACGCAGCCTGACGTTGTCCTCACTCACGACCCGTGGAAGCGGTACCGGCTTCATCCCGATCACCGAAATGCTGGGTGGCTTGCCCTCGACGGAATCGTTGCCGCGCGCGATCCGCACTATTTCCGCCACCATGGCCTCGATGTTCATCGCCCAAAAATCGCGCTTTTATTTGAAGCCGACGAACCAGACCATGTTGAGGACATCACCAGTTTCGTCGACGCAAAGGTCCACGCGCTTCTTGCCCACACCAGCCAATTCATCACGACGCATTCGATTCCCGCTGACGATGACGGCACTGCAGCCGAAGCCTTCGGGAAACGGGTGCGTGACCACGCCGAAGCTGTCGGATCGATCACAGGTGTCGCCCGCGGCGAGGCGTTCAAGATTCTCTCAAATCTCTGAGGGCCACTCTCTAAGACCCTCGACCGGGCCGCGCCATTGGCCTTCATGACGGCTCTGTGAACGGAAGACGAACTCCTCTCAACCATCCGCGCGTGGGGCCGACGCGCGGTGTTGGATGACGGGGTCACAGCAACAGCACCTCGGGAGTCCCGTGACCACCACTCTGGCCATGTCGTCCAACCTGTCCACACGATCGAGGGAAGCATTCTCCGATCTTGCTGCGGGAGGAGGTCAATGACGCCGCTTGGGAAACAGATCTACGTACTCGATACGTCAGTTCTGCTCGCCGACCCAAAGTCGATGACACGTTTCGAAGAACACGATGTTGTGCTTCCT
>CAMCTW010000128.1 GCA_945878645.1 Bifidobacterium breve
CGGCTTCGTGGGATCGGCTTTCTGAATCGGAGGCGCCTGACCCGGAATTGTTTCTTGAGGAATCACTTGTTGCACTTGAACAACCGTGAAGTTCTGGGGATTCTTGATTTGAAAGGCCGAGGAAACACGATGCGTCACTCGACAAATGATGCCGCCATCGGGACAGTCTTCAGCCAGCGTCGGCTTGCCACCGAATTGCCAAGTATTGAGTTTCTTGTAATCGGCGGTGGTCTTGAAAACTCCCGAAGCCACGAGTTCGGCGTCGGCCGCAGCCTGAGCCTCACCGGCATTCGAGGCGGAGACCAGTTTCCATCCGTTCAGCGAATCGGGAGAGATGTAGCCACTCACCACATCGGGGTAATTGCTCTGAATATCTGAAAGCGATGTGCCGCTTGCATTCGGAAAGTCCTTCGCCAAATCAGGATTGTCCGCAAGGATCCTGTCGGCCTTGGGCAAAGACGCCGGATCCACTAAAACATTAAGTGAGTCGGTTTTCGCGGTATCGCCGCCACCGTTCACATAGATCTCAACTGGCTTCCATGTTGGGATATTCCCGCGCGGGCCAATGGCGGGAGGGGTGAGCCACCACATAAACGTGAGAATCGTTAGCCAACCAAAGAGACCGGTGAACGCCACGAGGAAACCAAGACGGGCCCCGAGGTTGGTACTGAGGATGAGGTACGTCGAACCCATCAGAACGGAAACGCCAACCAGCACAACGAGGATGCCGCGGATGCCCGGATCGAAAGAGATGCCAGCGATGATTTGGAGGGTCTGCATTAAAGGGTCCGCTCGTAAGCGACAACTGCCGCGATCTGATTGGGCGTGAGCATGACCTGATCCTGACTCATAATTGCCGTCTTCGGATCAGCAGCACTGGGGTTGGTGCCGAAGCTGCCCATTCGGCCGCTTGACCACCCGTTAGTGCCATAGGACGTACCCATCTTCGGGTAGGCCGAAACAAATTCCGCCTGCTTTTCCGCCACGGGGAACTGGCGAATTTCAGACCCACCGGTGAAGTTGGGGCCCATGGCTCCACCGCCGGCGACTTGCGCTTTGCCGTAGGACCAACCCGAGGTGTGGCAACGGCCGCAGGCATAGGCGCCCGCGGCGAAGCCATCGGAATAACCGAGGTTGAAGATTGCTTCACCAAGCGTCTTGTACGAACCACCGGCAATAGTGCAGTTATTGGCCGCGTCGGCTTTGCACACCTTGTCGAGTTCCTCTTGCACGGCCTTCTGAGACTCTTCAGCCGGTAACTGAATCGAGGTGAGATAGGTGATTACGTCAGCGATTTGTTGCTCGGTGAGCGGACCACCGCCGGGTGCACCCCAGGCTGGCATCGGCGAGTAGCCACGCCCGTAATTGAGGATGTAGGTGACCTGCTCGGGGGTGTAGCGATACATCACCGTGTCGAGGGCGGGAGCTTTCCACTGAACCTGATCGACATACGCGCCGGTCTTTGGATCGAGGATCGTGTAACTCGCAGCACCACCAACACCGTTAGGACCGTGACAATTCGCGCACTGCGCGGCATTCACATAAATGTTTTCGCCGCGTGAGACCGCAACGTCTTCGAATTCTTGCACCATGTCAGTTTGACGACTTGGTTCAGCGAGCCAATAGAGCGGCAATGCGAGGGCAATGACTCCGAGCGCAACGAGACCAAGACCGAGTGTGCGGTCGAGTTTCTTCGTTTCGAGTTCCTCGTCGTCCATGTAGGGCTTGCGGTTCGGGGCGAGTTCGATTTCCGAACCCACCTCGGCGCGTCCCTTCCGCACGTTGACGGCGATGGCGACCACAAACCCGAGAAGCAAAACAACGGCAACCACGTAACCGATCGTCTTTTGTGCGCTGGCCAAGAGATACAGATCGTGCATCAGTGCGATCCTCCACCCACGCAATGCGGGCCTTCAGCTTCTTGGCCAGTCGTATTGGTTCCGATCGCCGGACCTTGGAAGATCTGGCCCGTATCAACGGTGAGCACGCCGCCAGTGACAGAAGTGGCGAAGCGATCCATGCCCCGAGGCGCCGGACCACCCTTCTTCTCGCCGGCCAGGTTGTACTGCGAACCGTGGCACGGGCATTCGAACCACTGCGAGGTTGCACAAGAAGGAACACGGCAACCGAGATGCGGACACTTTTGATAGAGCGCAACGATGCCCGCTTCCATCGACGGAAGCACCGCTGCCGGGTAGACCTTCTTCGCCTTCTCGAACGCTGAAATCGGATAGTTAGTCATCCACATGCGACCTTCGGCGGAGTACAGGAACCCCTTGCTCGCCGTGATCTTGGCGGAAATCTCGGCCACATTGCCGACGCGGATCTTTGAACCAAAGCCACCCTTCGGCATCGGCCAAAGGAACGCCAGAATCGCCGCACCAAAGCCCGAAAGACTGAGGCCCATCAACACGATGATGGAACGGTTGAAGAACTTGCGGCGCGAGATACCGAGTGCATCGGCGTCGGGCGGAACGAATGGCGCAACTTCAGTATTCGTTGTTGCCGGAGCGGCAGGTCGACGGTCGAGCGCCGCGGATGCTTCCACCTGACGACCCGACACACCAACAAGTTCAGCGTCGGGTTCGAGCGCGTTTGCTGACTTATCGCGCTTTAGCGTTTCGCGGCTCAACGCTCCAGTAGCGCCGCCACTGTCGCGTCGACGTGAAGCAGCGAACAACACCACGCCGGCAAGAACGACGACGACGGGGATGACGATGACTAGAGGATTCATTTGGGGGACTCCTGCGTTTGCGCCATCACAACTCGAAGAACAGACCGCCAGTCCACGGCGTCACAAAGTTGAAGCCAGGACCACGGAAGAAGGAACCAATAATGACAAGCACGGCCCAGAACATCATCTGAATCGTGAAAAGTGAGATCGCAAACTTGCGATCCTCAGGTTTATTTGAAGGATTGCGATCGATATACGGGGAAAGAATGAGCAAGAAAATGCCCATGCCCGGGATGGTCACACCAGCAACCATGGGGTGGAACATGGTGAGAAGTTCCTGAAGACCGAGGAAATACCACGGGGCCTTCGAAGGGTTCGGGGTTTGGTTGATATTCGCCAGTTCAAGCAGTGGGGCATTCACGAAGATCGAGAAGATCAAGGTGAAAACCGTGATGGCCAACGCAGCAACAAATTCAACGGCCAACAGATGTGGCCAAGTGTGAACCTTGTCGATCGGGGTCGACTTCAGATCCTGAATCGAGCCGGCCTTCACCACGGTGAGGAGACGCTGCGTGTGTCCCCCGGGACCAGTGGCGGTGGGAGGCGGGGCGGCATCGGCAACTGCGGTGGCGACGCCGCCGCCGGTTGCAGCAGGAGCGGTGGCTGGCGCGCCACCTTCCTTGTTGGCCTTTGCGGACTTGGAACGCGCAAGCAAATGGGCCGGAATGCGACTGTCGCCAGCGCTTTCGGCAGCCGCGGGTGCTTCAGTGGCGGCCTCGGCAGGCGCGTCACCAGCGGCCTTGGCTGCTGCCTTGGCCTTGGCCTCTTCGGCTCGCTTACGGAGATGTTCAGGGATCTCGGTCATGGCTCCTCGATCACAACGGTCCGGAGATGCCGCCGTCCTTGCGGACCCGCCAGAAGTGGATCGCAAGAAAGATGACGGTCACGAACGGAACAAACAACACATGCAGCACATACCAACGCAACAGCGTGTCGGTACCGATTTCCTTACCACCAAGGAGCACGAATCTGACTTGGTCACCGAACACAGGGGTGTAGCCCATCATGTTCGTACCGACCGTCACCGCCCAAAGTGCGAGCTGATCCCACGGAAGCAGGTAGCCGGTGAAGGAAAGAAGGAGGGTCAGGGTCAGAAGAATGACGCCGATCACCCAGTTGAATTCTCGAGGTGGCTTGTAGGCGCCGTGATAAAACACGCGAGCCATATGCAGAAAGACCGTCAACACCATGAGGTGGGCCCCCCATCTGTGCATATTTCGCACGAGCAAACCAAAGGCCACTGAGGTTTGCAGTGTGTAGATGTCATTCCAGGCCTGCGCCGCGGTGGGGCGGTAGAAGAACATCAGGAAAATACCCGTGATGGTCAGCAGAATGAAGAGGAAAAAGCTCAGGCCGCCGAGGCACAGGGTGTAGCTGACCTTGACCGCGTGTCGCTTCACCTTCACCGGGTGAAGGTGGTACAGCACGCTGTTCATGATCACGTACGAACGGTTACGAGGGCTATCGGTGTAGCCCTTTCGGAAGACCGAGCCTGGTCGAAAGATTGAATTCCAGGCTTGTGAGCCCTGCGTCTTGTCGACGACTTCACTGACGCGTTGTGCGGGGGTCTTCTTCCCGTTGGGACGCTCCATGGTCTTGGCCAAGGCAGTTACTCCGTGTGAGCCGAAATCGATGATCGATCCCGGGAGGGTGGTTCGAGTTCAGATTGGACAGAAAAGACAGAAAAACAAAGGAAAAACAGTTGGAACTAACCGAGGCGCATGCCGTACCCATAACCATGGGTGGCCGTGCGTTGGTGGGAGTCACCATCGGCCGGCGCCGCGCCGACCTTTCCGAGAATGATGACACCTGTGGGACAGCGGTCGACGCAAAGTGCGCATCGGGTACAAACATCGTCGTCAATGAGGAAGACCGAATGGTCGCCTGGGTCATCCCCCGGCATTTCGGTGCCGATGGCCTCGTCAATGGAAGAAGTGCGAACCAGGTGAATGCACTTCCAGGGACAAATATCGACACAGCCTTCGCAGGTGATGCACTCGGACTGATCAATATGAATGAATTGCTTGGGCTTGACCGCCTTCGACAGCCATTCCGCGTCGACTTCCCGCAGGACGTAATCGTCGCGGAATTCGGGCATCGGAGGATTGGCGTCAATGCGGGCCATGGTCAGCTCTTCCGAACCAGGGGTCGGCCGTATTCGGAGGTGACGGTTGCCTGCGCC
>CAMCTW010000129.1 GCA_945878645.1 Bifidobacterium breve
AACGCCATGCGATCTTGTGCGGTCGCAGCAGCCAGCTCCCGGTGAACACCACCAAGAAGAAAACCGCGAAATCGACGGTAGGGAAAAGCATGGGGCGGCTTCCCGGGTAGCTGGAGAAATAGGAGGGTTCGCAAGGCGACTGCGGGTCGATCGACGACCAACGACCTGCACCGAAACTACCGCAGCGACCATTCGGTTTCGGGACAGACCTCCTCGCCATCACAACGCCAGACCCGGCTACTCATCAGCAAGCCAAGTAGGGTCCAATCGTGCTTGACCATGTGTTTACTGATGCCATTGGCGCCCTTCGCGACGCGTTCGAAGGTGCGATGCTCGAACGACAAGCGTTCGAGGAGCGATTCAACATGGACATGCTCCTAGGAGACATGACTTGGGAGACCACCTATGGACTTCCGGGAGAGGGAATCCCGCCCCGAGTTCAGGCCGACCTCACCCTGACCTGGCCAACATGGGCGCAGACCGCTTACCGCTCCTGGTACATCGGCGAATCCTTTGACGAGACGCCACGTATCGACATTGAACTCGTTCTGCGAGTTCAACGACTGTCATCGGCTCCTGACCCCGCAGCACTTATCGCCGCGCTTCCCGACACCAGCCCGGCGATTGGGCAAGACCGACTTGAGCGCTCGGGTCCAACTGTCGAGACAATCTTCGAAGGAAGCTTCGATCACCCCGAGTATGCAATCGAAGTGAGCTACGAAGGAAGTTACGAAGTCGACGAAGAAACGTTGGCAGACGGAACTCGGCTTGACGACAACCTCGGTGCCATGGGCGGTTGGATTTCGTCGATCCTCGTGAAGGTCGGAGACCTCGCGTGGGATTTTCTTCCCGCGATCGAACAGCACGACTAGCCAACCGCTGAATTAGAACTCTTTCGGCACCGGTAACAGGTCGGGGAAATTTGTCTCGCGGCCTTCTGCTTTCGCCATAAATGACTCGGCCATATCCGAGGGCTGAAACATTCCTGTTTGCCAGGTGGCGATGTGATTGAGGCCGTCAGCAACACTGTGGTCGCGCGAGTACAGCAACATCTCTTTGGTCCCCCAGATCGCGAGCGGACTCTTTGAAGCGATTTCATTTGCGATCTCAAGGACGCCCGCCACGAGTTCCTCATGGGTGGGAAACACCTGGTTCACGAGCCCCACCTCGAGTGCGCGTTGCGCTGACATTCGGCGCCCGGTGTAGGCAAGTTCACGTGCGACACCGTCAGGAATAATCTTCGGGAGACGTTGCAATGTGCCGACATCGGCCGTCATCCCAATATTGATCTCCTGGATCACAAAGAAGGCATCGGCCGACGCGTAACGCATATCTGCAGCGGTGACCATGTCTACCGCTCCACCAATGCACCCACCTTGGATCGCAGCCAGAACTGGCATCCGCGCTTTTTCGAAAGCCGTGAAACTTTCTTGCAGCATGAGAGCGGTCTGGCGAAGTCGGGCCCGGACCCTCCCCATTTCATCGGCATCACCTGGAGTGATTGCGGTATCTCCAGAGGTGAAGACACCGAGATCCATACCCGCGCAAAAATGACGGCCGGTCGATGACAGCACGATCGCACGAACGTCACCCCGAGCATCGAGGTTCCGCACAATTTCAGGGAGTTCAACCCAAAATTCGCGTACCATCGAATTGAGTTGCTCGGGACGGTTCAGGCGGATGTGTGCGACTTTGTTCGCTACCTCGACATCAAAACAGTTTTCGCTCATAACGCGCCCTTCACCAAGGTTGTGAGATTGGTCTGTGGCCGCGCACCCATGTGTGAGATTGCTTCGGCAGCAACGATCGACCCGGTACGCCCAGAGGTTTCAAGATCGGCACCCGAAACCCATCCTGAAAGGAATCCAGCGGCATAAAGATCTCCAGCGCCGGTGGTGTCGACGAGATCCGCAGCGACCACAGGAATATCAAAGCGCTCACCCGAGGACGAAATAATGACTGATCCCGCTTCACCTCGTGTCAGACATGCAATCGCGCAATGTCCCGCCACTCTGCGTGCTGCTTCGTCAAAATCTGAAACCTCATAAAGCGAACAAATCTCGTCTTCATTGGCAAACAAGATATCGACGTGATGTTCGACGATTTCGAGGAACTCCGACCGATGACGATCGACACAGAACCCGTCAGAGAGCGAAAAAGCAACTCGCGTTCCTGCCCCGGCCGCCCAACCCATCACATTTCGGAGCGCGCTCTTCGCAGCAGGTTCGTCCCACAGATACCCCTCGAGATACACAACGCGTGCGGTCGGGACCAGAGCAAGATCCACATCCTCCGATGTCAGCTGACCCGCGACACCAAGCGATGTATTCATCGTGCGTTGGGCATCGGGAGTCACGCAGATCAGGCATCGAGCAGTTCCCGCAGCAGCATCGGCGCCCGATGCAGCGAACCCATGGAAAGCGACTCCGGCGGCTCGGATGTCGTGAGCAAAAACGTCACCAAGGTCGTCCTCGGCAACTTTGCCAATAAAAGCAGCAGAGATTCCGAGCGACGCTAAACCTGCTGCCGTGTTCGCGGCAGAACCACCAGACATTTCAACTGCTGGAGGCATAGCGGCATAGATGGTTCGAGCCCGATCGGGATCGGTTATTTGCATCGAGCCCTTCACCATTGCGTGGTTGTCCAAGAAGGAGTCGTCGGTATGGGCAAGTACATCGACGATGGCATTGCCGATGCACAAAACATCAAGGGTTCGGTTTGAGGGAGGAAGAAGCGCAGTCATGGCGCCCGACCCTACGCTGACGAGGTGACTGATACTGAACTCCCCCAGCACTCCAACGATGCCAACCCATTCAGGCTTCCTGGCCCCGTTCGTCCCGTTCGTTACGACCTGACTCTGGAGCCCGACCTCGAAGCGGCCACCTTCGCCGGCGAGGTCACGATCGATCTTTTACTTTCGGCAGCTACCAAGACAATCTCATGCAACGCTCTCGATCTCGACATTCTTGCCGCCGAGGTTGTCGAAGGTTCGCTGGCCGATGACGGCCCCACCATTGCCGTCACCCAGGTTGCTCTCGATCCCGAGACTGAGCGAGTGACATTCACGCTAAGTCGCGCCCTTTCTGCCGGCGAGGCCCATCTCCGAATCCGATTCACCGGAGTGCTCAACGACAAACTGCGCGGCTTTTACCGCTCGACCTTCACTGACACTGACGGAATCGAACAAGTCATCGCTACGACGCAATTTGAAGCGACCGATGCTCGCCGAGCTTTCCCCTGCTGGGACGAGCCCGATCACAAAGCATCCTTCGCCATCTCCCTCGTCGTCGATGAAGAACTCTTTGCTGTATCGAACGCACGAGAGATTTCTCGAACAGCTGCACCCAACCGACCGGGTAAGCACATCGTGCGGTTTGCCGAAACCATCGTCATGTCCACATATCTCGTTGCGTTCATCGTCGGCCCACTTGAAGCAACCGATCCCATCGACGTCGATGGGACCCCCATGCGCGTGATCTTTCCGAAGGGAAAAGGCCACCTCACCGCCTACGCATTAGAAGTCGGAGCATTTTGCCTCCGACACTTCGCCAACTATTACGGAATCGCCTATCCAGGCGACAAACTCGACCTCGTTGCGGTTCCCGACTTTGCCTTCGGAGCCATGGAGAACCTCGGATGCGTGACCTTCCGTGAAATCCTCCTCCTGGTCGACCCAGCAACCACCACACAGGCTGAACTCCTCAACGTCACCGACGTCATCAATCACGAACTCGCCCACATGTGGTTCGGTGACCTCGTCACCATGAAGTGGTGGAATGGCATTTGGCTCAACGAAGCCTTCGCCACGTTCATGGAAATGCACGCGACTGATGCATTCCGTCCGCAGTGGGACCGTTGGACAACATTTGGCCTTTCACGCACTGCTGCATTCGATACCGATTCGCTCACAAGCACGCGCCCCATCGAATACCCCGTCATTTCTCCCGCCGATGCCGAGGGGATGTTCGACATCCTCACCTACGAAAAAGGCGCTGCGGTTGTTCGCATGCTCGAGCAGTACCTCGGCGAAGACCAGTTCCGCGCGGGTATCCGCCAGTACCTCGCAGAGCACGCCTACGGCACCACAGAAACAACCGACCTCTGGGACGCCATCGAATCTGCAACCGGCGAACCTGTTCGTCGAATCATGGACTCCTGGATCTTCCAGGGCGGATTTCCAGTCCTTTCCGTCGAAACCGTGAACGACGGACGCACTCTGCGGATCTCGCAACATCGATTTGGTTACTCCGGAGATCTCGGCGATGGCGAGTCGACCATTCCTGCTCACGATGACACCGCCGTGTGGATCGTGCCGCTGATCTTTTCCCAGCGAAGCGCTATCGACGGCGTCATCACATTCGAAAAAGTCTTGCTTGACCAACGCTCGATTGATGTCGACCTCGTTGAACCCGCCACCTGGATCTTGATGAACACCGAGGGCACCGGCTTCTATCGAGCGAAGTATGCACCCGACCTCCGGTCCGCACTTGTGAGTCATGCACAAGCCGAACTCTCTTCGATTGAACGCTACGGATTGGTAGATGACATTTGGGCGTCGGTACTCGCTGGAGACCTCGAAGCTCATGATTTCCTCGAGATGGCGGAAGCATTTGCAGATGAAACTGATCTCTCGGTATGGCAACGAATCATCGCTGGGTTAAATGCGCTTGAACGAATCATCGATGGCGATGCCCGCTCAGCACTTCACACGCGAATTCGCGGCATCATCAGCCCCGCATACGAACGACTCGGAGCTGAACCAAAATCTGATGACTCCGACCGCGATGGCGCATTGCGAGGCGTGTTGTTCGAAGCACTTGGAACTATCGGCGGCAATCTCGATGTTCAGTCACGAGCGCGTGTGCTTCTTACGATCGACGCCCTCAATCCCGACC
>CAMCTW010000130.1 GCA_945878645.1 Bifidobacterium breve
GTGGCGCTCACTATGCCGGTGATCGTTCCGATGAACATGAGCTTTGGCACTTACTGCGCGTTGAACCTGATGCCCGGATGGGGGCCGATTCTCAACGCACCGGTTCCGGAACGCATCGAGATGCTGCGCGACGAAGCAACACGACGAATGATGGTTGCCCGTGCCGACAGCGAAGAGGCGGGCATGTTCCGCCGTCTTGCCGGATTCGCTGACTACATCATTGGCGACACCTTCAGCGATACGAATGAGGGACTTGCCGGCCGCAAGGTGCGCGATATCGCTGCCGAACGCGGCGACGCCGAACCATTCGACACACTCATCGACATCGTCATCGCCGACGACCTGCGCACCGTGCTGTGGCCAAGCGCTCCCGACGATGATGACGCTCACTGGAACATGCGCCGTGAACTGTGGGATGAACCCGATGTCATCCTCGGCGGCAGCGACGCCGGTGCCCACCTCGACCGCATGTGCGGAGGCTCCTACCCCACACGTCTGCTCGCCGATTCACTTCGCGGACGAAAGTTGTTGAGCCTCGAGCGCGCTGTTCACGCGCTCACCGACGTTCCCGCGCGTCATCTCGGGCTGCGCGACCGCGGCCAGGTGCAAGAGGGATGGATCGCCGATCTCGTGGTGTTTGATCCCGCCACCATCGACACCGCAACACCAACAATTGCGCATGACCTACCCGGCGGCTCGCCACGCATGCACGCTGATTCGGTTGGCATAGTGCGCGTGTTCGTCGGAGGCGTCGTCACCGTTACTGATGGAGCGTCCACCGGAGCGCGCCCCGGCACCGTGCTCCGCTCGGGTCGCGACACCGACACTGTCACCATTCACTGACAAAGCCAGCGCCGATCACCCGAGGAAAACGACCGCAGCGCCGCCACCTGAGGGGCTGCCCCGGGTGACGACGCTGCGGATTGTTACGACTATTTGTGAATCAGTTTGCGGAAGGGGCTTCCTCGCGGGTGCGAAGTTTTGCGACCGCAAGAATGGCGAGGCCGTAGACAGGCTTGGCCAGAAGGTCAGCAACCGAGTAGCCAACCTGACGCACGGTTTCGGCCATCGAGCTGTCCTGACCGAAGATGATCGGGAAGAGATAGGCGATCGGGTACACCAACCAGGCCAACAGTAAGAGGCCAAGAGCAAGACGGAGGGCCTTGGCCACTCCGGCGGACTCACGCTTCGCCGCTTCCGTGATCTCCTTGTAAACGATGGCGAGGATGTAGATGAACGGAATCATCGCCAACGCCCAGAAGATCCACTTCGTGCTGTCGCTGGTCGAAATCTCGCCCGGGTAACCGAGGCCGATCATCAACACGGCAGCAGTTACCAAACGGATCGTGAGCGGACGGCGCTTCTCTGAAGTCAGCCCGAGGACGATCAGGAGTTCGATGAGCAGCAACGGCACAGTGAGGAGCCAGTCGGCGTACCGGTAGCCCTCGTTGAACTGACCATCGGACCAGAGGGAGAAGATACGGAAGTAGTGGTAACCGGCGATTCCGACGACTACCGCCGAGACGACCACCGCACTGCGGTACTGCTTCGCAACCTGCGAAGCATTCATCAGGAAATAAACGAAGGCGGCAAACATTGACGCCACCACCAGCGAGAAGACGTTGTAGACCAGCAAATAGTCGTTGCCAGTCAATGTCACCTGCTGCATCCACTGGGAACTCGTGTTCATGAGATTATCCATTGCACCGAGACTTTCTCTAAGGTTGATCGGCTTAGTTATAACCGGACAGGGACGTTGAAATCCCAGTTTTTTTTTCTACTTAGACTCCCAATTTAGACGATTTGTGGCCTTTGTCACGTATTCAAGCCAACAAAATCTGGGGACGAGCGGGCTCCCCTTTGAACTGGCCTAGAGCCATTGGACGACCTAGTCGTTAATGACTGGTTCCCGAAGGTGGAGCGGCTCGACGTGCTTCTTCTTGCGCCGGGTGCCGATATTGAGGACCTCGACGAATACGGAGAAGGTCATGGCGGCGTAGATGTAGCCCTTGGGAATCTTCTGTCCGAACCCCTCGGCGATCAATGTCGTGCCGATGAGAAGCAGGAAGGCCAGCGCCAGCATCTTGACCGACGGATGGGCGTTCACGAAAGTGTAGATGGCCTTCGAGGCCAGAAGCATTACGAATACAGCCGAAACAATGGCGATGACCATGACCCCGACATAGCTCGTCATACCAACGGCCGTGATGACCGAGTCGATCGAGAAAACCACGTCGAGCAGCAGCACCTGGCCGATGACAGCAACGATCGTGGGAGCGACCTTTGCTGAAGTTTCGCCCTCATCGCCCTCAAGTTTGTGGTGGATCTCTTTCGTGGCCTTGTAAATGAGGAAGAGACCACCGGCGAGCAAAATCAACTCTTTGCCGCTGAAGCCCACCGACCCGATGGTGAACAATTCCGTCTTGAGAGTGACCACCCAACCCACCGCCAACAGCAGGAGAACTCGCATTCCGCCTGCAGCGAGAAGACCGATCCTTCGGGCCTTGTCTTGCTCCTCAGGAGGGAGTTTGGAGGCGAGAATCGAGATGAAGACGACGTTGTCAACACCGAGCACGATCTCAAGTGTGAGCAGTGCCGCTAGCGCACTCCATGCGGTGGGGTCAGAGATCCAGTCCATGAGTCAGGAGATTACCGAGATTCGCCCAGTACCGTTGAAAATTTTTCGGCTCTACCCTGCCGCCCTTGAGATGCGGGTACCGTCCAACTTGGCTCGATCGACTGCTGGACCAGTGAGGCTGACGAGATACTTCGGATTGCATGCTTGGGTTCCGATCGTGGTCGGCAACACCTGCTCGAACTTCGTGCCCGAAAGCTTTACAACCATCGAACAATCCCCGGGCTTGTTGCCACCGGGGTTCGTCGGTGACTGCAAGCCGCCCGCGTCGTAACTCGTAACCTTCTGAAGCGCACTGATCACGCAGTCGCTCGTGAGGTTCGACCCACATTCCTTTACACCTTGCGCCCAAAGCAGGAACGCCGCAGTCGCCTGTGCACCAGAGAGACTGGTTGAACCACCGTTTAAACGGATGATTTCAATATATTTTGCAGTTGCCGGGACCTTGTCGGCTTGTTCAAACGGGTAGTACGGCATCTGAACATAGACGTTGTCGGCGATACCGCTCGTGTTCCACTTTGCAAATGCGCTGTCGTAGAAATTGGCCTCCTGCATCCACAAGGGGTTGTAGTTAAGAGCCTTTGCTGCATCAAGCATATTTTCGAAGTGCGGAGCCGGAGAACCCGAGAAGTACACGATCTCGGCGCCACAGTCCTTTAACCGCTGCACAAACGGCAACCAATTTGCCTCACCCAAGATGTTGTATGTCTGCTCGCAGTCGAGGAAGTTCCAACCAACCTGTTCGTATGCGATTACTGCTTTTTTTGCCAAATCAACAAGAGCGACAAAGTCACCATAAATAGTTGCCGCCTTCTTGACCTGCGACGGGAATTGCTCGGCCATTTGCGCTGCGGCGGAAACGTTGGCGAAATCAACAGGATTGGGCGACGGCTGCACCATCAGGGGACCATTCGAGAACTGCGGTGAAACTGAGTACGCCGGCACCGACGCCATCTTGCACCTAACGCGGATCTGTTCTTGGGCCGAATCAAGCGACCAACCCTGTCCCACCAGCATGAAATCTTGTTCACACGCCTCAGTCATCACGTTGACCACATTCATGATTGCTGCATCGCGATAATTACCAATAATCTGACGTCCGTTGATGCCCCCTTGGTCATTGCACCACTTGATCATCGCCTTCATTGCGTCGGACATTTCTTTGTTTAGACCCGGAGCCGCTGGGTAGCCGGCGTCATCTCCAAAACCAATCGTGATGCTCGCGTCGGTGACACCCTGCTGCGTCGCACCCTTTGCTTCGCCCTTGCCACATGGCGATGCCATTGTTCCGAAGTCTGTTGAAGAAACAACTTTCGATGTCGAGGAAGTGCCGCTCGATGCATCGGAGCGACCGCCTCCACAAGCTGCAACGAAAAGACTGACTGCCGCAATAAATCCTGCGACGAGGACCAACCGGCGCGAATGTGGACGAACCAACATCATTTCCTCTCAAGTCATAGCGAGGCGCAGTACATGAACTGAAACACCACCACTTTCTTATCAACTGGTGACCGAACCGAACCGTATCGGGCCGTTTTCGACCACCTAACAGCCCCCGCACGAGCCTTGCCCCAGTGACTTGTGGGCCGTTGCGCCACGCGACGAGCCACCCCCGCCCTTGCGGGGATGGCTCGTACTTCCGTTTCTGCAGATCGGCCGGTCTGCAGAAAGAGGCAGTGAAACGCGTTTGGGCTAAGGGCGAAACATGGCCGGGCGAGGTGAGTCCGCCGCTAGTTGGAGAACCATCCGTTTACGTCAGCAAGAATATGAGTCGGTTGTGTCGAGAAGAAACACACCTCACCCTGGGCTGACACCGGAGCGATCACCGCATTCGGAATCGTCTCCCCAGCGACATAATTCAAACTCGAAGCATTCGGCTTCGTCCCACACGGATACACCGTCACATACCCAGCACCATCAGGTTGCGTAACTGTCACATTCAACGACACCGCACCCACACCAGAAGCCGGCACCAAACCCGACAAATCCGTGAGCTTGACCTTCAACTCAGTCGCACCCGAAATCTTCACCTTCGACACCGTCCGCAAACCACCCTCACCCGGACGAGTATCAAACACACGAGACGGCGTTGTTGCCGTAAACGAAGCACCCTCTGCAAACCATCCGTTTACGTCAGCAAGAATATGAGTCGGTTGTGTCGAGAAGAAACACACCTCACCCTGGGCTGACACCGGAGCGATCACCGCATTCGGAATCGTCT
>CAMCTW010000131.1 GCA_945878645.1 Bifidobacterium breve
TTCTAAGTGAGCAACACGGGCACCGGGTGCAACGATCACCCGGGCCCCGGCGACATGAGCTCTCCAACAAAGTTCGAGATCTTCGCCATGAAAGGTGATCGCAGGGTCGTAACCACCCAAAGCTTCGAAGAGGTCGGCCCGAACCAGCGTTACCGCCCCAGGGATGAAGAAAACATCACGCACCGAATCGTGCTGCTCTTGATCGAGATCACCAAGTTCGACATACGGAGCGGAATGACCAAATCGGTCAGCACCCATGCCTACCGATAACAGCCGCCGGGGGTCACTCCAGTCGACGAGTTTTGGTCCCACGATTCCTGCGTTCGAACGGAATGCTTCTTCGACGAGAATCCGCACAGCTTCGGGCTCAAGTCTGATGTCGTCGTGACAGAACAGATAGAACGAAGCTCCCTGCACCGATCGAAGGGCCTCATTCGCTGCCGGGCCAAAGCCACCGTTTTCCTCGAGCCGACGAAGGTGCGCATCAGGTAAGACGGCGCCGACCCGATCACGAAGGGCACTGCCGTCGGTGCTCGCTGCATCGATGACGAGGACTGAAAGAGCGGTGTAATCCTGTGTGCGGAGGCTGAGCAGCGTTTCCTCGAACCATTCTCCAGGATCATGGGCGACGAGGACCGCAACGACGGCAGGCGCAGGTCCTTCGGGTTCATCGGCCTCGAAGAGTGCCTCATACGATGCCGCCGGTGAGTTCATCTCCCGCTCGGCCGCCGAGCTCGCACTTAACGTTGCGAATAACTCGTCGAAGATCGATTCGGACCCATCGTCGGCTACCGGACCGGCCGAACCCACATCGGGAAGGTCCGGACTTGGGACCGGCCCGTGATCTGGGGCGGAGGGGGGTTCTGGAACAGTCACGACGGTGTCTAAGGTTAGTCGTCCCACTCTCTGATCCCGCTGACCCCCGTCTACGCTGACCGGTGTGGAAAATGAACGAGTGGACCCGCTTCGACGAGCTGCCTACGAGGCATTGAGCGTAGGGCTTGGGGTACTTGGGTTCCAACGTTTTCAGGTCCAACGACGAGAATGGGAACGCTCGACCGGGGCTTCGTCCCCGTCCTCGGCTGGATGTGAAAAGTGGATGACCGATGCCGTCGCCACCGTCTCCACCCTCATGGCAAAATTCGGATCTCGTTAACGTGCGCATCGCAGTCGACGCAACCTCGCTTATCGGCCACCGCACCGGAATCGGCGGCGTCACGCGCACCTATCTCCACCGACTTACTCGACCCAACTTTGAGATTTCCGCATTCGCTGTCTCTCGTCGCGGAGCCGGACCAATGCTCGACGAACTCCCGCCCCGCGTCGAGGCGCACCGTCGACCGATGGTCGCTCGACCACTCCGCTCACTGTGGCGTCGCGGTCCGTGGCCGCCGATCGAGTGGTGGACCGGCGCCATCGATCTTGTCTGGGGTCCCAACTACGTCGTGCCTCCGGCCAAGAATGCCGCTCGCGTCGTCATGGTCCATGACCTCACCGCAGTGCATTTTCCAGAAATGTGTACCCGAGATGTCCAACAGATGCCTTCGCTCTTGCGTCGTGAGATTCTCGATGGTGCCTGGATCAATACCCCATCCCAGGCAGTCGCTGATGACGTGATCGAAACACTTCAGGTCGATCCCCAGCGCGTTCGAGCGATTCACCTCGGAGGACCGGAACAAATCGACGACGCGACGAGACGCGAGCGCGCCGAGCGCGGTCGAGTTTTCGCAGGCGTCGATGAATATTTGCTTGCTCTTGGGACCATCGAACCGCGCAAGGACATTCCGTCGCTTGTACGCGCGTTTAATGTCATCGCTCCTCAGCGACCAAACCTGCACCTCGTCATCGCTGGCCCCGACGGCTGGGGCGTCGATGCTGTTAGCGATGTCATTAATGCATCGCCGTATCGCTCTCGAATTCGGCGAACCGGTTGGCTTACCGACGCTGACCGCGACGATCTCCTCGCTGGCACCGAAGCATTTGTCTATCCCTCGTTGCTCGAAGGATTCGGCATCCCACCACTCGAAGCAATGGCGGCCGGCGTTCCCGTCATCGCCACCAGAACTGGATCGCTCCCTGAAGTTCTCTCCACTGCGGCCCAGTGGGCCGAGCCTGGCGACATCGACACATTGGTGGCGGCAATCGAAACTGTTCTCGATGATCCGGATGTTGCACGCTCGTTGGTGACGGCAGGAGATAAACGGCTCAAACACTTCTCGTGGGATCGATCCACTGATGAACTCGTTGCTCTGTTCGAACTTGCCTGCGCGGCCCGGGCCTAAGGTGAACCCATGAGGGCTCTTGTAACGGGTGCGGCAGGATTCGTTGGGCAACACCTTTGTGCTCACCTCCTCAGCGAGGGCGACACCGTGATCGGCGTTGATCGTGCCGACGGACCAGACCTCCTCGACCCCACCGGCGTAAATGCGCTCCTGGCCGATATCAGACCCGATGTCGTCTATCACCTCGGGGGCTGGAGCGATGTGGGCGCGTCGTGGGAGTTTCCGCTCGACGCATTCCGAGTCAATGGCGAAGGAACACTCAACCTATTGCGTGCGTGTATCGATAATGGATCGCCTCGCGTACTCGCTGTTAGTAGTGCCGATGTGTACGGACGTGTCACTCCCGACGAACTCCCGATCGATGAATCCACACCATTTCGCCCCGTCACTCCATATGCCGCCAGCAAAGTCGCTGCTGATCAGCTCGCTTTGCAGGCATGGCTGGGGCACGGACTCGAAACAATCCGAGTCCGTGCGTTCAATCACCTCGGCCCAGGGCAAACGACAAAATTTGTCGCCCCAGCAATCGCTGAGCGGATTGCACTCAACGAACGAGACGGGCTGACATCAATCCCAGTAGGCAATCTCACTCCCCGACGAGATCTCACCGATGTTCGTGATGTTGTGCGCGCCTACCGGCTCCTCATGCTTAAGGGCGTACCTGGCGAGGCCTACAACGTCTGTTCTGGGAAAGACCTCACCATTGGCGACCTAGCTGAGCGGCTCGCGAGTCTTGCAGCATCTCCGATGTCGCTTCAGACCAACCCCGATCTGCAACGACCCGTTGAAACCCCGATCCTGCGCGGTGATCCAAGCCGAGTGCACACCGCTACCGGATGGTCCCCCGAAATTTCGCTCGACTCGACACTGCAAGACATTCTCGATGAGCAACGTGACTTGGCAAACGGGAAATGACTGCGAATGGGTTCCGTCCATTTCGGTTGAGCCTCAGAGCCGTAGAATCTTCTAACCACGGGCGAAGCCCTCACCCCCCGAGCGGAATCCCAAAATGACCAAACGAGCACTCATCACTGGAATCACTGGCCAGGACGGCTCCTATCTCGCCGAACTGCTCCTCGACAAGGGTTACGACGTCATTGGCATGGTTCGCCGAAGTTCCACGCTGAATTTCGAGCGCATCGGTCATTTGCAGGACGATGTCGAACTCGTCCCCGGCGATCTCCTCGATGAAGTCTCGATGATTCACATCCTGCGTAATCATCGCCCGGACGAGGTCTACAACTTGGCCGCACAATCTTTTGTGCAGACCTCATTTAGCCAACCTGTGCTCACAGGAGAAACGACTGCACTCGGCGTCACTCGGCTCCTCGACGCCATTCGACTCGCCGACCACGAAGTGCGGTTCTATCAAGCGAGTTCATCTGAAATGTTCGGGAAGGTTGTTGAAGTCCCGCAAAAGGAATCTACACCGTTCTATCCGCGCAGCCCCTACGGCGTAGCGAAACTCTACGGACACTGGATCACGGTGAATTATCGCGAGAGTTACGGAATGCACGCGAGCTCAGGCATTCTTTTCAATCACGAAAGCCCTCGCCGCGGTCTCGAATTCGTCACTCGAAAAATCGCCAATGGTGTCGCTCGAATCAAACTCGGGCTCGATACCGAGATTCGTCTCGGCAATCTGGATGCTCAGCGCGACTGGGGATTCGCCGGGGACTACGTCGATGCCATGTGGCGCATGCTCCAGCAAGACGAACCAAGCGACTTCGTCGTTTCAACCGATGAAACCCACTCCGTGCGCGAATTCTGCGAACTGGCTTTTGGTCGAGTGGGCCTTAATTGGGAAGATCACGTCGTCATCGATGAGCGCTTCTTCCGACCAGCCGAAGTTGAACTCCTTGTCGGAGATGCAACACGCGCACGCGAGGTCCTCGATTGGACAGCAAAAACGTCTTTTGCAGATCTCGTCCACATGATGGTCGATGCCGATCTCGAAAACCTCGCTCGTTACCAGCGCGATAACTCCTGACTGCCATGATCACCGTCATCGCCGGTGGCGTTGGCGCTGCTCGTATGTTGCGGGCGCTGCTGCAGGTTCTCAACGCGTCCGAGGTCACAGCGATCGTCAACGTTGGCGACGATCTAGAACTTCACGGACTACGCATTTCTCCCGATCTCGATACTGTCACCTACACGTTGGCCGATGCGATCAACCCCGAAACCGGATGGGGGTTGGTAGACGAATCTTGGCAAGCACGATCAATGCTTGAACAGTACGGCGGTGTCAGCTGGTTTGGCCTTGGCGACCGCGACCTCGGAACTCACCTCTACCGAACACACAGAATTTCCGAAGGCGCCGACCTTACGACGGTGACCGCTGAAATCATTTCTGCCTGGGGCCTTGGGCTCAACGTGCTTCCCGCAACATGCGATCGTCTTCGAACAATGGTCACGTTGGCTGCTGATGATCCATCGAACGACCACTTCAAGAGCCTCACGGCAGGCAGCGAGATCAGTTTTCAGGAGTACTTCGTTCAACGACACCATTCCGTTCCGGTCTCTGCTGT
>CAMCTW010000132.1 GCA_945878645.1 Bifidobacterium breve
GCCGGACCAGCACTCCAGAAATGGCGCGCTTCGGCCGTACACGTATCGCGCATGATGTCCCACTGATCGAGTGACGCCTTCAGCGAAGAGCTGTGCACGGTCGGTGCCGTTGCGTCGATAAGACCGGCGCGCTCAAGTTCACCGAGAATTGCGGGCACGCCACCCGCACGGTGAACGTCTTCGACGTGGTACTTCTCGGTAGAAGGTGCAACCTTGCAAATGTTCGGAAGTCGACGACTAAGCGCATCGACATCGGCCATCACAAAGTCAATTTCGCCTTCGTGTGCAGCAGCGAGGATGTGCAAAACCGTATTGGTGCTGCCACCCATAGCGACGTCGAGTGCCATGGCATTCTCAAAGGCAGTCTTATTAGCAATTGCCCGAGGAAGAACGGATTCATCGTCCTTCTCGTAGTAACGCTTTGCGAGATCAACGATTGTTCGACCTGCTTGAAGGAACAGCCCCTCACGGTCGGCATGGGTTGCCAACATGGTGCCGTTACCCGGAAGCGAAAGTCCGAGTGCCTCAGTAAGGCAATTCATCGAATTAGCGGTGAACATGCCCGAACACGACCCACACGTGGGACACGCAGAACGTTCAACACGATCGACATCTTCGTCGCTCATATTTTTGTCGCCGGCCGATTGCATGGCGGAAATGAGATCGACCTTGACCTCAGAACCAGCAAGGCGGGTCTTGCCCGCCTCCATGGGACCACCTGAAACGAAAATCGCTGGGATATTCAAGCGAAGTGCCGCCATGAGCATGCCTGGAGTGATTTTGTCGCAGTTAGAGATACACACGAGTGCGTCGGCACAATGTGCGTTCACCATGTATTCGACTGAATCGGCAATGAGGTCACGGCTGGGAAGGCTGTAGAGCATGCCGCCATGACCCATGGCGATGCCGTCATCGACAGCGATGGTGTTGAATTCTTTGGCAACGCCACCTGAGGCTTCGATTTCTCGCGCCACAAGCTGACCCATGTCCTTCAGATGCACGTGACCGGGCACGAACTGGGTAAATGAATTCGCAATCGCAATGATTGGCTTCTCAAAATCGTCATCGGTCATACCCGTGGCGCGCCAAAGGGCACGGGCCCCAGCCATGTTTCGGCCTTCGGTTGTCGTTCGTGAGCGGTATCTCGGCATGGCTCAAACGCTAATGCCACATCACCCAAATGGGCACAGTGAGATTCAAAACCCCGTGTCACAAAGAGAAAGGCCCGGTCACGAGGACCGGGCCAATGCGGTGGAGGTGAGGAGAATCGAACTCCCGACCTCTACGTTGCGAACGTAGCGCTCTAGCCAACTGAGCTACACCCCCGCAGGGGTCGTCAATCTACCGGACAGCCTGAACCACCACGGAATCGACGAACCGAATGGTTCAGTTGCCGCCTACGACGAACATCCGAGGCAGCGGAGCGTCGCCGGCTTCGTCGAATGCAGCCTGAGACGTCGATGCCTGACCCGGGGCGACTCCACCCGTTTCGCGCATGTAGCGAACCTTGGCCTGGCGCTCAAGTTTCTGCTTCTGGACATTGGCCAGCAGCACGACATAGCCACCAAATGCCCCGAGGCAGAGCACAAAGAGAACGATCATGAGCCCACCAAAGGCAAAAGCACCCAAAAGCGTCACACCCGTGGCACCGGCAAGGCCGACGAGGATGTCACGACGACGCTTCTTCTGCGGCGAAAGCTTGGACCTATGCGGAGCGAAGTACTCACTGCCGCGGAGCGGGGTGATGCCCGCCGCCACCGATGCCGTCGACGACGCAGCACCAGGCGCTGAGCGTTCAAGAATCGAAAGGTGGTTTGAGAACGAACTTATGGAATTCACACGATGATGTTCCGTACGTGAACGAATCCACGAAACGAGATACACCGCCCACACGACTGCGAGGACAAACAACACCAGAATTGTCATGCTGTTGCTTTCCTCGAGAGAGTCAGGACGGAGCCACTGGCAAGTTTCGCGTTGCGAAAGGGTTGCCGGAAGGCATCTATCGGGTGAATGTGAACGTTTCATTTCTACTACAGCCCCGCCACTCAACTCCAGCGAGCTATCACCCAAAAACCCTGATTTTCCTTACTCTGTATGGCATCACAAGGATTTAAGGAATCAGTCACACTTCGCTGATTTCACCACTTTCGGTACTTCCAGTGAACGAGCCGTCAAGAACCTCTTCTCCCAAAGACGCGTCGGGATCGCGACGATAGGTACCTGATCGACCACCGGTCTTTTCCCAAAGCGCAATCTCGCCGATCGTCATCGAACGGTCCGAGGACTTACACATGTCATAGATCGTGAGCGCGGCGACAGAGCATGCGGTGAGCGCTTCCATCTCAACGCCGGTGCGGTCGACAGTCTCGACCTGCGTTTCGATCTCGATGTAATCGTCTTCGATGCGAAAGTTCACATAGACCCCGCCGATCATGAGCGGATGGCAAAGCGGAATCAGATCAGAAGTTCGCTTGGAAGCCTGGATCCCGGCCACCCGAGCCACCGCCAAGACATCTCCCTTGCTGATGGCACCACGCGCAACCAGCGAGGCGGTCTCGGGAGTCATGTGAACTCGTCCCCGAGCGATCGCCCGCCGATGGGTCACCTCTTTAGGCGTGACATCGACCATCCGAGCCCGGCCAAGTGGATCGAAATGTGTAAGTCCGCTATCTGCCATGGCCCGATTCTAGGGTCCCTACCCCTCCGTGGCCCGAGAGAGGCAAACTGGATAGATGGAACCGACATTGGTGATGGGCGGGTCAACAGATGGCCTCGACGATGAGGACTGGTCCGGACAGGCGGCGTATTTCGAATACACGAGAGCCGCGAATCCGATCGGTTCTGGTCGAATCCCTCCCGTAGCGATGGATCGATTCCCAGCCTCGCGACATCAAGCAGTTGCAACGGGCATCCTCCCCTTCGATCTGTCCATACAAATGGCGATCAAGGAAGGCCCCGCGACATCGCCCGCGATGCTCGCGTCGTTCATTCGTATTGCGCCTGGCGATTCTGTCAACACCTCACCGGTAGCAACTTCTGAGCTCTATTACGTCATCTCAGGCACGGGTATCTCGACCGTCAACGGGCGCGAACTCAGCTGGGCGACGGGCGACTTCTTTGTCCTTCCCGCCAACTCAACCAGCACGCATCGAGCAACGAGCAATACAACGATGTACTGGGTCACCGACGAACCGCTACTGCGTCACCTTGGTGTCGCTCCGACTCACGCACGCTTTGAGCCAACGCGTTTCCCTGCCGAACGCGTGCAGGCCGAACTCGCCGACGTTGAATCCTCGCCTCACGCCACAGATCGCAATCGACTTTCGATTCTTCTCAACACCACGCCAAATGACATGACGCAAACAGTCACGCATGTGTTGTGGGCAATGTACGGATTACTTCCCATCGACACCGTGCAACGACCTCATCGCCATCAATCAGTCGCTCTTGATCTTGTTGGAGCATGCGCCCCCGGCTGCTACACGCTCGTCGGGCGCTCCGTCGATGAAAACGGGGACATCGTCGACCCCGTTCGAGTCGACTGGGAACCCCATTCTGCATTCGTGACCCCACCGGGCATGTGGCATGCGCATTTCAACGAATCAGGCGAGCAGGCTTGGATCATTCCGATTCAAGATGCCGGTTTGCAGACCTATTTGCGCTCACTAGACATTCGCTTTGCCCCGAAGTCGCGTAAATAACCGACGGAAAACACTAACTACCCGCCGATTTGGCTCATTGATCGAGACGGGCGAATGAAGTGCACCTGGTTGATCTGATGGCCCGCCCACTTCTCGCCGACCTCAGCAGTTATCGCAGCAGCAAGGTCGTCGTCAGTCGCACCGCCCCGAAGAAGCGAGCGAAGGTCAAGCTCTCGGGTAGCGAACAAACAATGTCGAAGCATTCCATCGGCAGTGAGACGAATACGGTCACAGGACTCGCAGAATGCTTCGGTCACGCTGGGAATAACGCCAAACTCCCCACCGCCATCGACATAACGCCAACGTGCTGCGGGATCGCTTTCTCGTTCAGCGACTGGTTCCAATGGGAAGACGTCGCCGATCGCCGCAACGATCTCGGCTTTGGTGACGACCTGCTCATTGGTCCATTCCCCCTGTGCATCAAGGGGCATGAATTCAATGAAGCGAACAGTGACACCGCGTTCGCGGCCGAACCGCGCAAAATCTACGATTTCATCGTCGTTGACGCCTCGCATCACCACGCAGTTGATTTTGACTGGAGACAATCCTGCCGCAGTTGCTGCGTCGATACCGTCGAGCACTTTGTCGAGTTCATCGCGACGTGTGATCTGTTCGAACCGATCACGCTGGAGGGAGTCAAGCGAAATGTTGATTCGTTGCAGTCCTGCAGCAACAAGCGCTGGAGCAAGATGCGGCAGGCTTGTTCCATTCGTGGTGAGCGACAGATTGACGCCGAGTCCTGAGAGTTGCTCGATGAGAACCGGCAGGTTTGCACGAACGGTTGGCTCGCCACCGGTGAGTCGGATGCCATCAAACCCGAAGCGTTCGACGCACACGCGCGCCACGCGCGCGAGTTCTTCGTAGGTAAGGAGATCTTCGCGAGCCATCCAGTCGAGACCTTCGGCCGGCATGCAATAAGTGCAGCGAAAATTGCAACGATCAGTGACAGAGATCCGAAGGTCGCGATGAACGCGACCAAAGCCGTCAACAAGGGGGGTGTGCTCGGCGGCCATTCGTGCAGGTTACGGGCGAAGAAGCCGGACCCGCACGGTGGCGCCCGCTTCGAGGGTG
>CAMCTW010000133.1 GCA_945878645.1 Bifidobacterium breve
ATGGAGATCCGCCAACTTTCGCCCCGACCAAGTTGGGGGGAATTCCTCGACCCCACCCGCGGTGGCGGCGTGTTATTCGATCTTGGTTCCCACGCGATCGCCCTTGCGCTGTTATTCGCCGGTTCCGATGCTCCAGTTGGGGTGCAGGCCACCCTTGCGCATTCTTCTGACATTGAGGTCGATGACTATGCCGAAGTGTTCATCGACTTCGCATCGGGGCTCCGGGCTCGAATCGAAACAAGTTGGAGACATCCCGATGCCGTATGGGATATCCAAGTCTCAAGCGACAGCGGTGTCGTGCGCACTGAACTCATGCCGCAACCGGGTATCGAGCACAACGGCGAGCCCGTCGCTCTCGCCGCACTCCCCGGTGTAACCGATGCCCACATCGAACAACTTGGCTACGTCGAACAGATGCTTACGGTTCGCGATGTTGTGGCCGGTGCACCTTCGCCCATCGACGCGCGCTTCGGACGCCGAGTCCTCGACGTCATTTGCGCCGCGTACGCATCGGCGCACCAACCCCTGACCGTGATTCCGCTTCCCTTCACTGGTCGTCGAGATCGAACACCCCACCAGCTCTGGAGCGATACGGTCGGTCCATGACCGACCTCAACGTTGACGCAATCCTCGCCGAATCATCCCGCCGAGCAGAAGGTAAAACCAATCTCGGTGACGGCAGCGAGTTCTTCCTTGAGGGTCTCGGCCGATTCATGGACTCGCTCGCGGGCGATGCGCAACTCAATCCCACCGGCGAGTACATCGCTAGCGAACGAGCATTGCTCCACACCGTTAACCGGTTGAACTACACCGCCGACCGCGCCGTGTTCCCCGAAATTGCTCAACAGAAGATTGAGAAGCCGATCTTCATCATCGGTATGCCCCGCACGGGCACAACGATCTTGCATGACATCCTCGCTCAAGACCCTGCCAACCGCGCGCCGCTCACATGGGAATGCATGTTTCCCTCTCCCCCGCCCCGAGCGGAAACATTTGCCACCGATCCGCGGATCGCGATCTGTGCAGCAACGATGCCTCCGATCGAGGATCAACAACTCAAAGCCATTCATCCCCTCGGCGCTGAACTCACCCAGGAGTGCGTCACGCTGATGGGCGAATCGATGTGTACGCCGCTGTTTCACAATCAGTTCAACGTGTCGGGCTACCAAACATGGATCGACAAAGAAGCCGACTGGGCCAATGTCTACGAGTTTCATTTGCAGCAGCTGCAGCACATGCAAGCGTTCAACATGCAAGATCGTTGGGTACTGAAGACCGGCGCTCATCTTTGGGGGCTCGAACATCTTCTGGCTACCTATCCTGATGCTCGCATCGTGTTCACTCATCGCGATCCGGTGAAGTCGATGACCTCCTACGCCTCACTCACCACGATTGTTCGCAGCGTAGGCAGCGACCACGTTGACCCACGTGAGGTTGCTTCCGACTGGATTCCTCGCCTTCGCGATGTACTCATGCACGGGGTCAATGTCCGCAAAGCACAGGGGTACCCAGACGCAATCTTCTACGACATGATGTTCCGCGATTTCATCACCGATCAGTTCGGTGTGATCACCCAGATCTACGACGCGCTCGGGCTACCGATGACCGACGAAGCCGCGCGCGCCATGCAGGCATTCATCGACGCCAACCCGCCCGGCGTTAACGGAACCCACGATTACCAGCCCGACCAGTACGGCATCGACCCCGCTGCGGTGCGCGGCGAATTCCGCGAGTACATCGAGCACTTCGACCTTCCGCCGGAATGATCTCGGCCCTCTGACTCAGAGCATCACAATGACGCGACCAGTGGTGTTGCGTGATGCCATCGCTTCCATGGCTGCCGGAAGGTCTTCAAAACTCGGAGCGCTTCCGACGACCGCACGGACCGCACCTGACTTCACCAATTCAACGATGTCGGCAGTAGCGATTTCTCCGAGTTCACGGGGCGCAACGTTCCAGCCCATGCCCTGCTTGATCACACCGATCATTTCCTCGGACTGGTAGTTGAGCAGCACACCGCACAGTTTGAAATTTCCCATAGTGACGTGGCGAGGGACGATGAACTTTTCGTCGGCCACGACCTTGTTTGAGGCGAAGCCCATCATCAGATACGTGCCGTTGTAGGCAGTGCACGCGAATGAATCGGGCATGACTGCTTCGCCCACGTTGTCGAACACGATGTCGACGCCGAGATTGTCGGTGTCGGCCAGCACGACAGCTTTGAAGTCTTCGCTCAGGTAGTCGATAGCAACATCGGCGCCGAGTTCACGGCACAACGCAACCTTTTCAGGCCCGCCCGCAGTTGCATAGACACGAGCACCGAAGGCCTTGGCCAATTGAATTGCCGCCGAACCAGCACCGCCGGCTCCGGCATGAACGAGCACGGTGTCGCCAGCTTTCAGACCAGCGCGATCGATGAGGCCAAGCCAGGCCAAGTGGAAGGGAAAGAACAGTGCCGCGGCGTCGGGAAGCGGAATCGCTTCGTCGATTTCAAACGCTGCGATTGTCGGGCAAATGACGTACTCGGCGAAACCACCAAAGGCTTGCTTGGTGACAGCAGCGACGCGCTTGCCCATCCACTCCTCGGCACCCTCGCCACACGCATCGACGATGCCGAACGCTTCCATGCCCGGGCTGTAGGGGAACTCGGGGCGGACCATCATGTTGCCGCCGGTGATGCGTTCAAGGTCGTTGAGGTTCAGCGGGATGGCTTGAGCTTTGACGCGAACTTCACCGGGGCCGGGAACGGGGATCTCAACCTCGTCGAGGCGTAAGACCTCAGTTGGTTGGCCATATTCATGGACTCGCCATGCCCTCATGAGTTCCCCCTAGAAATGTTGTTCCCGCAGTTCACCAGATCCGCCGCAATTGCGCACCTTCACGACGAACCCTCAGAAGCTCTTTTCGGTCGGCTGCCGTAACGACTGGAGTGTCGGCCGGCAAAATCTGACGAACATCAGCAACCGGGACCTTGATCATGGTGGGATCAGGAAAATCACTGGCCTGATTCCAACGCATTTGGATCATGCCCCACGGAACATCGGCTTTGTCGAGCCAATTGGGAACACCCGGATCAGTTCGTGAAATAACCGCTCGAAATTTTCCGTCGCTGTCGATGTGCGCTTGCACGTCATTAAGGCTGGATTGACGATTCACCCAGTCAACGGTTGCGAAACGGTCGTCGGCCACAAGCGCCTGCCAGTAACGAACCTTCTTCGGCAACTCGGTTTCGATAATGAGTGCTTCATCGTCTTCAATCTCATGAATACCGTCGTAGTAGGCCTGCGTGGGCAACCCACCAATCGAATCGATCTTCGTTGAGCGCAAGAACGTATTGACTCCATGGTGTTCTCGATAGAACCGAACAAGGTGCATATCGAACCCGATCATTCCTTCGATCCATTGAGGAAGATCAGCGAAGCGGCGTGAAAAATCTTCCGGGGTCATATCGGAACCGTTGTCATCGAGTCGTTCAATAGCGACGCTCGCATCGAGTTCGTGGTTCCAATCGCACGAGCACTTACGCATTAACAACCGACAGGTTTCCGGATCGAGTTGCCACCAATCACCGGTGTGCCCACCGGGGCGCTCCGCACTCAGCACAACACTGAAGTAGCCATCGGCGCCAAGGGCGAGATCGTCGAGATCGTGTGTTGCAGGCACACGGCTCCCGTTGTCGACCTGCGAGGGACTCATCATGTCGAAGGTCTGTTGTGTGATTTCAATGAACCGCGAGGTTCCTCGGTAGCCAGAGATTCGGTACACACCGTCGCTGGCGACTTCGGTTGTTGAATACACATAGTCAGGTGATGGCCCACCCTGATTGAACGCGTAGTTCCACAACGGCATAAACACTGGCCGGTTGGCATCGGTATAGACCCGGCACAAATACCCTTCGGACATAATCGAAAGCGCGAGTTTGTTCATGTCTTGGCGCTCGGCTGGGGTCGCTCCGTCGGGTCGCCAAACCTTCAGGAGGCGATCAACCACGGGGCCAAGCGCCGCCAACTGATCGGCCCAACTCATGCCCATGTCACTGTCGTTGTTGCTCATTCGTTCACCCCTCTAGTTCCACACCGAAACGATCGATGTAGAACGCGTAGTCGGCCCGTATCTGGTCAGCATTCAAACCGAATTGCTCCGGCGTATAGCGATGTTCGCCGTGCGCCCCCAAGCGGTTGGCTTTCTGCCATTCTTCAACTGCCATTTTGGTCTCATTAGTGAACCTGAGCCCCAGGAAGTCGTAGACATTGCGCAAAACGCCAATCGGGTCACGCGCTAATTCGTTGTGATGGACATCGTAAAAACGTTCCTCGCCCAAGCGATCACGGGCGGCAATCGCTTGTTCCATGCCGACGCGCAAGTGATTGGAAACCTGCGGCCCGACTTTACGAAGATCTCGAGGACTCGCCGCTAACGGGAAGATTGTCGACACAAGACTTGAATACGAAGGCACCGATTTGGCGGGGTCTCGGTGCGTCATGACGAAACGAACATCGGGGTACGCAGCAACAATCGGTTCAAGGTGAAACTTGTGATGCGGCGACTTGAATAACCAAGTCTGCGGCGGATACTGCGACTGCAGCACCTGAATCACTCGGCGGTGGTAGCGAAACGTCTCAGTGAAGTCCGCTGAGCGCCACCACTGGTGATAGCTGTACACCGGCAACGTGTACTGCTGACCATGAAAAGCCATTCCCAGCACTTCAGAATCTTCCGTCGTGGCATCAAGGTCGTAGAGATGCATCGCCAACAACTCTG
>CAMCTW010000134.1 GCA_945878645.1 Bifidobacterium breve
ATTTCGATCTGCCCATCTCGTTGTTCACCGCTGGGTAACTGCGCTGTGATCTGTTCGAGGGCCTGGCGGGTGTTGGCGACGAGACGGTCGGCGGCACCCATGGGAGACCGATGGTACCGGCGCCGTCGTAGGTCGGCGGTAACGTCGCACGGGTGGACATCCCCGGCATTGACCCGACGCGCATCCCTGCGCACATTGCTGCGGTCATGGATGGCAATGGCCGTTGGGCCACCAGCAGGGGCCTCAAGCGCACTGATGGGCACGCTGCTGGTGAAGAAGCGCTCTTCGACACGGTCGAGGGAGCGCTCGAACTGGGTGTGAAGTGGCTCACGGTCTATGCCTTCTCCACAGAGAACTGGCGTCGACCCGCCGATGAGGTTCGGTTTCTCATGGGGTTCAACGAGTCCCTACTCGTCCGTCGTCGCGACGAATTAAACGATCGCGACGTCCGAATGCGATTTATCGGCCGACGCGACTGGCGAGTCCCGAAGCGGCTACTTCGTCGCATGGACGAATCCATTGAACTCACCAAGAACAACCGCACGCTGACATTCACAATCGCGTTCAACTACGGCGGCCGGGCAGAACTGGTCGATGCGGTCAAGCAACTGGTGGCCGAAGGCGTTCCGGCCGACAAGATCGACGAGAAAGCTATTGCGAAGCGTTTGTACGACCCGCAGATGCCTGATCCCGATCTTGTCGTGCGAACCTCCGGCGAATTCCGTACCTCAAACTTCCTTATGTGGGAAGCGGCCTACAGCGAACTTGTTTTCACCGACACGCTGTGGCCCGACTTCCGTCGCGAGAATCTTTTCGACGCGGTGCGCGAATACCAAGCGCGAGATCGTCGATTCGGTGGCTTGAGCCCCGAAGCCTGATCGGCAGACGACATGGGAAAAGGCACAATTCATCGCGATGAAGGAATCGTGCTTCGCACCTACAAACTTGGTGAAGCCGATCGCATCGTGGTTTTTCTCACGAAAGATCGCGGCAAAGTGCGCGCCGTTGCAAAGGGTGTGCGCAAGACCAAGTCGAAGTTTGGATCGCGTCTCGAGCCGATGAGCCATTGCGTCTTGCAGTTTTACGAAGGACGCGAACTTGATCTCGTGACCCAAGCGGAAAGTGTCGATAACTTTCGTGCCATTCGCGAAGACCTCGATCGCATCAGTCGCGGAGTGTCAATGCTGGAAGTGGCTGACCAGCTCGCGCAAGAAGGTGAAGTCAATCCACAGCTCTATCGAATGTTGTTGGGTGCGTTGCGAACGCTTGAGAGTTCCGCCTCACCTTTAGTGACGCCTGCGTTCTATTGGAAGGTACTGGCGCTTGAGGGCTACAGACCTGAAGTCGATATGTGCGTGCAATGTGGCGCTGACGATGTGCCCCTGATTGCCTTCGATGTCGAAAGTGGCGGCTTGCTCTGTCGAGTGTGTCGCCGGGGTACGCCGATCACGGCGGAAGCAGTCGTGCTGTTGCGTCAGATTCTCGGCGGAGAATTAAACGATGCATTAGCGGCGGGCGAATCACCCGATGCGGCTGCGGTAGTGCATGAGGTTGACCAACTCGCCATCCGCGCGGTGGAACATCATTTGGAACGACGACTTCGCTCGGTGAACGTTCTCGATCATTGAGTTCTTCGTTAATGATCCGAATGGCCCATTTGTGATCGAACAGGTGTTCGGTAGATTCCTCGTATGGAGTCACGAACAGCCCTTCTCGAAAGAGTTTCTTCTCAGTTCGAAGATCTGGCGCGGGCGATTCGCGAGCTCGTCGTGCCGATCGACGGCGGCGCACTTGTCGATGTTCGCGGATTGCTCGATGCGCTCACTGCCCGCGTGGCATTGGCCGAAGCCGCATTTGTTTCTGCTGGCATGCACGAACTCGATGGCGCCGGATCAATGGCCACCTGGCTGCGTCATCGAAGTGGATTGACCGATGCCGACGCCCGTCGTGCGTCGCGTCGTGCAGAACGGTTGGCTTGCTGGCGCAGTTTCGGCGACGCGTGGGTGCGCGGTGATATTGCCGGATCCGTTGTTGATGCAGCAGTCGCAATCATCCCTGACCGGCATGTGGAACGGTTCTCACTTCACGACGAGGAAACCGTGCGGGCGCTCGATGGCTTGTCTACGCATGAATCACGCATGGCTCTTCGTCACTGGGTCGAATGGGCCGATGCCGAACTTGAAGCCGAAGCGGCACGTTTGGGGCTTGGTTCTGCGCTGGAAGAACTCCCGCAGCGGAAGTTGTTTCTCAGCCGAACGCTCGAAGATTTTGCGGTCCTCGATGGTCGACTCGATTCCGACAACGCCGCAGTCGTCGAGGCCGCTTTGCGAGTGGCCGAGCGGCCCGACGACGAAGGCGAGACTCGGCTTCCCGCCGAACGTCGGGCCGACGCGCTGGTCACGCTCTGTGCGTTCTATCTCGATAATCACCAGCGTCACGGAGACGCTGGTCGCCAGCGTCCCAATGTGAGTGTGGTCATTGATCTGCCGACCATGTGGTCGCTGTCGCTCCGAGGTGCTGGCATCCGCACTCGAGAAGAACTCGATTCGTATCTCGAGCACCATCGTGCCGGTCCCATAGAGCGAGCCTGGTTTGTCGAGAGTTTCACCAACGTGTTCGGTACCGCCACAACCTTGGATGGTCGCGTGCTGTCTGCTGCGATGTCACGAGTCTTTGCTTGTGACTCGGCAATGAGCCGCTTAGTAACCGCTGGTGGGCGAGTGTTGAACCACGGCCGTTCGGTTCGAGAGTTCACCTCGTCACAACGACAAGCAGTGTTTGTCCGTGACCAAGGATGCCGTTATCCAGGTTGCACGGCAGGCCCACGCTTTTGCGATATTCATCATGTGATTGCTTGGGAGCTAGGCGGGCAGTCAGATTTGCCGAATGCGGTTGCGCTATGTCGGCATCATCATGGGGTGATCCATCGGCCGGGGTGGAGCACCCAACTCGACGAAGAGGGTGAGTTCCGGGTTCTCAAAGCCACCGGTGAAGAACTTGCGAGCCGGCCGCCGGCCCGAGCCCCTGCTACCTTCGCCCCTTCGAAGGCCGCGTGATCCGGGGGACGAAATGAGCAACACGACCAACGCACCAAAGGGTACGAACTCATCGAAAGGCGGGGGTGGAGCGAGTCGTCGCCCGCTCGAAGGGTTGCGCGTTGTTGATCTCACTGTGATCAATGGGGAACTGTGCCCACGGCTTCTTGGCGATCTGGGCGCTGAGGTCATCAAGGTCGAAGCGCCTGAAGGTTCGCCGGCTCGTCACTACGCTCCCGTG
Source organism: Bifidobacterium breve (assembly GCA_945878645.1). Taxonomy (GTDB): domain Bacteria; phylum Actinomycetota; class Acidimicrobiia; order Acidimicrobiales; family Acidimicrobilacustridaceae; genus Acidimicrobilacustris. Next base: position 3,277 of record CAMCTW010000134.1, read on the forward strand.
CGCAAAGGAATCTCGCTGTCCTTTGCGGTGAACAATGCAGGGAAGTTGGGTGTTGCGCTCGATCTCAGCAATGCGGCCGATGTCGCCAAGTTGCATGAACTTCTTGACCATGCCGATGTTGTCGTGACCTCGGGGCCAGAGGTTGCTCCTGGTCTTTCTGTGCAGATGGTTGCCGAGAATCATCCGCATCTCGTTGTTGCTGCGGTCACCCCCTATGGCCTCACTGGTCCGTGGGCGGGTCGAGTCATCACCGATCAGGTTTTGTCGGCGACCGGTGGCATGACCTTTAAGGCCGGAGCACTCAACCGCGAACCGCTTCCCGCTCCGAGTCAGTTCAGTAACGACGTGGCTGCTTCAGTGGCCACATGGGCTGCACTGTGCGCTCTGTGGCAACGAGAAGAAACCGGTGCCGGCCAGCTGCTCGACATTTCACTCAACGAATCCTTGTCGCAATGTGCCGACTGGTCGCTGCCTAACTACACCGCTCGTGTGCTTGCCGGCAACGCAACACCTGAGTTCCGCAATGGATCTGGGCCTGTGTACCCAATCTTCAAATGCCGCGATGGCTATGTGCGGTTGATCGTTCTCAGTCCACCGCAGTGGCGTGAGATGCGCGCATGGCTTGGCGAACCCGAATATCTGCAGGACGAGGAATACGAATCCTTCCCCGGTCGATTCGCCATTGCCGACGCGATTCTCAATCCTTTGTACGAAGAACTCTTTGCCGATCTCACGGTTGAGGAAGTTTCCGCCAAGGCCCAAGAGCGCGGCATTGTCTGTACGCCCGTCTACGACGCTCCTCGCGCACTCTCGAATGAACATTTCGATTCACGCGGAACGTTTCAATCGATGGAACTTGCTCCTGGCGTAGTCGCCCAAATGGCTTCGGGATATTTCGAATTCAATGGCAACCGCGTCGGTCCGCAAACTCCGCCGCCATCAATCGGCCAACATAACGAGCAGGTCTTCGCATCACTTGGCGAAAAGCGAACGGCAAAAGCGAAGAGTGCGCCATCGTTGCCACTCGCGGGACTTCGTGTCATGGACTTCGGCCAGGGTGCGGTGGGTGTTGAAGCCGGTCGACTCTTTGGTGAATACGGCGCCGATGTCATCAAGATAGAAACTCGTTCGCACTACGACTTCATCCGAGTCGTGACCGGTACCGAAATGGGACCGTCATTCGCGTCCTCGAGTCGCTCGAAGCGCGGCTTTGGCGTGAATGCAAAGTTCCCCGAAGGTCGTCAGCTCCTCCTCGATCTGGTGAAAGAGTCCGACGTTGTGATTGAAAACGTAACCACTGGCGCAATGGACGCGTTGGGGATCGGTTATGCAGATCTCTCTGCGGCCAATCCCGGCGTTGCCATGGTGGCCAGCCAGCTCATGGGTTCTCGCGGCGTGTGGGCGCATTGGCGTGGTTAC
>CAMCTW010000135.1 GCA_945878645.1 Bifidobacterium breve
GACGCCATTGGTATTCGCCTCCGGCATCAAGAGTCCTATGAGCGCGTTCCGTCGAGTTCACCGGATGGGCCAAGCTGTGGCGGCTCGCAACCTCTTGCGCAATTTCATCGAGCCCAATGCCACCGAGACGGCTGACGGTGCCGCTGAAATACTCATCGACGAGTTCACGCGCCAGGCCAATGGCCTCGAAGATCTGGGCACCGGTGTACGACGCGACGGTCGAGATCCCCATCTTCGACATGACCTTCAAGACACCCTTGCTCGAAGACTTGATGTAGTTGGAGATCGCCTTGATTGGATCGTTCATCTCGCTTCGACCCTCGGCAATAAGATCCTCAATCGTTTCAAAGGCGAGGTACGGGTTGATCGCAGCAGCGCCGTAGCCAATTAGGAGACACATGTGATGTACCTCGCGAGCGTCACCGGCCTCAACGATAAGTCCCACCCGGGTACGCGTCTTTTGGCGAATCAGATGGTGGTGGACAGCACTAGTGAACAGAAGCGATGGGATCGGTGCCATTTCGGCATCGGAACCCCGATCTGAAAGCACGAGCATGGTGGCTCCGGCTTCGATCGCGTCGTTCGCTAAGCGACGCACATTCGCCAACGCCTTCTCGAGTCCTTCTCCCCCAGCAGCAACTGGATAGAGACACGGGATTACAACAGTTCGAAAATCAGATGCACCTTCGTTGTCGGCAATATGCACGAGAGTGCGAAGTTCGTTGTTATCGAGGATTGGGCACTCAATCACGATCTGTCGACACGAGGAAGGCTGAGGATTGAGGAGGTTCCCCTCGGGGCCCAGCGTGCCGCTGATTGCGGTGACAAGTTCTTCTCGGATTGCGTCAAGCGGCGGGTTTGTCACCTGCGCAAAAAGCTGAGCGAAGTAATCAAACAAAAGACGCGAGCGCGACGAAAGAACAGCGATTGGCGTATCGGTTCCCATCGAACCAATCGGCTCAAGACCGTTCTTCGCCATTGGCTCAAGAATGAGCTTCATCTCTTCGTAGGTGTAACCGAAGAGTTGCTGACGCTTTATCACTGCATCATGCGGCATCAACGTGTGCGCCTGAGATGCAAGAGAATCGAGTTCGATCTGATTTGCAGCGAGCCAATCGCCATAGGGATGACGTTCGGCAAGATTGGTTTTGATCTCTTCGTCGTCGATAATTCGACCCTGCGCGGTATCGACAAGGAACATCCGACCAGGTCGCAAGCGGCCCTTCTGCACCACGCGTGCTGGGTCGATGTCGATAACGCCAACTTCGGACGCCATGATCACGAGATCATCAGTGGTCACCCAATAACGAGAAGGCCGGAGACCGTTGCGGTCGAGAAGCGCGCCAATCACGGTGCCATCGGTAAATGCAATGGAAGCTGGCCCATCCCATGGCTCCATGAGTGACGCGTGGTAGCGGTAAAAGTCGCGCTTCGCTCGCGGCATCGATGGCTGATGCTCCCAAGCTTCGGGAACCATCATGAGAACAGCATGAGGGAGGTCGTAGCCGCCCATATGAAGCAGTTCGAGTACTTCGTCGAACGTCGCCGAATCTGAGGCCTCGGGCGTGCAAATGGGGAAGATGCGTTCAAGATCGCCAGGCAGGAGTTCGGAGTGCAGCAACGCTTCGCGTGCTCGCATCCAATTGCGATTGCCTTGCACCGTATTGATCTCGCCGTTGTGAGCGATATATCGGAAGGGATGAGCCAGCGGCCAAGACGGGAACGTGTTCGTTGAGAAACGGGAATGAACAAGAGCGAGTGCCGACTCAACACGAGGATCATTGAGATCTGTGAAGAATGCACCAAGCTGCATTGTCGTCAACATTCCCTTGTAGGTGAACGTGCGGCTGGAAAGCGACGGGAAGTAGACGCCCCCATCGCTGAGGGAACCGAGTTCGACTTCCGAGCGCTTGCGAGCGAGGTACACATGCCGATCAAGAGTGAGGCCATGGAGGCCTTCACCAACGATGAACGGCTGAAAGAAGGAAGGCTCCACTCCCTTGGCCTGTGACCCGATCATTGAGTCGTCGACAGGGACCTCTCTCCAGCCGAGGACTGTCAATCCTTCTTCAAGAAAGATTGACTCGATCGATGACCGAACAGCCGCAGCAGCTGCTGCATCTGCGGGCAGAAAGGCGAGCCCTGTGGCGTAGTCGCCTTCGGGAGGAAGATCGAAGGGCACAACAGAGCGGAAGAACTTGTCGGGGATCTGTAGGAGGATGCCGGCGCCATCACCGGTGTTGACCTCTGAACCAGCCGCACCGCGATGATCCATATTGCAAAGCGCACCAAGACCATGGCGCACTATCTGATGACTGCGCTCACCTTTCATGTGCACGACAAAATTGACGCCACAGGCGTCGTGTTCGAATCGGGGGTCGTAGAGACCCTGTGCACTGGGGAGCCCGGAGGGGCGAAGTGTTGACATACGTCTTCCTGCGTTGCGTGGAACGGCAAAGCCAACCTTTTGGGTTGAGCCCTGTGGTGTTGAAACGCTCACGATGGGGACGACGCTGGCCCCTGAGCCGAGACGAAATTGTACACGGAGAACGCCTCGCTCCTCCCAGCCAGAACCGAATTGGCCTCTCAACGCAGGACACCCCCAGATCCGCCCCGGTAGGGTCTTGCGCGTGCAAAGGCCTGATCAGGATCCCAAAAGCCACATCGCCGATTTGGCAGCCTTCATAGAGGGGTCACCCTCGCCGTTTCACGCCGCAGCAATGGCCTCAGAACGCCTTGACCGGATTGGATTCATCGAAATTGAGGAATCCACTGCCTGGCCGCCTCAGCCCGGCAGATACTTCCTTCGTCGTGGCGGAGCCCTCGTGGCATGGTCAACTGCCGACGGGGCAGACCCCCACGCCGGATTCCGAATTATCGGCGCCCATACCGACTCGCCAAATCTCCGACTGAGGCCTCGCCCCGATCATCGTTCAGCGGGGATGGCACAACTTGGAGTTGAAATCTACGGCGGTGTTCTTCTCAATTCTTGGCTCGACCGCGACTTGGGTCTCTCGGGTCGCGTAACCCTCATCGGCGATGGCGGCCAAACGGAGAACCGACTCCTCCACGTCAATGAACCGCGCCTGCGGGTTCCTCAGTTGGCCATCCACCTTGATCGCTCAGTCACGACCGACGGTCTCCGGCTCGATCCGCAGCGTCATCTGCAACCGGTGTGGAGTTCCGCCCAAGGCGAAGTCCCCCTCTTTAACGAATGGCTCGCCCAACAATTCGAGGTCTCATCTTCGGCGATCGGCGCATGGGATCTCATGGCTCATGACCTGACCCCGCCCACCCGAATCGGAGTGGACGGTTCGATGTTCGCCTCCGGACGGCTCGACAACTTGCTCTCCTGTCACGCCGGTCTTGTCGCTCTCGAAAATAGTTGCGCCGATGGCTTCACGTCCGTGCCGGTCCTGTGCCTCTTCGATCACGAGGAGGTGGGAAGTGAAACGGCAAGTGGCGCTGCCGGACAACTACTCCCGGCGACCTTAGAAAGAATCTGCATCGCATCGGGCCTGAACCGAGATGAATGGTTCGCATCCCTCGCTGCGTCAATCTGCGTCTCTGCAGACGGAGCACACGCAACGCACCCGAACTGGCCCGAGCGCCATGAACCAGACCACCTAGTGCTGCTTGACGGTGGACCTGTCGTGAAATGGAACGCCAACGCTCGTTATGGCACTGACGCCCCAGGGGCAGCACACATCCTTGCGCTCGCCGAGCAACTTGAGATACCGATGCAGGCCTTTGTCTCCCGCAATGACTTGCCGTGTGGATCAACAATCGGTCCCATTACCGCAGCGCAACTAGGAATCACGACGATTGATATCGGAGTGGCTCAACTTTCGATGCATTCGGCGCGCGAGTTAACCGGCGTGGTTGACCCCGCGCGATTCGCGACATTACTTGCCGCGTTTCTGAACTGTCCGACAGTGCTGGGTGAGCGTTGAACCTTCTCGAAGCGATTGCGCTCTTAGGAGCAACTCCAGAGTCTTCGCCGGAACTCGTCCGATCCAAGTACCACGAACTAATGCGCCAGCATCATCCCGATGTTGCCGAGCTCAACTCCGCAACAGGCAGTGCTGCTCTCGATCCCGCAACCCTCACGGAAGCCTATGCAGTTTTCGTCGCTGAGTTCAGCAAGGCCGATGCCAAAACCAATGCTAACGGTGGTCTTCGACAGGATTCAGAACCCCGGTTCAGCCACTCATTTCCAGCAGTGGCTGCGAACCACGACGGCGACACCATCTGGATTGAGGCCCCACCCGATGAGGCCTACCAGCGCCTTCTCGACGCAGCGGCTTGTCTTGGCGGAATCGGTCATGTCGATCGCACGAACGAACTTCTTGAGGTGATCGTTCGGTTCGAGGATGGCCCCTCATGCTCCGTACTCATGACGCTGCAAGGCCGAGCGTACGGAACAGATGTCTTCTGCGAAATGGAATCGATAGAAGCGGACCCTGCTCCCCCACTTGCCCCAGTCCTCGACCAACTCGTCACTTTTCTGAATTCTCCTCCCAAAGCATCCGCGCCCTAACCGTTCGGCGCAGCGAAAATGGCAACTGGTCTATCGGGAAGGAGTCGAGTTCGTGGCAGTTACCAGCCAATCCTGGATGCTCGACGCGATCGCCTTCCACCAGGACTT
>CAMCTW010000136.1 GCA_945878645.1 Bifidobacterium breve
ATGTGACATCAGATGCGACCATCCAAAGCGCGGTTCCGAGGAGGGACACATCGACGATCGTTCCTTCGCCCGTTCGCTCGCGGCGGAACAATGCGCCGGCAATACCGAAAGCAAGATGCGTGGCTCCGTAACGGTCGCCGACGGCGCCGCGTTGGGGGAGTGGCTCGGGCAGACCAGCCGGGGCGAGAGTCTCCTCGATGCCGCCACGAGCCCAGAACGCGGTGGCGTCATAGGCAGGGGTATCGGCAGCGTCGCCGCGCGCTCCGTAACCATGGGCACGGGCAATCACGAGACGCGGGAACTTTGCTCGCAGCGCTTCGGCGCTGAATCCGAGTCGGTCAAGAACAGACGGAAGGTAGTTCGTAAGGAAGACGTCGGCATCGGCGAGTACCTCGAGGAGTACGGCGCGACCCTCGTCAGATTTGAGATCGATCGCGACACTCTTTTTGTTTCGGTTCACCATATGCATCGCGTAGTTGATGGCGCCTTCGGATCCGGGCATCACCAGTCCGCGGTAACCGTCACCTCCCGCGGGATGCTCGATCTTGAGAACCTCGGCACCCCAGTCGGCCAACATCGCCCCCGCGGTTGGAGCGAAGACCCAACCCGCGAGTTCTACAACCCGAATTCCGCCGAACACGTCGACCGACGGGATACCGGTCATGCCTGGATGCCGACGAGATCCGGAACTGCGGCAGTGAAGCGGAAGAGCTTCTCGGCGTTGGTTCGCAGGAGTTTCGCCTGTGTCTCGGGTGGAAGATGTCCGATGATGCTGCGTACGGTCCGAAGACTGTTCGGCCAGTTTGTATCGGTATGGGGATAGTCGACCTCGAGCATCACGTTGTCCTCGCCGATCATGTCGAGGCAGCGAACGCCGGCTGTCTCCTCGATGAAGCAGCCGTAGATGTGGTCGCGGAATGTGGCGCGGATATCGAGTTTGTCGAGATCGGCTTCGCGTGAAGGTCCGGCGTCATCCATTCCCCATCCGTGCGCGTAGCCCTGAAGTGCACCCTTCTTCGCCCATGCCCGCTGCTTGTCGACAACCTGTTCGGCGCGTTCGAGGAAGTAGGGCATCCATCCGATGTTGCCCTCCGAAAGGCAGATTTTCAGGTCGGGAAGCTCCTCGAAATAGTGCGAGAAGAGCCAGGACAGCATCGTCCCTGCAGTTCGTGTCGCGCCCCAAGCAAGGCTCGCAAGCTGAGGGGCGTTCGACGAGATGGACGGAATCGTGGACGACGAGCCGACGTGCATGCAAACGACCATCTGTAGGTCGTTCGCAGCGCGCATGACAGGATCCCAATAGCCGTTCGCGTCGTGAATGGTGGGGAGACGGAGGGGCTCGGGATTCTCCGAGAACGCGAATGCGGTGGCGCCCTTCGCGGCGCATCTTTCCATCTCAACAGCTGCAGCAATCGGGTCCCATAGGGGGATGATGATGAGAGGTATGAGGCGACCCGGTGCGGCACCGCACCATTCATCAATCATCCAGTCGTTGTAGGCCTGAACGCAGAGCGCGGCGAGCTCCTTGTCTTTGGCCTCGTTGAAAAGTTGGCCACAGAACCGGGGGAACGAGGGGAAGTTGAGCGACGCGAGGACACCCGCCTGGTTCATGTCGGCGATGCGCTCGATTGGGTCGTACGCGCCGGGTCTCATCTCATCGAATGAGACAGGATCTGGCGAGAACTCTTCTTTGTCTTTTCCCGCAGCGACGGAAAGGCCAGAGGTGGCCAGAACTTTGTCCTCGTACTGCCAGACCGCACCGCGCTCACCCTCTGCCATCCGCGGAGCGCGGTCGTGATATTTCGCCGGAAGGCGATCGAGCCACACGTGGGGAGGTTCGATGACGTGGTCATCGACAGAGATCATCCATTCACTCGGTGGAACAAGGGTGGTCACTGGAGCTCCTTGATGTTGTTGTAGTTGTTGTTGTGTCGCGGTTGTCATCACGGTGTCGCCGCCGGAGCCAGCACGATGTGTTTCGGCTCTTGGTACTCGCGGAATCCGGCGACGCCGCGTTCGCGTCCGATGCCGCTCTGCTTGACGCCGCCAACGGAGGTGTAGGCATTGGCTGCAGTGCGGTTCACCTGGACGGTGCCGCTCCGAATCCGCTTCGCGATGTCGAGGCCAACGGAGAGATCTGCGGTGTAGACGCCGCCGCTCAATCCGTATTCGGTGTCGTTAGCTATCTCGACTGCGTGATCAAGATCGCGGTAGCCCTGGATCGTGACTACAGGACCGAAGACCTCTCGCTGCGCAACAGGATTCGCGTTATCGGCGATTAGTAGGACAGTCGGTTCGTAGAAGTGACCGCGGGGGCTTCCCGACGATCGGCCCCCTCCAGCGAGAACAGTGGCTCCGGCGGCAACGCCTTCGTCGACCAGTGAACTGACGCGGTCGAGTTGCGCTGCTGAGATGAGCGGACCGACGAGAGTCGATGGATCGCGCGGGTCTCCGATCGGGAGTGCCTTGGCCGCGAGGGCGGACTTCTCCGCGACCTCATCGAGCGATTCCATCGGGACGAGGACACGGCCTTGGACCACACAACCCTGTCCGGATAGCGAACTGAAAACTGTGCACACGCCGGGAACGACATTATGGATGGCGTCGGGAAGGTACAACTGGACCGACTTTCCACCCAGTTCCAGACAGAGCCGTTTGAGAGTCGGTGCAGCCTGGGCCGCGATCTCACGACCTACCGTGGTTGATCCCGTGAAGGAAACACAGTCGACGCGGGGATCACTCGAGAGGAGTTGGGCACCTTGGGCTCCGTCCTCGACGACCACGTTGAGGACGCCGGCGGGGATTCCCGCTTCGGCTGCGGCAAGTCCGAAGACGAGACCACTCAGGGGCGTGAGTGGACTTGGGCGCAGAACAACCGAACAGCCGGCAGCGAGGGCAGAGAAAACTTTCCAGACGTTGGTCTGGAGCGGAAAGTTGTAGGGGGTGATGGCAGCGACGACACCGCACGCCTCGTACCGACGGATGCTCAACATCACGTCGTGGAGATCGGGGCCAAAGTGGCCTTCGAGAGGAAGTTCGTTGTGCTCCCACTCCGGCAGGGTGGCGAACAGTTCCGGGAGTTGACGAGCCTGATCGAGTGCCATTCCGACCTGCGCCCATTGGGCGAGCATGAATGGCGAACCGGTCTCGCGGATGATTGTTTCGACAAGTTGGTCCCGGCGCCCATCGAGCGCGGCGGACATGCGGAGAAGGGCGTCGACGCGATCGGCGATCGGAGTTTCTGCCCAGACCCTCGATTCAAATGTGCGGGAAGCGGCGGCAATCGCCATGTCGAATTGAGCAGTGCTGGCCGTGGACACCTCAGTAAAAATTTCCTCGGTCGCGGGATCCTCAACACCGAGTGTCCCGGTGCCGGGGATAAATTCCCCATCGATGAAATTTCCGCTGAAGCTCAAATGATCAGTCACGGGCGTCCTTGTTGGTGGAAGTCGAGTCGGGAGTTATCGGTGCAAACCGCGGGATCGTCACGTCGGCCTCGATGTCATCCCAGAAAACAGTGACCTCCATGCCGACATGAACATCAGTGGGAGCGCATCCGACGATGTTGGTATGGAAGAACGGCCCTTCGGCGAGACGCACGACAGCCAAGGCATACGGAATTTTGTCGGCCCACTCCGGGGTGTATGCGTGGTGAACCACGGTGTAGGTGTGCACCACTCCTACGCCGCTCGACTCGGCCCATTCCATCGACTGTGAGCCGTGATCGATGCAGGTCGACGCGGGCCAATAGTCGCGTTCGCAGATCGTGCACCGATGAAGCAGGAACTGATGTGCGATGCAACCTTCCCAGAAGGGCAAATCAAATTGGTGACCGACGTAGTTCATTGGCGGCGTGGCGCTCATCGGTCGGCTCCGAGAATCATGGTTGCGTGGGCCCAAGTGTTCTGAATCCCGCCGTTCCCGCCGTGGCCGCTCACTAGGGCGATTTCGGCATTGGGGATCTGGGTCGGGCCGGCCTCACCCCTGATCTGACGCAGTCCCTCGGAGAGTGCGGTGAATCCGGTGGCATAGAAACCTGAGAGCTGACCGCCCCCAGTGTTCGTTGGTATGGCCCCGTCGAGCATGGTGTTTCCTGCGGTGACGAAAGGACCGCCTTCACCGGGCCCGCAGAATCCGTAGGCCTCGAGCTGCATGATCACCGAGATGCTGAACGGGTCGTAGAGGGCTGCGACATCAATATCGTCGAGGTCGATACCCGCCTGACCAAATGCGGTTGCCTTGGCGGGAGCGATGTCGTCGTGCATGTCGTAGACATCACCGGTCCACCAATTGCGGATGTTGTGACCTGTTCCGACACCGAGCACGACGGCAGGCGTGGAGCGGAGGTCGCGTGCTCGTTCAAGTGAGGTCACGATCACGCAAACACCACCGTCGGTATCGCGACAGCAATCGAGCAGGCGGAACGGATCGACGACCATTCGCGAATGCTGGTGATCGTCGAGGGTGAATGGTTGACCAAATCCCTGGGCATCAGTTCGCAACGATGCGTGGGCGCGCTGGGCGACAGCGACAGCGCCGAGATGCTCTGAGGTCGTTCCATACTTGTACATGTGACGTCGTGCATGCAGGGCGTGGGCCATGCCGGCGCCGACCATTCCGTACATG
>CAMCTW010000137.1 GCA_945878645.1 Bifidobacterium breve
AAACTGGCACCCTCAATTCCGTGAATGCTCTCAGTGGCTACGTCGATACCCCGCAAGGCAATGTCTTGACGTTTTCGTTCATTCATAACGGCAACGACATCCGCACAACTGGCGTTGCCGATGGCTTTGCCGACCGCCTGATGGTCTATGCAAAGGGTTCCAAAATCGCATCACTCGGACCTCTTCCAGTTGAATGAGCGATTTTAAGAACTCTGGAGAAAGAGAACTTCCAATGTTTCCTCTTGGGAGTGTTGCCCTCCCCGGAGTTGGCTTACCTCTGCAGGTATTCGAACCCCGATACCGCGCCCTCATTCTGACGAGCCTGTCATCCGATCGACTCTTTGGTTCTGTGCTGATCGAGCGGGGGAGCGAAGTTGGCGGCGACGATCAGCGCACGAGTTTCGGATCTCTTCTTCGCATCATCGACGCTCAAGAAGACGTCAATGGAAGGTGGTTCATAACCGCGGTCGGGGTTGAACGCCTTCGAGTGCTCGAGTGGCTCGACGACGATCCGTTTCCCCGAGCAATCGTCGACTCCTGGCCCGATGCTCATTGCGACGCAGACTTGCCACTTCTCTTGCAACTTGCCATTTCGCTGTCTCTCGAGGTTGGGATGCGTTCCGAATCTGCCGCAGATCTACAAATGGCCCTCGATCTCCTTGACCCAGATCCGACCACCGCCTCATTCCAGCTTCTCGCTTTGTCCGCGTTGGGACCAAGCGATCAATTCGAAGGGTTATGCGCTGCGAGTACGTCCGACCGACTGGAGTTTCTGTGCGATTCGTTTCGAGATCAGCGATCGGACCTCGATGCACTCGAGGCGTTGAACCGAAGGGAATCTCCTGACGAATAGGTGCTGGGATGCTCAGAGTTAAACTTCTTTCCCACTTCCACTAGCTGAGAGTGAGATACTCGGAGGAGAAGCAATGGTGCTTTTCCTCTTCCCCTGCAGAGAGACATCGAAGGAACCATCGTGGCGAGTTCAAAGTCGATAACGGAAACCATCCAAGACCTCTGGGACCTTCTCGTTTCGTACGCCAGACAAGAGACCCTCGATCCCTTGCGCAATATTGGTCGCTACCTTGCATTCGGCGTTGGCGGGATGGTTGTGGTCACTCTTGGAGTGTTTCTCTTCGGTCTCTCCGGGCTTCGTGCATTGCAGACACAAACCGGGGACGTCTTCACCGGCTTCTGGTCGTTTGTGCCCTACCTCATCATTGCGTTGGTCTTAGGCGGACTCGTCGCCCTCTCAATCTCAAGGATTGGACGAGGCGGAGTTGGAACTCAACCAGTCACCGCATCTCGGAAGGGCAGCAAATGAGCACCAACGGTCCGATTACCCGCGATCACATCGAAGATCGGTTTCGGTCGATACAGAACGAAATTGAGGGCGTCGAATCTGAGGCCCGGAGCTTCACGGCAATCGCCGTGGCTGCTGTGGCGGTGACTGTGGTGGTGATTGTTTTTGCGCTTGGCAGCCGGCGAGGCCGCAAGCGCCGAACATTTGTTGAGATCCGACGCGTATGAGCATCATTTCCGACCTGCGACGGAGAGCTCTTACCAAGGGTGTCTTCGGTGGAAGCCGGGTTTGGCTCATTCTCGGTGTCGCCGCGTGGGCTTTCAGGGCGCTGAAGTGGGCACTGCGTCCGGATCCTAAAACTGTCTACAAGGGGAGGCTCCTGCTGGGCGAGACGATGGTCCTCACCCATGAGCCAGCCCCTCCAACGAGACGACAGCGACGGAAGGCAAAGAAGACCGAGAGGCGCAGCCGGAACAGGGCCGATCGTCGCTCTGGTCGCGCCTAGGTGTTTGGGCTCTCGGCCTGCGATCATGTCCGGGTGAAAGTTCGACTCCATAACCCCCGCCGAGATCTCGAGATCGAGGGTCCCATCACGATCATCAATTTGCTGGCGCGTCTCGACCTCAACCGGGAAGCCGTGCTGGTTGTTCGAGATGGCGAACTTGTTCCTGGGGATGAGTCCCTCGCTGACGATGATGCGATTGAAATTCGCCCAGTTATTTCGGGAGGCGAGCAATGAAGTGCGTAACGTGCCGCGGCCCAGCCATCATTGACATTCGTCGTCACAACTCGAATTTTTGTGCGGAGCATTTCATCGAGCAGTGTCACCGCCAAGTCCGTAAGGCAATTGAAGAGTTCTCTATGTTTGAGAAGTCAGACAAGATCCTCGTAGCCGTTTCTGGAGGCAAAGATTCACTGGCGATCTGGGACCTTCTTCTCGATCTCGGATACAGCGTCGATGGGCTCTACATTGGTTTAGGAATCGGCGACTACAGCGACACTTCTCTTGACTACGCCAGGGCGTATGCAAAGACTCGGTCACTCCACTTAATCGAAGTGGACGTTCCATCAACCTTTGGTTTCGACATCCCAAATGGATCGCGTGCGGCCAAGCGTGTGCCGTGTTCAGCCTGTGGACTCTCGAAGCGTCACCTCTTCGACGAAGAGGCGATCAAGGGCGGATACGACGTGCTCGTAACGGGACACAATCTTGATGATGAAGCGGCAGTTCTGTTTGGCAACACTTTGCATTGGCATACTGAATACCTCGGCCGGCAACTGCCGGTGCTGCCTGCTAGGGATGGTTTTCCCCGGAAGGTAAAACCCTTAGTGCGCCTAGCTGAGCGTGAAACTGCGGCGTATTGCATCGTCAAAGGTATTGATTACATTGTCGACGAGTGCCCTATGTCGGCAGGCAACAAGCATCTCGGCTACAAAAACGCGCTCAATGAGATCGAGGCCGGTTCTCCGGGCGCCAAACACTCCTTCTATTTTGGCTTTCTCGATCGGGCAGCAGAGTTCTTTGCCGCTGAAGCATCCATCGATCGCGAAGGACTTGGAGCCTGCGCATCATGTGGGGCACCCACAACATCTGAAACTTGCGCATTTTGTCGGCTTGTTGAACGAGCTGGTGGACAACTTCCCGAACGAACCGGAGTCAACGCTGTGTCAGTCGATCTTGGACCTACCCGCTCAGGATCTATCCAATGAGCCGCAAGTTTGCGGTCGGCGACAGGGTGCTACTCATCGATCCGAAGAAGCGCCGCTATCTGATCACACTGAAACCCGGCGGTGAATTTCATTCACACTCGGGTTTCGTTCCCCATGATTCGCTCATCGATTTTCCCGAGGGCATAACGGTTCAATCAACGAAAAATACCGGCTATCTCGCAGTCCGACCGACGCTTTCTGATTTCGTCCTCAAGATGCCTCGCGGCGCTCAGGTTATTTACCCGAAGGATCTCGGCCCCATATTGATGCATGCCGACATCTTTCCCGGAGCGCGAGTACTTGAGTCAGGTATCGGCTCCGGGGCGCTCTCGATGACGATGTTGCGAGCTGGAGCGCACATCGTGGGCTACGAGTTGCGACAAGACTTTGCTGATCGCGCGAAAGAAAATGTCGAAGCGTTTCTCGGCGCTGAGGTCCTCGATCGTTATCGGATCGAATTGCGAGATTGCTACGACGGTATTGATGAAACCGATCTCGACCGTGTTGTTCTCGATCTCCCAGAGCCATGGCAGGTCGTTCCCCATGCGGCGAAAGCCATGCATCCCGGTGGAATCCTTTTGGCCTACACACCAAGCATCGTGCAGGCAATGCAATTGCGTGAGGCCCTCGAACAAAGCCCCTTCGACATGCCTGAGACGATCGAGGTACTGAACCGGACATGGCACATCGAAGGAGTAGCGGTACGACCAGATCACCGGATGGTGGCCCACACTGGTTTCCTCACGCATGCGCGTCTGCTCGGCGGCTGAACCCTTGGTAGCAATGACCACACTACGGATCCTCCTTTGAGCTTCCTTGACATAGCTCTGCTTGCTGCGATCGCTCTAGCGATTCTCGGTGGCTACCGGTTGGGACTCATCACGAGGGTCGCTTCGTGGCTTGGCCTCGCAACCGGTCTGGCACTTTCCGTCTGGCTGTTGCCTCGATTCCTCGACCAGCTTGAGTCCACCAGTCACGGACTTCTGCTCGTACTTTCCATCGGCCTCCTGCTCGTGGGAGCGATACTGGGGCAGGCCATCGGCTTCATCGTCGGAGGGCGCCTTACGCCTCGGCGGCGCGATGGTGCCTTTGGTGCTGTTGATCGTGTGCTCGGAGGAGTAGCGGGACTCGTAGGTGTCGTCATCATCCTTTGGCTAGTGATTCCCGTGTTCATTGCGAGCCCCGGATGGTTGGCTACACAGACCTCGAATTCGTGGATTGCCCGAACCGTTGAGAACTCGCTTCCGCCTGCTCCTGATGCGATGCAAGCGCTTCGGGCGATTGTTGGTGAAGGTTCGTTCCCCGATGTCTTCGATGCTCTCCGTCCGACTCCAAATCTCGGCGCTCCTCCTGAATCGACCGGTCTTTCCTTCGAAGTCGCAGCTCGCGTGGCGCGGTCTGCGGTGAAGGTGGAAGGACCTGCCTGCAACAAATTGCAGGATGGGTCCGGTTTCGTAATCGGCGATGGTCTCATCGCGACGAATGCTCACGTTGTAGCGGGGGAGCGGTCTACCAACATTCTTCGTGATGATGGGCGTCGATTCGATGGGACAGTGATTGCGT
>CAMCTW010000138.1 GCA_945878645.1 Bifidobacterium breve
AAGCACTCACCGTTGTTCGCCCGAAGGGCCGCATCACCATGGTGGGAATGCCTGGGCATGTGCATGTTGATCTCACCGGTTTGTGGCAACGAGAAATCACCATGAGCGGGGCCTACGCCTACGGAACCGAAACACTTCCCAACGCCGAACGTCGCCGCACGTTTGATCTTGCCTTTGAACTTGTTGCGGCCAATGACCTTGGTCGACTCGTAAGTGCCACGTACCCCCTTGACCGCTTCGAAGACGCCATCACCCACGCTGCCAACGCCGGCGGCCGCGGTGCAGTTCGTGTCGCCTTTGACCTTCGCAATGAAAAGGAACGAAATCGTGCCTAGACCAGGATTCGTCCTCGACGTCGATCGTTCGACGCCACCAATTCTCTTCCACCATGGAGAGGGTTTCCGTCTCGAGAAGCTTCCCCCGGGACGCAGCCGCGTCATCTATCCGGCTGAGCCCATTGAAGCTCTCAAGAACCCCGACGGCGCCATTCGTGACGCGCTCGTCAATCCGATTGGCGACAGTGAACCGCTTACCGCTCTGCTCAAGCCGGGCATGAAGCTCACGATCGCGTTCGACGACATCTCGTTGCCACTCCCCCCAATGAAGCGCCCCGACATTCGTCAACGCGTCATTGAGGCCGTACTTGAACTCGCAGCCGCCGCTGGCGTCGATGACGTCATGCTCATTGCTGCTCTCGCACTCCACCGCCGCATGACCGAAGACGAACTTCGTCACGCAGTTGGCGATCGCGTCTATGACGCATTTGCACCGCAAGGACTGCTCGTCAATCACGATGCTGAAGATCCCGACAACCTTCTCTTTATCGGTGAGACCGAAAAGGGCGAGGAAGTGGAAATCAATAAGCGCGCTGCCGAGAGCGATCTGATCATCTACGTCAACATCAATCTCGTCTCGATGGACGGTGGATGGAAGTCGACCGCTACCGGTTTGGCTTCGTACCGTTCGCTTCGCCATCACCACAATCCCCAGACGATGCGTCATTCCAAGTCGTTCATGGATCAGCACAAGTCTGAGCTGCATTCAGCGAACTGGCGCATGGGCAAAGTGCTGCGCGATTCAGGGGTGAAGGTTTTCCAGATCGAAACCACCATGAATAACAACGTGTTCGGCACCGAAGGCCCTATGAGCGTGTTGCAAAAGCGCGAATGGGAATGGTCGCTTAAGGACCGAATCACAGTTGCGGGGATGAAGACTGCACTCGATCGCATGCCGCAGCGCACACGTCGCTCGATCTTCAACTCCTGGCAAGCACCGCACGCTATGACATCGGTGCAGGCCGGCGAGGTTGAAGCAGTGCACAAACTCACGACTGAGAATGTCTATGCCCAGCACCTCGTGCAGGTTGAAGGCCAGACCGACATCCTCACGATGGGCCTTCCCTACATCAGCCCCTACAACGTGAACTCGATTCTCAATCCGATTCTCGTTGCTTGCCTTGGTCTTGGCTACTTCTTCAATCTGTATCGCGGCCGTCCGCCGGTTCGTGAAGGTGGCGTAGTCATTATGAGCCACCCCACGCCGTGGGAATTCCATCCCGTGCATCATCCGTCTTACATCGACTTCTTCGATCAGGTGCTCACCCAAACTCATGATCCGGTCGTGATGTCCGAACAGTTTGAAAAGTCATTTGCCGAAGACGAGTGGTATCGCCATCTCTATCGCACGAGTTACGCGTACCACGGCGTTCATCCGTTCTACATGTGGTACTGGTGCTCGCATGCACTCGAGCATGTCGGCCAGGTGATCATCGTTGGTGGCGATGTGCGCGCGGTTCGCCGTCTTGGTTTTAAGCCAGCGTCGACTCTGCAGGATGCACTCGAAATGGCCAGCGATGTCGTTGGTCGCGATGCAACCATCACGCACTTACATAATCCGCCCATCCTCATGGCCGACGTTTCCTGAGGACAGCCATGCGACCGATGCCCATCACCCGCAAACAGGCGACTCGCCTCATAAAACGCCTCCCGGTGAACCGTTCGGTCTCTACCGCAACTCGAACTGGTTCTCGCGTCACTCGTATGGCGAAGGCAATCGTAAAGGCGCCTTCGGTTCCTGCCGGCGTTGATCTTCTGAAGAAGGAGAAGAACGTAGGTTCCAGTTACGACACCGACTGGGCTCGTTCGTATCCAGCGCGCGTGGCGCGAGTGCTCATCCTCAATGGCATCTTGAAACCGCTCATTGATCTGCTGGCAACCCCGTCGATTCACGGCACCGATCGCCTCGCCGATCTCGAAGGTCCCGCGATCTTCGCTGCGAATCATCACAGCCACGCCGATACGCCACTGATGATGACGGCTATTCCTGAACCTTGGCGTAATCGCTTGTTTATTGGTGCTGCTGCTGACTATTGGTTTACCAATCGCGTCACATCGCCGATCTCTGCGCTTGTCATCGGCGCAATTCCCGTCGAGCGCACCAAGGTGTCACGCAAAGCCATCGATCAGTCGCTTGAGTTGCTCGCGGACGAGTGGAGCATGTTGATCTTCCCTGAAGGCGCTCGCTCGCCCGATGGCTGGGCTCGACCTTTCACTTCTGGTGCAGCGTTTCTTTCTTCACACAGCGGCGTACCCGTCGTTCCCGTTTTTCTTCAAGGAACAAACAAGGTCTTACCGAAAGGTCGGAACATTCCCCGACCAGCGGCGACCACGGTCGTATTCGGTTCGCCGATGTATGTCAATGAAGGTGAAGATTCACGCGCATTCGCTGCACGAATTCAAGAGGCCGTTGCTGCCCTTGGCGATGAATCTGCGACTGACTGGTGGCAAGCGCGCCGCAATGCTGCTGCCGACACCACGCCAACGCTTGATGGCCCCGATGCTGTTTCCTGGCGCCGTTCATGGGCCCGCACTTCAAAGACCAAAGGCCAACGGCGCAACTGGCCACAGGTATAACGCTCGTCCTCACTATCGAGTACGGGTCAGCGGGATCCGGAAATTCGCGTCCTTGTCTTGCAACGCCGCATCATTCACGATCACCAAACAGTCTGTGGGATCAGCATCGCAACAGTTTGGGAAGCGTTCGCTCAACAGTCGCCGATTAGCTTGAATCGCTAACAAACGTCATCGACGCGACTCCCGACTTCTGATCATCGGGCAGCGCAGCAATAGCCGCTGCATCTGATTTCACGTAGCCGTTGAAGAAATCCAATGTTGCTTTTGCCGTGATTGGAAATGCGCTGGAATCGCTGAAGAGATACGGGTTGTGATCTGAGTCAATCAGCGTAAGCAGCCCCTTTGGCGAGCGAGCACTGTTGAACAAACGCACTCCCTCGTCGTACGGGATCACCGTGTCGTTCTCGCCGTGCACAATCAACAACGGTGGCGTGCGCGACCAATCGAAGGTTCGTCCCGGGAGAAGCTGCGACATTCCAGCAATGATGATCGCGGCGTCGACACGCTCATCAACACAACAGGATTGATCAATAAGTCCGGCGATCGTGATTCCACCGTTCGAGTGACCAGCGACGCCGACACGCTCACTATCAATCATTCCTGCCAGTGCTCGTCCATCCGCACTTGAGGACAACGAAATGGCGTGAGTGATCACCGCCGAAATGTCTCCTGATTGATTCGCCACATCACCGGCATCAGCCACACCGGGAGAATCTTCGCTGCTCAGGGGAAAAGCCGGAGCTGCCACTACATAACCTGCCCCCGCCCATGTCGCCAAGAGATCGCCATATTGGGCGGGGGCCGTGCCCAATCCGTGCCCAAACACGATGAGAGGGAATGGGCCCGAACCAGTCGCGGGTGGCGCATCGAATTGCGGCGTTGGATCAGGGATCGATGCAAAGTCATCGTCCTGAATCAACTCGGTGATTGGCGCAACCGCTGGGTACCAGACGCGCACTTGGAGTGTGCGGGACGGCTGGCCGGGCTGGGAAGCATTCGCCGGAGTCGGCCGAGACTCATCAACAAAAGTGAACGATGTGATCCCGACGGGGAATGTCCCAGGCTCAAAATTCGACGGCGCTTGTTCAGCCGTTTCCTTGGCCGAGGATGAGCAAGAGGGGAAAAGCCCCAGAAGCAGACAGACGGAAAGACCCAGACCCACCACAACCAGAGGAAAACCGCGCATCTGTCGCACGGAATGACTCTAGAACGGAAGTTCGGACCACAATGGGGCCGTGAGCAGCACCGGCGTTGGCTACGCAGCAGCAGTTGCACTTGCCGCAATCTTCGCGATTGCCGCAGTCGCGAAGCTTCGCGATGTCTCTGTGACCGAGCGCGAGTTCACCGGACTGGGTCTTCCGCGTGCCTCATTTTTTGCTCGCTTCGTTCCACTCGTTGAACTTTCCATCGTTGCGTTGTGCCTCATCGTCCCTCCGGCAGGGGCGATTGCCGCACTCGTCTCACTTGCGTTCTTCACCACGTTTCTGATTGGCCGTCTCCGCGCTGGAGTGCGCGCGCCGTGTGCGTGTTTTGGTTCCTCCCGGGCCCAACCCATTTCCGCTCGCGATGTCATCCGCAACCTGTTGCTTATGGCCCTCGCAATGGTCAGTCTTGCTACCGATCGACCCACAGCGATCACCCTGCTTGAC
>CAMCTW010000139.1 GCA_945878645.1 Bifidobacterium breve
TCGGCGCTTGTCTACGGAGCGCGAACTGATAACCCGATACCACTTACCGAACACGCACCGGTTCGTCCGAATTCCGCGATTAATGCGTCGAACGAACGAGCAGAACTTGAGCGACTCTGCGGAACATGGGCACGTTCTCGTGGAGCGACCTGCGCAGTTGTTCGTCCGTGCATCGTGGTCGGACCAGAGAACGGCAAATGGTTGGCGCGATCGTCGTGGGCTACTGCCGGACTACAACTCAGTGGAGTTGTGGCTCCCGTGCAGTTTGTGCATCTTGACGATCTCGTTACTGCACTCATTGCGGTCTGTCGAGCGCGATTTGATGGGCCGGTCAATGTCGCTCCCGACGGCTGGCTAACTGTTGATGAGGTTCGTGCGCTTAAGGGCCCTGCCGCTCGACTGCGCATGCGGAAGCCCTTTGTGCATGGTCTTGCTCGCCTCGGCGAGCACTTCGGTGTTGCGCCGAGCGACCCCGACGCACTTCTCGCCAGTTCTGGACAATGGGTCGTGGCGAATGATCGCATTCGGTCACTGGGGTGGGTGCCGACCTTCAGCAACGAAGAGGCGTATGTGGACTCCGACAGGGGCGGAGTATGGGCTCGACTGACCCCTCGCCATCGTCAGCATCTGGCGCTTGGAACGGTGAGTGCATTGATCCTGAGCGCGGCGGGTGGAGCGGCGGTTCTGATTCGCCGACATCTCACTTCCGATCGGTGAGTTTCGCCGTTGTCGAAATCGCTGATCCTTCCCGGTGTAATTCGATGGTTACAGAGTCATTTGTTTTGAAATAGCGAAGAGCGACAACGAGATCAGAACTGTTGCGTATGGGTCGTTTTTCAAGGGCAGTGATGCGGTCGCCAGAAGCAAGTCCCGCGTTTGCAGCCGGACTTTTGGCGCTTACCGATTGAATCAACGCCCCACCATCTGCGGCGTCGGTGCTGATGATTCCTAGCCAAGCGCGGCGCACAACCCCGGTGGCGATGATGTCATCGGCGACGTGCGTGGCCCACGCGATTGAGTTTGCAAATTCCGTATGCGCAGTCGGAAGGGAGAGAGTTGATGGGGCCGAATTCATCGCATCCATTCGGGATGACGCAGACGTGCGTGATGTGAAAAGCCCAATAACGGCACCAGAGCGAGTGCAAAGGACCGCTGATGGTGTTGGTGGTCTTGTCTCGAGTGTCGATGCGATCATGTCGTGCAGCGAAGTCCCATCAGTTGTGTCGAACCGCATCCCTGGGGATTGAAAGACTGCCGACGCGACCCACGAACGACGGTCGGTTTCGGTGTGGCCGATTACGTAGACCGTTTCTCCCTGTTCGATAGAACTGAGGTCACCAACGACGGGAGTTGTCAGGCCGGAAGCTTCGATGTCGATGACCCCAATATCGTCGGAAGGATCCGTCCCGACGACGGTGGCATTGAATGAACGTCCGTCGAAGAGGGTGACCGTGATCGAACGCGCATCGTGAAGTGGATCGGAGGCAGTGATCACATGGCCATCGGCCCGGATGATCAATCCGGTGGTCATCGTTACGACGGTGGGGCCATCGATTGTGATTTGCACAACTGCTGGTGAAAGTGTCGCAAGTGCGTCATCAGAAAGGTCGTGGGATGCGGGACCGCTTGCAACGGCGGTTCCATCGCGAGTCACATCTCCCGAATGGAATGTTCCAAACGCGGCAATTCCGGTTCCGACTGCAATCACCAGAAGGAGGATGAACGCCGTTAGCCCTGGGCGTGAGAAACGACGTTTGCGGGCAGAGGTAAGAGAACGCGGCCCATCAACCTCTGAAGGATGCCGCCACAATCGGTCGTCTTGGGGCAGAGGGGGGATGAACCCGGCATCGTCATCCGGGTCATCGGGGAACGGCATGGGGGCGAATGTAGTGGTAGGCCCCACAGAGTTGGCCGCGGCCCCCACTACGATGGGAAACTGTGACTCTTACGCCGCCTACCTCCGAAGATTGGATCGCGCTCACCGATCAATCGCTCGATCTCGGTGTTGCGACCGATTGGGTGGCACTTCCTGGCTGTGGTGCGGTGGTGGTTTTCAGCGGGTTAGTGCGCGATCACGCTGATGGCTCAAACGGAGTGACTCATATCGATTATGAAGCGTGGGCAGAACAGGTCATCCCGCGCCTCACGGCCGTGGCTGACGAAGCCCGAAGGCGCTGGCCCGATCTTGGTCGAGTCGCCCTGTGGCATCGCGAGGGCCGAGTACTGCTAGGCGAATCGTCTGTTGTTGTCGCAGTCTCATCGCCTCATCGCGGAGCGGCGTTCGATGCATGCGAGTTCGCTATAGACACACTGAAAGAATCAGTGCCGATCTGGAAAAAAGAATTCTTCGACGGTGGCTCGCAATGGGCACGCGCGGCGCAGCACATCACCGATGTGAACGAACGCGGAGTTGTTGCATGAGCGGTGTCGGCTTCCTCCTCATCGCGGTCGTCGTGAGTCTTGTCGGGTCGATCATTGTTTGGATCCGCAACCGCAAGCCCACACATTTCATGTCGAGTGTCGATGATTTTCAACGCGAGATGGATGCCTTGAGTACTCCTCCGGTTCCTTCGACGGCACCTCGTTCAGTTCGTCCTGTACAAGACGCCGACAAGCGTCGACTCGGAGGTCGTTGAGATGGCACGCGACATTGCAATCGATCTCGGAACGGCAAACACACTCGTCTACGTGCGCGGTGAAGGCATTGTTCTCAATGAGCCCTCTGTTATCGCTCTGAACAGCCGCACCCAAGACGTCTTGGCGATGGGGCACGAAGCCTGGCAGATGATTGGGCGTACTCCGAGCTACATCGTCGCAGTTCGGCCGCTTCGTAAGGGCGCTATTACTGATTTCGAAGTCACCCAACGCATGATTCGACTGCTGCTTCAGCGCGTGGGCGTCAACCGTTTCAATCGACCTCGAGTGCTTATTTGCGTACCGTCTGCCATTACTGCTGTTGAACAGCGCGCAGTGACAGAAGCCGCTCGTCGCGCCGGTGCTGCCGAAGCGCATCTGATCGAACAGCCCATGGCTGCGGCAATCGGTGCGGGTCTTCCTATCAATGAGCCACTTGGCAACATGGTTATTGACATTGGTGGTGGCACATCCGAGGTTGCATTGATTTCTCTTGGCGGAGTGGTTGCTCTTGAAGCTGTTCGTGTCGGGAGTTTCGATATCGACGCGGCAATCCAGACCTACATTCGTCGTGAATACGGAATCGCTGTCGGTGAACGTACGGCCGAGGAAATCAAAGTTACGATTGGTTCGGCGTGGCCGACTGAGAATGAATACGCCGCCGAGGTTCGCGGCCGCGAACTCATGAGCGGGCTTCCAAAGACAGTTGTGCTGACAGCCGAAGAAGTTCGCGAAGCAATCGACGAACCAGTGTCTGCCATGGTTGATGCAGTGATTGCATGTCTTGGCCAAGCTCCACCCGAACTGGCTCAGGATCTCATCGAACAGGGTATTTATTTGGTCGGTGGCGGCGGCATGCTACGCGGTCTCGATCTACGCATTGAATCCGAAACCCAAGTTCCCGTGCACCTTGTAGAGGCACCGCTCGAGTCTGTTGTGCTCGGAGCAGGCCATTGCGTCGAATCATTCGATGCGCTCAAGGTCATGTTTATGGACTGAGGTCCTCAGCTGCTTGCCTGACCTGCCAATCGCGATCGGTTGTTGCGAGTTCGATGGCGGCATCGACTTCTGCTCCCTCGAATGGGGCAAGCGCTATCACTGCACGCCGACGCACTGTGGCTTTATCAGTTGTGGCCGAGAGGATGGCGGGAAGTCCGGACAGATCTCCCAGAGCACCGAGTGCGGCGACTGCCGATTCGCGACATAACGCGTCTTCGTGAGTGGTTGCGATTTCGCTGAGCCGTGCCATCGTTGCATGTGACGCGGGTGGTCGTTCACCACAGGCCCACGCAGCTATTTCCACGACGGAAATATCATCGTCATCGAGAAGCAGCGCGACAGCAGAAGCGACTTCGGCATCGATTGGGTCTCCGATCGAACCGTTCCATGTTGTTGATTCGGTGCACGCGCGACGTCGCACGATGGGGTCGGGGTCAGACGAGGCGTCGAGGAGATCTTCTTTTGTCAGTGCATCGAGCCGGTGTAAGGCCCCGAGCGCGGTGGCTCGGACATTCGCATCAACATCTTGGAGTAGTTCCCGAGCAGTCGCGATGTCGCCGCCATAGCCCGCTAGGGCAGCGCGACGTTGACGGGCGACAGTTTCGTTGAGTTGACGGCCTGTCATATCAGCCGGCTACTGCGCCGAAAAGCCCGAAGAGCACTGCAACGGAAAGTGCAAGACCCGCGGCGAGACCGACGCCGAGAATAGAGAGGACAACGCCAAGGCCAACCCCAGATCGGATTCGGTCGGAAGTTGTTGGTCCGATGTCATCGCCGTAGATCGGCTGCCACTGATTTGTTGTCTTCACTCCTCTTATTCTCGCACCCCGCCGCCGGGCGCGCCGGGTT
>CAMCTW010000140.1 GCA_945878645.1 Bifidobacterium breve
GATCTCATCAACACAGAGATCCTCAAGCCGGCTCGCCCACCACTCAGCGAACCGAAACCCTTCATCGGTGGGACTCACCCCGAACATTCCAAAGTTGTAAATCCCATGGGCCAGCGTGCAGATTTCCTCCTCAACCGCAGGACTATCAGGCGCCACCGGATCAAGCTGGTGAGGAGTAAGCAAAACCGAAGCATGCCCCAGTGATGCCCAAACACCGGTGAGCGGACCGAAAAGAGCCGTATCGGGATCAAGATAGAGAACTGGATTTCCACGTCCAAGCAATTTGAGGAGAGCTCTCCCCTTTACCGCAGTGCATGCCTCCACAACGTCGTAACCAAAAATCCACGACTCGTGATTGCTGCCGATCAGATCCTCGGCCGTCACAATGTCGTCGAACAGCCCACTTTGCAAACGTCGTCCGTGCGAAGAATCAGGCTCTGGTCGTGCATCTACGAGAACGAGAGTAAACCGAGCCTCTGGAGCGTGCCGCTTTACGGATTCGGCGAGAACTGATGCTTGCGGGAGGTAGGCAAGGTTGGCAGACGTAAAGATTTCGAATGTCACTTCTTCACCTCTGACAACAACTTTGGAGTCAAACCTGTGATGCGAAACTCGCCGATATCTGTCCTGCGTTTCAATAGAATTTCATCTCGTAAGGCCAAGTAATCGAACGCCGCATAGTCGTCGTCAACTTCAATCAACAAATTCTCCGCTGCTGCTGCGGCGATCACATTCCCAGATCGAGGAGATGTGATCACACAGCAACCAGCTGCCATCGCCTCGAAAGTCACGAAGTTGAAGGTCTCTTTCCCGTCGACGAAATTCATCACTGCATCGACCCGATTATCGATGAGCAACTTGGTTGCGACTGACCGACCCCCCGACTCGGGTCGAAGTCCGACAAAAGTGACCTCAGGGAGTGACCGATCTTCGATCCCAAGATGGAAGAACTCGAAGTGCTCGGCGTCAGCGCCAGCATGAGAGACGAAGGCGGTGAATTGGTTCCAGCCTTTGGTCGTGGCCGGATGGCCAACAAATGCAACTCGCACTTTTCCCGAGGCACTGCAAGCCTCTCGAGAGGCACCGTCTCGCTCAATCTCTCCATGCGGAATCACGAGAGGCCGTCGAGGGAGCGGCGTATGACCAGACACCGATTGATCCGCTGCTACTTCAGATGGCGCAGCGAAGACCCAATCGACATCGTCGATGAGCGAGCGCACTCGTTCAATGTGCTGACGGCGAACGGGGCCGAATGTGCACAGTTGGCAAGACTGACTTTCGGGCGCAGGATCGCCGCACCAATTCACGCCGTTTCGAGTCAGCCGATAGTTCCGACAATGCGCCGTATAGTCGTGGACCCACCAGCACGCATCAGACACATCAAACATTGCAATCGCTTGCCGAACTGCTTCGGGTGAATGCCCAAGCACCGAGTGCATCACAACCACTATTTCGTGGCTAGCGAACTGTTGTCTGAAGACCCCTGCGAAATCCACTAGTGAAAAGGTCCCCTCAAGCAGCTGGTCCCCTATTCGACACCGAACAAGGAACTCTTCCGGAAACGAAGTACTCAGCGCGAGAAGTGGCCGATTCGGGAAGACCGACACATAGGTATCACCGAGATCTCGAAACATCGCTTGCTCTCGCGCCGAGACGATCTGGATGCCCCCGACATGCTCGGCGTAATCATCATGGGCAAAAGCAATGATCACCCTTGGGCCTTCGACTAGTTCACGGTCGACAATCTCCGAGACCGCGGATGCTCCGGTGCGCGTGTCCTGGTCACTGTCGGGCACCTCATCGTAGGAATGCTCTGACCAAGACTTTGAGAGAAGGATCCGTTCAATGTCAGTTCTGAGTGCCAGTTCCTCCCCAATCGACGCGTTCGGGAATCGAGCCTCTAGATGGCCCGCAAATACGAAATGAGTGAGCGCAGGAACCCCCGCACTCGCTACGTCGTCGTAAAGCCCGAGGTAGAAATCGGAATCGAACCACGTCAGGTCCTCTTCACTATCAACCAGATCACCATGAAAATCGAGATTGCTCACGTCATGGTCGATTCCTAGGTGCTGCAAATACAACGTGAGTGATTCCCTAATGCCAGCGACCCATGGTGAATCTGGCGTTCTGTATGCAGACTTCGCGAACGCGACTGGATCTACGAGCAAGCGTCCCTCAAAAAATCCGTGGTGAACGAAGTGGGTAAGGGGGTCGATTCCATCCGCAGCGACATCCCAGTTGTCGTGCAAATAACCACGCGTGGAGAACGATGAATGTGGATCAAATCCATCGCGCCAACCGGTCGCAAGGTAATGATCAAGCGCCGCTAAGGCATCCGGAAATCGTTCATGAGGAACTTGAGATTGGTAATACGCAAGATCAATGAGATTCACACGACGAATAATTTTCTTCGAATGATGCCGACCTTCGTACTCGGCGACCGAAACGACAGTCCGTTGCTCGTCTCGTCCCCACTTCTCGTAATGATCAAGTGGATTCACACCCGCTTTCCATACGTCTGGGTTCGCGGAAAGGTAGCCATTTGTCGAAAATCCAGGATGAGAATCAAGGCCCGACCGCCAGCCGATCTCCACGTAGTGGCCGACGAGGTCTTCCGGCAGACCTGCCAGCACCGTCTGAACTTGCTGTCCGTAGTACGAGCTATCGAAGTACTCAGATTCACTCAGCACACTGTCCCCTCAACCCATCAATGGAGCACAACCTATCGCGATTACAGACCGTCAAATCCGGGTTACGCACGCAACTAGGGGAAATTGTCAGTTCACTCAACCAAGAGTGACAGGTACGGAAGAACCGGATGCTGCCTGCTTTGCATGGAAGCTGGAACGAGTGAGCGGGCTCGACTCGACGTGCCCGATACCAAGTGCCTCGCCCAACACGGCATAGGACGCGAACTGCTCAGGGGTCACCCACCGATCGACGGGCAAATGCGTCGAAGTTGGCCGCAAGTACTGGCCAATCGTGACGATCGAGACTCCGATTCCAGCGAGATCCGCCAAGACCGATGCGACCTCTTCGTCGGTCTCCCCCATCCCCACAACCAGACCTGACTTGGTAAGCAGACCGGCGCGCTTTGCTCGGGACAACACCGCAAGTGATCGCGCATAACCGGCAGAAGGCCGAACCGCTCGTTGAAGACGCGGCACCGTTTCAACATTGTGATTGAGCACATCGGGCCGGCTTTCGAAGATGAGGTCAAGCGCCGCCGCCTGGCCACGACAATCAGAAATCAGAACTTCAACCTGCACACCAGACACTCGCTCACGAATCGCTCTGACCGTATCGGCCATTGCTCCGGCGCCTTCGTCGGGAAGATCGTCACGAGCAACAGTCGTTACGACGGCGAAGTCGAGTTCCATTCGCGCCACTGCTTCTGCAACGCGCGCTGGTTCCTGAGGATCAAGCGCCTCGGGAAGACGCGTATCGACGAGGCAGAACCCGCACTTTCGGGTGCAGCGTTCTCCGTTGATCATGAACGTCGCGGTGCCATCAGACCAACACTCGGAAAGGTTCGGACAGCCGGCTTCCTCGCACACCGTGACGAGTTGAAGGTCTCGCAATGTCTTCTTGAGTTCCAGCGGGCGAGCACCAATGTTCAACTTGGCGCGCATCCATTCAGGCTTGCGTTCCATCACATCGATTCCATCGACCACGCCTGCTTGCGCCAAGCGGCCCTGCAATCGCAGTGACGGACCCGCTCGATGATCGGCTCCCGTCTTCACCGGAAGACCAGCACCTAGACCCCGGCTAAACGGTGACAGGTCGTCATCGCTTTCGGTCGAACGACGAATGATGTCGGCCCGGTCGACATCTCGGTCGACTGCCCACATCGCGGTTGCTCGATGTACGACTGCGTCGATGACATTGGGCATTGTGACGTCGATGCCTTCCTGGGCAAGGGAGGTCACGGATTTATCAGCAATACCGCACGGAACGATATGCGTGAACATGGACATATCGGGCTCGACATTGATTGCGAAGCCATGCATCGAACGACCGCGAGTAAGGCGAACACCGATTGCGGCGATCTTGCGAGGGTTGTCTGATTCAGGAGCAACCCACACTCCTGGGTACTGCTCAAGCCGACCAACGTCGGTTAATCCGAGATCGTTTAACGCACCTATTACGAGTTGCTCAACCGATCGCACATACGCGACCGTGTCAGCCATTCCCCCGCCACGCTTGCCGGGAACCGAGAGCACCGGGTAGCCAACAAGTTGGCCAGGACCGTGATAGGTGACGTCACCCCCGCGATCAGTGCGCAGACACTCGGCGCCGACAGATTCCGGGTCGACAAGCACATTGGCGAAATCGGCGTTTGCACCGAGCGTGTAGACGTGGGGATGTTCGAGCAACAACAACCAGTCGTCACTGCCGTGCTCGAACAACGCATGCTGTAGATCTGAGGCTTCGCCGT
>CAMCTW010000141.1 GCA_945878645.1 Bifidobacterium breve
CACATCCCGAGTGCTTGCTTCTCTAGAGGAGAGAGATCGCGTCGCTCGGCATAGCGCAGAGCCCGGGTGAGGTATTCGCTCTGAATCTCAAGGGCGGTTGCCTCTCGACCATTTGCGAGTCGAACCTTTCGTGTGCACGTCATGTCGTGACTGATCTCTCGAATGGCTCGGATCGGGTTCTCAAGCGTCATGTCCCGCATGATCACGTTTGGCTCTTCGAGCATCCGAAGGAGAATTGCCGTCGTTCCAACTTTCAGGAACGTCGCGTATTCGCTCATATTGGAATCGCCAACGATGACATGAAGACGTCGATACTTCTCGGCATCGGCGTGAGGCTCGTCACGAGTGTTGATGATTGGTCGGCTTCGGGTTGTCGCCGAAGATGTCCCTTCCCAGATGTGCTCCGCTCGCTGCGAAATACAGAACATTGCTCCCCGAGCGGTCTGAAGAACCTTGCCCGCACCTGCGTAGATTTGCCTCGTCACCAAAAATGGAATCAATGCGTTTGTGTAGTGCGCAAGGTCCTCTGTCCGACCAGTCAGATAATTCTCGTGACATCCATAAGAATTGCCTGCTGAATCGGTGTTGTTCTTGAAGAGGTAAATATCGCCCTTGATTCCCTCATCTGCAAGGCGATTCTCGGCCGAAGTCAAGAGCTGCTCGAGGATCCTCTCCCCCGCTTTGTCGTGAACCACGAGATCGTGGATCGAATCACATTCGGGTGTCGCATACTCGGGGTGAGAACCAACATCGAGGTACAGACGAGCTCCATTTTGAAGGAAGACATTTGAGCTCCTACCCCAAGAGACCACTCGCCTGAAGAGATATCTCGCAACCTCGTCCGGGCTCAGTCGTCGTTGCCCGCGGAGGGTGCAGGTAACTCCATACTCATTCTCGAGACCGAAGATCCTGCGCTCCATGTCGGCACGCTACCGGCGAAGCTCCGGGCGAGTGTGCTCCGCCACAAATCAAGCTTGAGGGAGGAATTCTGGCAATTCTGTTCGCTCTATTCGCCGGAATGATCGGCGCTGGGCACCTCGGTCAAGTACGGCAACTTCAAGGTCGGAAGCGACTAATGAACGATCGGGCCCCGCCAGCGCAGCGACCGCTACAGCGAGGACCGAAACAAGATCGAGGCCAGGGGTCCATGTTGCTTCCAGGCGACTTGTAATGGAGTCAGCGTCGCCTCCTAAAACAGTGAACCGGTCCTCGTCCATGACTGTGCCGTCGTAAAGGATGTGGAAGAACTGGTCACTTGATTCCGAGGCGCCAACTTCAGCGACAAGGATCTCGACTTCCATGGGCTTCATCTCATGGGTAAAAACCTGGCCGAGGATTTGCGCGTATTGATTGCCGAGACTTCGAGCGTCGACGTCTTCGCGGCTGTAGGAGAACCCTTTGAGGTCCGCAGCGCGCACGCCAGCGATCCGCAATTGGTCGAATTCGTTGTATTTCCCTACTCCGGCGAACGCAATTCGGTCATAGATTTCGCTTACTTTGCGAAGCGTTGTCGAAGGGTTTTCGGCAATGATTGCAATACCGTCTGAAAATTGGGCAGCCACAAGAGAGCGACCACGCGCGATGCCTTTGCGGGCATAGTCAGCCCGATCTTTCATGACCTGTTCAGGGGCTACATAGAACGGCATGCTCATTTCGGTCCCCCTGCAGTCTCGGATGCGGTTTCAGAAATCCGACCGCCGCCATCTCGGGAGGCGAGCACATCAAGCAGCCCGACAAATCGTTCAGCTATTTCCGCGTCGAGAACTCGCTCAAATCCTTCGGTCGTGATGGTGGCCACGACAGGATAAATACCGCGGACCATGTCGGGGCCTCCGGTTGCGGAGTCTTCATCAGCAGCCTCGAAGAGCGCCGTAATGACAAGATCGACTGCGTCATCTCGGGTGAGCCCTTCGTGGAACTTCATCTTTACGACAGATCCGGCGAGCGAACCACCTGAACCACTGGTTGCGAAATTCGATTCTTCATAACGACCACCGGTGATGTCGTATTGAAAAAGTCGTCCGGTCTGACGACGTACATCGAAGCCAGCGAAGATCGGCACGACTGCGAGGCCTTGCATCGCTGCAGGGAGGTTGTTGCGCACCATTTGACCAAGCTGATTCGCTTTGCCTTCGAGGGAAAGCTGCGAGCCTTCGACCTTTTCATAGTGTTCAAGTTGGAGTTGAAAGAGCTTCACCATCTCCATCGCTGGTCCAGCAGCCCCCGCGATCGCCACACCTGAGTGGCGGTCGGCCGGAAACACTTTCTCGATGGCTCGATGACTGATGATGTTTCCTGAAGTTGCTCGCCGATCGCCGGCCATCACAACACCATCGACATACCGAACTGCGACCACCGTTGTTGCATGGGTAATCCGGAGTCGATCGTCGACAGCAGATGCTGGCGCTATCGGAACGAGCCCTTGGATTTTCGCCAGAGCGGCAAAGTCGGGACCGGGATCGTCAGAGGGAGCAAAGAACGGCATAGTCACACGGAAAGGCTACCGGCTCGAGGCCAGCACAACCCAAGCGACTATTGCCCGCCCTTTTGAACAAAACTGCGTACAAAGTCTTCCGCGTTTGTCTCGAGGACCTCGTCAATCTCGTCAAGAAGGTCATCGAGTTCTGCCTTGAGCTTTTCGCCGGTTTCGGAACCCTGGGGGGCGTCATCCACTGATGTCTCGGTACGCTCAGCTGGAGTTCGTCTGATTTGTTCACGTTCAGGCATGGAATCTCCTTCTTTTCAAGACGAGCGAATCTCGGGGAACCCTAACTGTTCGCTTTACGAGCCCAGCCGATCGAGCAACTCGGCAGCTGTTTGGCTTGATTCGATCACGCTAGCCACATGGGCAGCGGTCCCACGGGAGGGTTCCATCATGGCAACTCGTCGAAGCGAATCACCTCCGGTATCGAAGACCAATGAGTCCCAATTCGCCGACACAATGTCAGAACCAAACTTCGCGAGACAGGCACCACGGAAATAGGCACGTGTGTCTTCTGGCGGATTCGAGGTGCCCTTCTCGATGTCTGCCTTTGTGCAGATTGTCTCGAGACCCACCCGACGAGCCAGGGACTTCTCTGGACGCAGATCGTGATACTGCAGATCAAGCGCATGCAATCGAGCGTCTCCCCAAGCAAGCCCGTGCCGCTCTCGGTATCCATCGATCAGTCGGTATTTGGCGATCCAGTCGACGGTCGATGCCAGCGAGGCACTCTCGGCTTCGATGGCCAGGAGCGTTTCGCCCCATCGTCTGAGTATCTCTGGCCCGGCTTGCGTGCCAACTAGATCGAATCCGTGATGATTTGTCCAGTCGATTGCTCGTTCAAGCAGGTGCACTTGCACCTCGAGAGCCGTGATCGACCCTCCACTGAGAAGTGGGAGAGCAGCCGACATCGACAGATCCGTACTGACGGAACGGAGAGCGCCGATAGGCGACGTGAACCGGAAATCAGCCTTGATCCAATCATCTTCGATCATGGCCAACACGATGGCGGTGGTTCCGACTTTGAGGAACGTTGCCACCTCACTCATATTCGCGTCGCCAATGATTACGTGAAGCCGTCGGTACTTCTGAGGATCAGCGTGCGGTTCATCGCGCGTATTAATGATCGGTCGCTTCAGTGTTGTCTCGAGACCTACCTCCTCTTCGAAGAAATCCGCTCGCTGACTGATTTGAAAGGGAACTTCCTCGGCAGAGAATCCGATCTCGCTGCCAACCTTCCCGGCGCCACAAAAGATCTGGCGAGTGATGAAGTGAGGAGTTACTTCAGCAACGATCCGACCAAACGGGAGTGCTCGATCGACAAGGTAATTCTCGTGACATCCATACGAGTTTCCCTTGCCATCTGAGTTGTTCTTGTAGACCACAATCGATTGGCCATCGGGTAGGAGCGCATCGGCGGCGAGCATCGAGCGTTCCAGAATGACTTCAGCCGAGCGATCGAATGTGACGATGGAAAAGGCGTCACCGCATTCGGGTGTCGAGAGTTCTGGATGGGCGTGGTCGACGTAGTAGCGAGCTCCATTTGTAAGAACCGCGTTCGTGAGGTGGGTTTCGATTTCGGGAGGCATCGAACCAATTGGTGCTACCCCGCGAGCGTCGCTGCCCGGGCTCTCGAATTCAAAGTCCCAACCAACCTGTGGCACTCCTAGAGCCGAACCTCCAGAACGATTGAGGTCGCTCAGATACGAGTTGATAAGAACTGACGAAGCCGTGATTGGGTTGGGGTCGTCTGTTCCGCGATGGACGATGCCATATTCGGTCTCAATGCCACAGATCTTCCGAATAGCCACGCGTTGAGCCTACCGATTGGCTCTGAGCGAGGGACTAGTCAAAGATATTGACCGGTTCCGACACGCTCGATGGACCGACCGCCACCGGTTTCCGAGTCTGAGTGCTTGACCAGTGTTCGGATGTAAAT
>CAMCTW010000142.1 GCA_945878645.1 Bifidobacterium breve
ATGACACCCGCGCACTGAGGGGCCTTGTACCCGGCACGGAATGTCCAGGCGCGGGTCTCTTTTTCGCCCGTCGTGAAGTACGTGCGCAGTCCCAACATGCGGTAGGCGGCGTGCAGAAACCGTGGGAGCGCGCCTTCACCGAGGCCAAGTCCTTCTAGCATCTCGACGCGCTCGTCGGCGTCGAGCATCGCTGCTTCGGCTTCAAGCTGCACGCACATACCAATCACTTCACCGTGGCCACCGAATTCTTCGACTACGGGAGCGATGAGTTCGTCGATCTGCTCAAGACCATCTTCGCTGACATTGACGATCGCGAGGACGGGCTTATTTGTCAGCAAGAAATAGCTCTTGATGAGATCACGAGACTCGGCATCAAGATCGCTTCGATAAATCGGCGTTCCCTCAGAAAGAATCTCAAGCGCCTTGCCAAGCGCTTCAACCTCATCAGCAATCATTCGATCCTGTTTGGCAGCTTTTCGACGCTTATCGATTTGATTCTCGACAGTTTCCAAGTCGGCAAGCGCAAGTTCGGTTTCGACGATTCGAAGGTGCTCGAGCGGATCCGACGGGCCAGGAACGTCATGGTCAACAAAAGCCCGAAGAACGAAGACAATCGCATCAGATTCGCGAATGTTGGCCAGAAACTTGTTTCCCAGGCCTTCACCTGTGCTCGCCCCTTCGACGAGACCACCGATGTCGACAAACTGCACGCTGGCCGGAATCACCGACTTGGCCTTACTCATGATTGCGAGCTGTTCAAGCCGATCGTCGGGGACTTTGGCCACTCCGACATTGGGGTCTTTCGTGGCGAAGGCATACGGGGCGGCGAGAGCCCCCCCGCCAGCGAGCGCGTTATACAGCGAGGACTTCCCCGCGTTTGGTAATCCGACGAATCCGAAC
Organism: Bifidobacterium breve; assembly: GCA_945878645.1. Classification (GTDB taxonomy): domain Bacteria; phylum Actinomycetota; class Acidimicrobiia; order Acidimicrobiales; family Acidimicrobilacustridaceae; genus Acidimicrobilacustris. Next base: position 901 of record CAMCTW010000142.1, read on the forward strand.
TTTTCCATGGGAGGGGCAGGCTAGTAGTGCCGTCAGCCGCCGATGACATGACCTGAGGCCACACGACCGCTCTCAGTTGGCCCATCCCCCCACCTCCGGCCTAGAGTTTCGGTCTTATGTCGAAGAAAACCTCGAAGCGCAAGACGAACGCCCGTCGTAAACCGGCGAATCACGGCACCAAGCCCAACGCCGGTCGCGGCTGATTCTGCACGTCGTTAACGACTGTGTTTAGCCAGCCCTCAAAGGAGCTCATCACTGTCCCGAACCCTGAGAAGGGTCGTGACTACGAGATCCTGTGCGAAACCGATGAGCTCACATGCCTCTGCCCGGTAACAGGTCAGCCGGATTTCGCGACCGTTCGCGTCGCTTATGTGCCGAACGAATTACTCGTCGAATTAAAGAGCCTCAAGATGTACCTATGGTCGTTCCGTGACGAGGGCGCGTTTCACGAAGCCGTCACCAACACCATTCTCGATGACCTCGTGCAGGCATTGTCTCCACGGCGGATGACCGTTGAAACTATTTGGAAAGTCCGCGGTGGCATTCTCACCACCGTTACTGCGTCTCATCCGTAAAACGAACTTCGGCTACTCCGCTCCCGGCATACTCGGAGGGATTTCGCTGCGCTCAACGAGACTCGCCGGAGGGGCTTGTCCGGCCGGCGGAGTGACTTTGCCGGCCGAGAGATCCACAAGTTTTCCGATGCGATCGATGACAGCCCACGAAAGACGATCTCCGCCTACGGTCGAGAAGTGAATGTTGTCCTTCTGACGCATACCCCGAACAACGCCATCAGCGTTCGGAAGGCTTGCCGCGAAGACAAAATTTGCATCTGAGAAGAATGGCCATGTATCGAAGTACTGGATCCATGGCCGGCTCTGTGCTTCGCTCCAATAGATGTAACTCATCTGGTCCATGCCGCGAGTCTTCGTACCAGGCCCCATCGGGGGCGGTCCGCACCAGATTGTGATGCGCTGATTATCAGGCGACTTCAGAAGGTCCATCGTTGCGGCAACGCGACGGCGATATTCGGTCATCCATGGCTCGGAAGTGCGCTCGAGCACTTTTCCGTTGGCACCGATCATGTTCTGGCCGTCGTTTGCGCCAAACATGATTACAAGAATCGATGGATTCGTAGGGAGCACATCTTTCACTAAGTGCTCGGGCCAGTTGTAATAATCGGGACGAGATAAGCCTGTAGAGATGTGGTAGTCGAGTGTTGGGGTGAAGATACCGGTGGACTGCGTAATGCGCTGGAACGAGATACCGAACGTCTGAGTGATGGAATCACCGCCGACCCAGATCTTCATGGGAGTCGCCGGGGTCGGCGCTGGAAGTTCGGGCACTTTCTTCGCGGCTTCGGCTGATGCGGCGATTTCCGCTTCTGCTTGCTGGCGGAGAAGTTCCTCGACATCAATCTTTGTTCCTTGGTTCTTGCCAAGCGCAGAATCGATTGAACTACGGAAGAAATTGATATGCAGCGTGTCGGTCACCGAGGCGACAGTCTTCGCAATCTCATTTCGCCAGCCATCGCCTTTTGCGTTGCTTTTACGAAGCGTTGAATCGGCATCAACAAGCCCGGCGACACAAAGTGCCGCCACGATCACGACGATGATCAGACCCGCTGGCATCGTCCCCTCGTGGCGCGGCCGGAATGGCTCGAAAAGGCTCCGCCAATTGAACGACGACCGTCCCGCCGAAGGGATCCCGGATTTGCCTTTCATTGGATTGCGTCCTGGTGACGTCATCGGAGGTTCCTCATCAGAACTGGAAGTAAATGAATGGCGCAATTCCCTCGGGACCAAGCGCATCAACAAGGACAAGTCCACCGGCAAGAGCAGCGATTTGCAAGGCAGGTGCCCAGGTCGCAAACCAGACTTCGGCTTTTTGAGGGAATCGCTGAGGAACAAACTGCGAGGCGACACTCCCAACAATCACGAGAATCAACAGAAGGCTCACTCCGGCAGAGGATCCAGAAGAGGCGAACAGTCGCCCGAGCAACGCAAAGGCCTCATCAACCGACGTTGCCCGAAAGAACACCCATGCCAGACAGACGACGTTGAAGACCAAGAACCATTGCATCGCTTTCACCAACAACGGCGGCAGGCCCAACTCGTGGCCCTTCCATTTCTCCTTCACGATTCGTTCGGCCACCAGGTAGGAGCCGTGAATTGCTCCCCAGACGACGAACGTCCAGTTCGCCCCATGCCAAAGTCCACCAATAATCATGACGAGGAAAAGGTTCCGATAGGTCATGGCTTTCGAGCCACGATTTCCGCCAAGCGGTATGTAGAGGTAGTCGCGCAGCCACCGCGACAAAGTCATGTGCCAGCGACTCCAGAAGTCCTGCAATGACAGAGCCTTATAGGGCGAATCAAAGTTCTGCGGGAATCGAATACCGAGAAGTAACGCCACGCCGATAGCGATATCGGTATAGCCGCTGAAGTCGGCGTAGATCTGAATCGCGTAGGCATAAATCGCCAACAGCACAGCCAGCGGTCCGTAGGCATTTGGATTGGCAAAAACCGGATCCACAATCTGTATCGCAAGAAAACTCGAGATCACGACCTTCTTAAACATGCCGCGGAAAATGAGCATGAATGCTTCAGCGGATCGCACGTATCGCGGATCGGGTAGTGCATCGAGTTGCGGTGCGAACTCGCTTGCTCGAACAATCGGGCCGGCAACGAGATGAGCGAAGAAAGACAAATACACAGCGAAATCAAGAATCGTGAGCGGTTTACGCCATTGCCCTCGACCAATGTCAATCACATAACTGATCGCTTGGAAGATAAAGAACGAAATACCAATCGGAAGAATGATGTTCAGAATCGGGGCATCAACCGAAATTCCGATCGATCGCATCTTGTCGGTGATTGTCGAGATAAAGAAATCGAAGTACTTGAAATATCCAAGAATCCCAAGATTTACAACGACAGCGATTCGAACGAGCCACCTACTGATATTCGTGCGTTCCCCTTCAGGGGTGAGCGACCGAAAAACTGCCAGGCCCAAGAACCAGTTGATCCCAATACTCAGAGACAGAAGCACCAAGTAGTTCCAGTCCCACCACCCGTAGAACACGAAACTTGAAGCAAGGATGAACCAACGCCATGCGATCTTGTGCGGTCGCAGCAGCCAGCTCCCGGTGAACACCACCAAGAAGAAAACCGCGAAATCGACGGTAGGGAAAAGCATGGAGGGGCTTTCCGGGTGCCTGGAGAAATAGGAGGGTTGTTAGAGCAGCTGCAGGTCGATCGCCGGGAAACGACCTGTGCCGAAACTATCGCAGACACCATTCGGTTTCGGGCCAGACCACATCGCCGTCACGAACGCCGACCCGGCTCCCCTTCAGCAAGGCAGGTAGGGTCCAATCGTGCTCGACCATGTGTTTACTGATGCCATTGGCGCTCTTCGCGACGCGTTCGAAGGCGCGATGCTCGAACGACAAGCGTTCGAAGAGCGATTCAACATGGACATGCTCCTCGGT
>CAMCTW010000143.1 GCA_945878645.1 Bifidobacterium breve
CACTGTCTCGCGTATTACGGTCCCGCCACAACCTCCCGCCAACGTCACGGCCACGCCAGGGAATTCTCAAGCCACTATTTCGTGGACTGCACCAACCAACACTGGCGGCAGCCCCATCACCGGCTACACCGCTACGGCTTCCGTAGGGGGCCAGAGCTGCACAACAACAACGGCCACCTCGTGCACGATTAGCGGCATGACCAACGGACCAGGCTTCGTATCAGTCACCGCAACCAACGCCGTTGGCATCTCTGACCCTTCAGTCGTCGCTGTCACCCCGACATTCCCGACAACAACAACTACAACCCCGACAACAACCCCGACAACAACCCCGACAACAACCCCGACAACGGATCTAGTCACACCAGCATTCACCGGATAAGTAGCCGAAGCACAAGCAGCACCATCTGTTCGAGAAGATTTTCGGGATCAATCGGCGATGTCATTGCTCGGCCCTCTGGTTCGGCGAGGGCTGAAAAGTACACATTGAACAGCATTTGGGATAAGCGACCTAATAAGCGCTCCACAACAATTTCGGGCCATTCGCTGAAACCCGTTAGGGGAGCGAATGGCCCTTTGTTTTGCAAACGTCATTAGGAGTGGAGCTAAGGGGAATTGAACCCCTGACCTCTTCCATGCCATGGAAGCGCTCTACCAACTGAGCTATAGCCCCGTAACGACTTGGAACTGTACCGGCACGCCGGAGACCCGCAAAATCGATACGAACGCTGATCGAGAGCCATCGACATTCTTCCGCGGCTCGCGACGTGAAGGGAAACAGGCGATTCGTCGCCTACCATCCGCCTTCATGGTTGACGGCTACGAACCACCCATTATTGAAGCGAAGTGGCAGCAGCGTTGGGCCGCCGACGGCTTCTACAACGTCGAGAATGATGATCCGCGGCCGCATTGGTACACGCTCTGCATGTATCCGTATCCGAGCGGCGCCGCCCACATGGGTCACGTCCGTAACTACACGTTCGGCGATCTCATCGTTCGGTACCGCACGATGAATGGTTACGCCGTTCTTTCTCCTATGGGTTTCGACAGTTTCGGACTCCCCGCTGAAAACGCAGCGATTAAGACCGGGCGCCATCCTCGTGAGTTCACTGATGAGCGAATTGAAATGCTTCGCAGTTCGATTCTGCGAATCGGAGCTGTGTACGACTGGCGTCGCCAAGTCACAAGTCATTCGGCCGAATATCAAAAGTGGACCCAGTGGATCTTCCTGAAGTTTCTCGAAGCGGGATTGGCATACCGCCGAAACGCGCCGGTCAACTGGTGTCCAGGGTGCCAAACCGTTCTCGCAAACGAACAAGTAAATGCCGACGGAACCTGCGACCGGTCAGGTGACATCGTTGAGAAGCGCGACCTTGAACAGTGGTTCTTGAAGATCACTGATTATGCGCAGCAGCTTCTCGACGACCTTGACGGTCTTGATTGGCCCGAGCGAGTCAAGATCATGCAGCGCAACTGGATCGGCCGTTCAGAGGGCGCCGAGTTCTCGATGGCCGTGGTCGATGCATCAGGACAACCGCGCGGCGACGGAACCTCAATCAAGGTTTTCACCACACGACCCGACACCAGTTTCGGCATGACCTACGCGGTCATGGCTCCCGAGCACCCACTTGTCGACGTCGTTGTCGCTGACGACCGCCGGGCCCAGGTTTCGGCATTCGTAGCGAATGCTCGGAAAGCCAGCGATGTCGAGCGCATGTCTTCGGAGGGTTCGCTCGATAAACGCGGCGTGTTCACCGGTTCCTACGTTCTCAACCCGTTCACGAAGAATCCGGTTCCGCTGTACCTCGCCGATTACGTGCTTATGGGTTATGGCACTGGCGCGATCATGGCCGTTCCGGCTGAAGACCAACGCGATTGGGATTTCGCCAAGGCCCATGATCTGCCCATCCTGCGCACCATTGCGCCTCCGGATGACTTCGATGGCGAAGCATTCACTGGCGACGGATTGCACATCAACAGCGGATTCCTCGATGGCATGGGCAAAACTGAATCGATTACTGCAGCAATAGCATTTCTTGAAGCGAACGGAATCGGAAAAGGCACAATCAATTTCCGTTTGCGTGACTGGCTTGTCAGTCGTCAACGTTTTTGGGGTTGCCCGATTCCGGTCATTAACTGTGACGACTGTGGAATGGTTCCGGTTCCCGAAGCCGACCTGCCCGTTCTCGCGCCCGATGATGTCGAATTCCTTCCGACTGGCGAATCGCCGCTTGGACTGCATGCGGGCTTCTTTGAAACTTCGTGTCCGAAGTGCGGCAAGCCAGCACATCGAGAGACCGACACGATGGACACCTTCGTCGATTCGTCTTGGTATTACCTGCGCTTCTGTGATCCATGGAATACCGAACAACCGTTTTCAACCGAATCAGTCAACGCGTGGATGCCAGTCGACCAATACATCGGCGGCGTCGAACATGCGATCTTGCATCTGATGTACGCACGGTTCTTCACAAAGGCGCTTTCCGATCTCGGTGTCGCCCCGGCGAATCTGCGCGAACCGTTTTCCCGTTTGTTTACGCAGGGCATGATTCGGCTCGATGGCGACAAAATGTCGAAATCAAAGGGCAACTTGGTTGCGCCTGAGGAAATTCTCGATACTGATGGTGCTGATGCTCTCCGTCTTGCCCATCTCTTTGTTGGTCCACCACAAGATGATGTCGATTGGGAGGGCGTGGGCATCGATGGATGCTCGCGCTTCCTGCATCGAGTCTGGCGACTTGCGCTCGGAGAGACCGGCAGCGCTCCTGTTGATCGCGATCCCAACGAGAGAGACACGGAACTAGAACGGCGCACCAATCGACTGATTGTGAAGGTCACCGACGACTACGAGCGGTGGGCATACAACACAACGGTTGCAGCGTTCATGGAATTCACCAATGAGCTGTATCGCTATGTGCAATCAGACGAAGGGCCCCGTAAGGCAACACTCGACGCTGCCATCGACACCCTGATGCTTCTTATGGCGCCGATGGCTCCGCACATCACCGCCGAGTTGCAGGAGATGCGTCACGGAGATGACATTCATCGCTTGTCTTGGCCTGTGGCCGACGAGTCGATGCTTTCTGTTGAATTCGTAACCCTGGTTGTGCAAGTGAATGGCAAAGTTCGAGATCGAATCGAAGTCCCTTCCGAAATCGATGCCGCCGCAGCGGAAGTGATTGCTCTTGCGAGTGAAAAGGTCCAAGCTCATCTCGGGGGAGTGCCACCCCGAAAAGTGATCTGCAAACCGCCGACGCTTGTCAACATTGTGGCTGGCTAACGCAGCCTGAGCCGTTTTCAGTCCTGATCGCGCAGGAACTGCTCGAGTTCAGCCATTAGGTCGTCGCCCATTGGCAACGGATCTTCGATGACGACTTCAGTATCGGCTTGAGCTTCAAGTTGGCGAACCATCTCGATGTGTTCTTCGCTGTTGGCAACGAGTTCGTCCAGTCGTTCCCGCGAAGTCCGCGCGTCTTCGACGAGCGAACCGAGGCTGAAGTTCAGCCCGGCAAAGGTTCGGAGGCCTTCGACCAATGCGAGCGCACCGCCGGGATAGGGCATCCCTGCCGCGTAGTGAGGAATCTGAGCCCACAGGGCGGTCGCCTGAATTCCAGCGGCGGCACAGGAGAGCTGGATCGATGCATTGATCCCAGCGGGCACGTCGATGCGACCGGTCACGGAACCGACACGTTGTGCCATTTCGGCGTCAGTTGCGGTTGTGACCAATTGCGTTGGTCGTGTGTGCGGCACTGGCGCGGGATAGGCACCGAGTCCGAAAACCGCTTCGGTTCCGAACTGATGAGCTAGATCAACCACGGCCTCCGAGAATGCCATCCATCGATGGTCGGGTTCGGCTCCAACTAAAAACAGGACTGATGCTCCATCGGCATCGAACCCAGCCTGAAGTTCAATCTTCGGCCACGTGAGACCGGTGTTGATGCCGTCGAGAAGATGCATGGTTGGTCGCCGGGAGCGATGGTCGATCAGTGCGTCGGCGTCAAAGCGGGCGACGGTAATGGTTTCAAGATCTTCCAGGACGGTGCCGAATGCATTGGTTGCGGCAAGGCCTGCATCGATCCATCCATCGAGTCCGAGTAGGAGCGTTGGCGAATCCAGTTCCGGACTTTCGAGAAGCTCATAAAGTTCAGACATCGCTGCCACCTATTCGGCCGGTAAGTGCGGCGAGGCCCGCAACAGCAAGACGCTGCACGGAGCTCGTTCCTGAATCGGTATCGGTGGTTTGGTCGCCCATGACCCCTGAACGGTAGCGAACCAGAACACCTTGCAAAATACAGGCGAGTTTCCA
>CAMCTW010000144.1 GCA_945878645.1 Bifidobacterium breve
GGTACTGCATGGGACGTTCTTGAGACAGTCCGCGAACAGGCTGCTCCGTTGTATTCGAAGTTCGGGTTCGTGTTGGTCGGCGCTTGGGCGACGGCGATGTGTAACGAATCGGAGATACTTCTGCTCTGGGCAATTCCGGCCTGGGAAAATTGGGGCGAGTTTGAGATTGCCCAACAAACGGACTCGGCGATGCGAATATGGCAGGCAAAGGCGATCGGGATTTCAACGGAGTGGAACAGGTTCCTGTTGGTCGATTCTCCGCTCTGTCCATTCCGCACGGGACGTCAACCGCAGGAGAGTGACAGAGACTCGTACCAACTTCCGGACTGAACCCGACAATCATTCTCACGAACGCCGAGGCACGAACATGGAACAGACCGAAAGAACAGAACTTGTCGCCGCATCTCGTATGCGTGAAGTTATTGTGCAGATACTGATGGCCCTTGGCGTGGGAGATGCTGATGCCGATGTTGTCGCAGAGGTTTTGGTTGAGGCGGACCTGACGGGCGTCGATTCGCATGGGATCCACTTGCTCTTTATGTATGTCAACCGATTGAAGTCGGGCCAGATTCGGGTCGACAGCGAGATCCAGGTGCTCGACGATTCGGGATCAACGGTTTGGCTCGATGCGGGATTGGGAATCGGTCAGGTCGTGGGTATTAAGGCTGTCGATCTGGCTGTCGAACGGGCCAGAGAGTTTGGGGTGAGCGCTGTCAGCGTGCGCGAGGCGACCCATCTCGGTGCACTTGGGATTTACACGCGGCGCGCTGCTCAGGCAGGATTGATCTGCCTGTGCGTCCAGAACGGTCCAACCGTGGTACCTCCCTTTGGGGGCACTACGTCAATGTTCTCGACGAATCCCATCTCTTATGCGATTCCTACGCGAACCCACCCGACGATCGTGTATGACATTGCAACCACCGCAGTAGCCGGAAACAGGCTCCTTCTCGCAAAGCGACGCGGCGACGAGTCGATCCCGCAAGGATGGGCATCGGATGATCATGGTCGGCCCACCACCGATACCGAAGCGGCGTCTGTCTGGAACCTTCAGTGGTTCGGTGGGCACAAGGGTTACGGACTTGGTTTTCTCGTCGAAGTCCTTGCGGGGGTTCTGGCCGGAAGTTCCTATGGTCGTACCGAGCACACGTCATCAGAGACGCAGGGACGCGAGCGCGTGGCGAAAGGATTTACCTTCATCGCGATCGATCCCGATCGTTTTATCGGCAGCGAGGAGTTTGCGCGGCGCACGGACGAACTGATCGACGATGTACATCGCTCGGAGACTGCCGAGGGCGTCGACCGCATTGCGGTGCCGGGAGAATTCGAAGCTGAGCGACGCGACCAGAGACTCCGCGACGGAGTGCCGATGTCGACGACGGTGATCGATGAGATCGACGAAATCGCTCGAGGGTTCGGGACCCAAACCTTGCGCTGAACGCGATCGGGCGCTGAAGTCAGCCGATGATTCCTGCTTCGCGAAGGCTGCTGATGATGGTCGCGTCGAACCCGAGGACTTCTTTCAAGATGTCGTCTGTGTCCTCTCCGAGCCAAGGGGCGCGACGATCAACAAATGGTTTCCTGCCTGCCACGTGTACCGGATTGCCGGGAACTAAATAGGGGCTGCCATCTCCACGTTCGAAAGGGATGAGCATGTTGCGCATGGCGACGTGGGGATCGGCGATCACGTCGGCCGCGTCGTTGCACGGTCCTGCGGGAATTCCCGCCTTGGCGAGCAGTTCGGCAATCTCGAGTTTGGGAAGGCGCGAGGTCCATTTCTCGATAGCGGGACGGAGAACCTCCTCGCGGTGGGTGACCCATCCATCGCGTGTGGCGAAACGCTCATCTTCAATCCATTCGGGATGGCCAATGATCGTCGCCAGTCTTTCGAACTGGTGCTCTCGGCTCACCTGAATGATGACGTCGCCATCGGCGGCTGCGAAGGTCGAGATGATTGCGCCGGGAGCGCGTTGCGTCTCACCCAGCGATGCGTACGCAGTGACGACGTCCGCGATCGCGAGCATTGAGTCGTACATCGCAATGTCGATATGTTGGCCGAGGCCGGTGGTCGAGCGTTGGAGGAGAGCCGAAAGGATTCCGATCGTGGCGAACATGCCGGACCCGATGTCACCGATGCCGCCCATCGGATTGATGACCGGACGCTGGTCCGGTTGACGAGCCCACTGGTAGATGCCTGACATGCCTTCCGCTATTCCGGCATACGCCGGCCAGTCGCGGTACGGGGAGTTGGTTGTGTTTCCGAAGCCGGTCACCGACACATAGATAACGCCCGGGTTGCGCTCCCTGACTGCGTCGTAGCCGAGCCCGAGAGCCTCCATGGATCCGGCTTTCGAATTCTGAACGAACACATCGCATTTCTCTGCGAGATCGAGTACCAGGTCGGCGCCTTTTTTGATATCGATGCCGATGCTCCGTTTGTTCAGATTGTTGCGTATGTAGGTCGCTCCCACAGGTTTGCCGTCGGGGCCTTCGATAGCGGGGCTCGATGAGCGACCGGACTCGCCGATCGTCGGATGTTCGACCTTGATGACGTCAGCCCCGAGGCGGCCCAGCATTTGCGTTGCCCAGGGCGCAGCAATCATCTGCTCGATCGCAAGAACCCTGATTCCATGGAGTGGAAGTGACTCAATAACGTCGGACATGGAAGTCACTCGCTTTCTGCTCGACGCGTGTCGAGGTGGGTGTGCGGTTGGTTGTGCTGGCGTATCGGAGGTGGCACCATGTGCTCCTGCGTACAATCGAGACATGGAAGAATCGATTGAGCCACCACTGCGAGCAATGGGCAACGACGACAAGACTCGGTTGCGCCTTCCGCGGATGGCCGAGGTCGTTGCCGACAGCATCCGTTCTCAGATACTGACCGGTGAGATGCAGGTGGTTCCGCAGCTCGATGCACTGGTTAAGCAATACGAGGTGGGTCCGCCGGCAGCGCGCGAGGCCCTTCGCATTCTGGAGACCGAAGGTCTGATCACCGTTCGCCGAGGCAAAGTTGGTGGCGCCGACGTTCACATGCCGACGAACGAACGGGTGGCCTACACCTTGAGTCTTGTTCTGCAGTCCTCGTCGACAGCGCTCTCCGATGTTGGTGCCGCGCTCCGGCAACTTGAACCCCTGTGTGCGTCGATGTGTGCCGACCGTTCGGACAGGGCTACGACAATCGTTCCTGAACTCAAGCGACTCGTGAAAGAGCAGGAAGAAGCAATCGGAGATCGCCCCCGAACGATGAAACTCACTGATGAGTTTCACGCTCTCCTCGTCCGTCAATGCGGAAACGAGACGCTTGTCCAGGTTGTTGGTGCACTCGAAGCCATTTGGGCGAGCCACGCGCAGGTCGTGTTCGATGCGGAGGGCGTTGAGCTTGCACCGCCAGCCGTCTGGAAGGCAGCCCTGAGTGAGCACGAGAAGATTGTGCAAGCGATAGCCGCAGGCGATTCCGCGAGAGTTGCGGATATTGCGCGCCGTCACCTGGAGGCGACGCACGCGTTCATGTCGACCGTGGGCGAAGTGGGGATGGTCACTGCTGCACTCGTGCAAAGGCGCCTCTGATCCACGGGCCGCGATGTCTCCGACATTGCATCGGTTTCGTGTTCTGGTTCTTCCCGGTTTCGATTTCGATTCCGATTTCGATACAACTGGATTTGGTTCAGGGAGCCTCTCACTGTCGCCCGAAAAGTCCATATCATGGCTATGTTAGTATGTGTTCCACAGACGAAGGTCGGGTGGGTCCACGGCGCGTGGGTCCGAGATTGTGGGGGCACGATGGAGGACAACTCGCCAGAAGTCGAGGCTGCAAACGGGAGCGATCTGCTCGTCTCCCAGTTGGTGGCTGAAGGGGTCGAGGTCGTCTTCGGGATCCCCGGAATTCACCTCATGCACGCGCTCGATGCCATCTACCGCGAACCGGGGTTGGAGTTCATCACCACGAGGCACGAGCAAGCGACCACGTACATGGCTGATGGCTATTCACGCGTCACCGGAAAGCCCGGTGTCGCGATGGTGGTCCCCGGTCCAGGTGTTTACAACGCGGCATCGGGTCTCGCCACGGCGTGGGCTTGCTCGTCGCCGGTCATGATGATTGCCGGACAAGTAGAGCAACACGGGCTCGGACTTGGTCTCGGACTTACCCATGAGATCCATGACCAACTTGAGGTCGTGCGGCCGATCACGAAATCCTGCGAACGTCTCGAGGACGTCGAGGACATGGCTGCGGCGGTGCGTCGAGGCTTTGCGGTCATGACCGATGGCCGGACTCGCCCTGTTGAAATTGAAGTGTCGCCCGAGCTTTTT
>CAMCTW010000145.1 GCA_945878645.1 Bifidobacterium breve
CCACCTTCGAGATGGGCACGAGTTCCGTGCTTCACATTGGTAACGGCGCGATCAGCTTGAGCGATCCCGTGGTCGAACGGGGCGGGGAACATTCGCTCTGCGTAATGAAGTTCACCAGACGTCGCGTCGGCCTCATTAACGATTCCGCCGTGGAGATTGGTTCTCGCACCGTCGGTCTTGGCAGCCTTCTTTGAGTCGGATTTCTTTTTTGCCATTGTTTCCCCCTAGAGATGCAGTGATTTCGCCGCCGAAAAGCGCTCTGTTCGATTCATTGAACTATAGTTCAGCAAACTGAAACCAGAATCGGAGCCGGTAAATCGCGACGAGGAAGCTGCTCGCGCGAAATCCAACGCATGCGAATCTGGGGGCAACTCCGCAACTGCGGTCGATCCATTTAGGGGCAGCAATGAAGACCGACGATCTAATTCTCGTAAGCGTGGACGATCACTTGGTCGAACCACCCTCAATGTTTGACGACCACACCCCGGCAAAGTGGAAAGGCCGGTTTCCGAAGATCAAAAGAAACGACAAGGGCGACGACGTCTGGATGTTCGAGGGCTCAATCATCCCCAACATCGGACTCAACGCAGTCGCTGGTCGGCCAAAAGAGGAATACGGAATCGAACCGACCTCATTCGATGAAATTCGTCCGGGTTGTTGGAACGTGGCAGAGCGCGTCAAGGACATGAACGGCGGCGGGCTCCTTTCATCGATGAATTTTCCTTCGTTCCCTGGTTTCAGCGGTCGTCTCTTTGCCGCATGCGACGACAAGGATCTGGCTCTCGATGTCGTTCGTGCCTACAACGACTGGCATGTCGATGAATGGTGCGCTGCCGCACCCGGCCGTTTCATCCCCATGGGCTTACCAATCCTTTGGGACGCCCAGCTCGCAGGCGATGAAGTTCGTCGTCTTTCCGCGAAGGGAGTTCATTCAGTGACCTTCACCGAAAACCCCTTCACGCTCGGCTACCCGAGCCTTCACGACGAGTACTGGGATCCGTTCTGGCAGGCCCTTTGCGACACAAATACCGTGCTCTCGATCCATCTTGGTTCTTCGGGCAAGCTCGCCATCACCTCTCCCGATGCTCCAATCGACGTCATGATGACGTTGCAGCCAATGAACATCTGCGCCGTTGCTGCCGATCTCATATGGTCACGAGTTCTCAAAAAGTTTCCCACGATAAAGATCGCGCTTTCCGAGGGCGGGATCGGCTGGATCCCGTACTTCCTTGATCGTCTCGATCGCACCTACGACATGCACCACCGCTGGACAGGCCAAGACTTCGGCAAGAAAATTCCGAGTGAAGTTTTCCGTGAGCATTTCCTCACATGTTTTATCGCCGACCCCATTGGCGTAAAACTCCGTCACGATGTTGGCATCGACAACATCGCTTGGGAATGCGATTACCCACACTCAGATTCTTCGTGGCCAAATGCTGGCGAAGAGTTTTCCGAGGTGGCTCGCGAAATTCCTGACGACGAGATCAACAAGATCACCCATGAAAACGCCATGCGGTGGTATTCGTTCGATCCGTTCGTGCATATTCCTAAAACAGAAGCGACCGTCAAAGCACTTCGAGCAAAGTCGCCAGATCATGATGTCAGCGAACGCGCTTTCGATACTGGTCGGCGCGAAAAGCATGTAGGTATCGAGGTTGGAAAGCTCAACGCAACAGCGTGACCGCATTCGACCCAATCCATCGTCCAGCCGGACACCCGCTCGTCTCCCTCGAGATTCTTGAGGGCTCGATAGCGCTTCTGACCTTATGCGACACCGATCGACGAAATGCTTTGCGCATCGAACTCTCGCTCGATCTCGAAACTGCCGTCGTTGAAGCAATGGCAGCGAACGTCGATGTGCTGGTTCTGACTGCGACTCCCCCGGTCTTCTGCTCGGGCGGCGACCTCGACGATCTCATTACTCCTCGTGCCTCGCTCAGCGATATCGCACGCGGTACTGAAGCCCTCGCGAACGCCCCCATCCCAACAATCGCAGTCGTCGAGGGCGCGGTTATTGGTGCCGGCATCAACCTGCCGTTGGCCTGCGACGTAATCCTGTGCACGCCCGATTCGATGTTCGATCCTCGCCTCCTCGACCTCGGTGTGCATCCAGGCGGCGGCCAGCTTCGCAATCTCGCAATGCGGATCGGGCGTCAAGGGGCCGCTGCTCTCTCCCTGCTAGGCGATCGCCTCACAGGCAGCGAAGCGGCCGAGGTCGGACTGGCGTGGCGTTGCGTCCCATCCACGGAAATCGTTGATCTTGCAATGTCATTCGCACGTAGGGCTGCATCGCGACCGCCCGAAGCAATGCGGCGAACCAAAGAGACCTTGGATGCAACAATCAACGTCGATCGTGAATCAGCGGTTGCCATAGAGCTTGCCCAACAGCAGTGGTCGATTGAGCAACCCTGGATTCCCGAACGAGTAGCGATCTTGCGCGAGAAACTTGCGCATAGGCGAAGCGACTGATTCAACGCTTCTCGTAGACAACACCCGACTGTTCGAGATCCCAGGTCGCAGAGGTCACGCCTTCGGCGCGTAGTTCACGCTTCAATACACGCCCCACTGGCGAACGAGGAAGATCCGTCCGGAATTCGATGTAACGCGGGAGAGCAAAGTACGGGAGTTGCTCCACACACCAGAGAAACAGCTCTTCTTCGCTCACGGTTGCACCCTCGACACGAGTCGCGGTGATTTTCAGATCGTCCTCAGTGAGAGGACTCGGAACTGCATGCACAGCAACGTCGGCGATCTGGCCGTGTCCCATGATGATTGACTCGACTTCGAAGCTGGCAATGTTCTCGCCCCGACGCCGCAAGTAATCAGCCTTGCGGTCGACAAAGAACAAAAAATTATCGTCATCAACGATGCCGATATCGCCCGTGTGGTACCACCAATTGCGACTGGTCTCGACGGTCACCTCTGGTCGGCCCCAATACCCAGCGAACATCACTTCAGGTCGCTTTGGACGAATGACGATCTCACCTCGGTCGCCTCGTGGAACCTCGTTGTCCTCCGCATCGAAGATGCGAACGTCGAAGTACTCGTCGTTAATGACACCAGCGGCATTCGGCTTGTTGTAGCCACCCGGCGGCTGCCAAGAGATCAGGCTTGCTTCGGTGACGCCATACGCGGCACTGAACGTTGTTAAACCAAACCGATTCTTCATGATGTCATCGACTTCAACGGGCATTGGGGCGGCACCAAGGAGACGGAGTGTCGTATTGGCTTCAGGTGCTCCCGAACGCGGCATTTCGGGGCGATCGACATCGTGAGCCAATAGGTAGGCCATGGTACCGAGCGTCGAGGTGATCGTTGCTCCGACGCGATTCATTTCAGGCCAGAAATCCGACACAGAGAAGCGCCGATAAATTGCCGATCGACCGCCGAAGACGAGTGGTCCGATGACTGCGGTCGTTATTGCGTTGAAATGGAACAACGGCAATGGGGTCCACACCACGTCTTCGGTCGTCCGCTCCCAACAGATCCCGATCTGACGAGTAAGGGCCTCGTGATAATTGTGGCTGAGCATGCAACCCTTCGACAAACCGGTTGTTCCCCCTGTGTAAATAAACGTACCGAGATCGGAAGGTTTGGTGTTGATCTCAGGGAGTATGGCTTCTGAGGTGAGGAGTTCGGACCACAGAGAGGTGGCAGTACTGGAAATGGTCGAAGGGGTATCGGAAATGATCACGACGTGCTGAACCGATTCGATCGTTGCGGCAACTGGTTCGAGCCGGTCGAGGAATTCTGCTGCAACGATCACGACCTTGGAACCCGAGTCGGCGAGTTGATGGCGTAGGTACTCACCCTTGTACGCGGTGTTCACTGGTACGGCGATTGCTCCCGCCAGAATGATCCCCCACCACGCGTAAACAGCCTCGATTGAGTTCTCGATAAGAGTCGCGACGCGATCACCCTGGGAGACACCCATCGATCGAAGCGAGGATGCCAGTCGCGAAGAAACATCGACCAACTGAGCTGCGGTCACCGTGTCGCCACACACGTCTAAGTACGGTCCGTCTGGATCAACATCAAGACGCCGCATCAACAGTTCGGAAATGGTCGACTGCTCTCCGCTGCGCCAGACATCGGTACCCATCTGAAGAATCTTCCCCTTTGCGAGCATTGGGTCTGACGAGATCCTCGACCGCCCGTTGCTGAACGGTGTGAACCATACATCGACCGGTTGAACCGTGGTTCAATGAACGTTCTCGTCGGTCACCCTCATATCGGAGTCATTCGTGCCTGCTG
>CAMCTW010000146.1 GCA_945878645.1 Bifidobacterium breve
CCGATCGTTTCCATTGCACCCGTGCTCGCAGTCCCCGGAATTCGCGATGCTCTCATTGACCGGCGCAACGCAGTGACTGCCGTCTCTCCAATCATCGCTGGTGCCGCACTCAAAGGGCCTGCTGATCGAATGATGGCTGAACTTGGCCACGACGCGTCCGTCCTCGGCATCGCTGCGCTCTACAAAGATTTTGTCAGCACACTCATCATCGACAGTAAAGATTCGAAACAAAAGAATGCCATCGAAGATCTCGGATTGCGATGCGTCGTGACCGAAACCGTTATGAGTAAGCCAGGCGTTTCCGAATCGCTCGCGCTCACCGTTCTAGCTGGAGCAAACTCATGAGTCGCATGGAGATTTTCGGTATCGAAGGTATTGGCGAAATCGTGGCCGGGGACGACCTTGCATCGATCATTGCCGAGGCTGCTGCACGTTCGAGCGAAACGAACCTCGCCAACGGAGACGTTGTGGTTGTCACGCAAAAAATCGTTTCGAAGGCCGAGGATCGGCTCGTCGCCATCGACCCAAATGATCCCCTGAGCCACAAGCCCCTCGTTGAACGGGAATCAGTACGAATTCTCCGTCGCCGAGGTGATCTCATCATTAGCGAAACCGAACATGGTTTTGTGTGTGCCAATGCTGGCATTGACCTATCGAACGTTGAACGCGGGTGGGCTGCACTTCTCCCAATCGATTCCGATCGATCGGCTCGACGCATTCGCGATGGTCTTCGCCACCGATTTGGTGTCGACGTCGCGGTCATCATTTCCGACACCTTTGGGCGCGCTTGGCGACGAGGAGTTACCGATGTGGCCATCGGCTGCGCCGGCGTGGCAGGAGTCGTCGACCTCCGAGGCACACCCGATGCACTCGGACGCGAAATGCACGTCACCGAAGTCGCAATCGTCGACGAACTTGCAGCAGCAGCCGAACTGGTGATGGGTAAGTCGACGAATATCCCCGTCGCTGTTATTCGCGGAGCCGACGCCTCGTGGCTCCGCGATGGCAGCGTCGCCGAGGAAATAGTCCGTTCTTCAAAAGAGGACCTCTTCCGATAATCCGCTCGCGCCACCACCGAAATGACGCATCAATGATCCCTCCCGTAGACAATCCGCCGCCCCCTGCTCCCGCTCCCCCGACATCAATCGCCCTGAGCGCGGCTCGACCCAATGGCCTCCTGCCCGATTTCACCAAGATTCCGATCGCATTTCAATCCCGCGTGGCGATGACCATTTCATGCACCGACGCCGACCACCTTCCCCGCGTTCCGAATGCGGGCGAAATCATCGATCACCAAAGCGGCCGCGTCCAGGTGATGCACAACGGCGTATTGGTAGAAGACGGCTGCTACTACGGAACGCTCACAAGTGAAATCATCCGCTGTCTTCGGGGCATCCACGAACCCCAAGAAGAAGTCGCATTCGCCGCAATTCTGAAAAGGTTGGCCGAGACTCTTCCTGCCAACCGAACTCCGACGATGATCGAACTCGGAAGTTTCTGGGCGTATTACAGCCTCTGGTTCCTCAACGAATTTCCCGACGGCACTTCGATCTGTCTCGAGCCCGACGCTCATCACCTCGAAGTTGGTCAACGAAACTTCGCTATAAATAACCGGACCGGCACATTCATAAATGCTGCGATTGGTACTGGCGGTGGATCAGTCAGCGGTTTCGTCACCGAGACCAATCCGAATCCTGTAGATCTCCCGTCACATGATCTCGACTCGCTTCTCTCGACCTGTGGCATCGAACGAGCCGACATTCTCCTTTCCGACATACAAGGCGGTGAAGTCCCGTTGCTCCTTGGCGCAAGCGAACGGCTTCGCCAAGGTGCTGTCCGGTTCCTTATCGTGAGCACTCATGACCTGTCGATCACGGGAAGCGCAACCACCCATCAACAAGTTCTCGACATTCTGGTGTGGTCAGGCGCTCACATCATCGCCGAACACACGATCTCCGAATCGTTCAGCGGCGATGGGCTCATCGTGGCCTCGTTCGATCCGAGAGATAAAGATCTCGCTCTCACTATCTCCCACAATCGCAGCCGCAACTCTCTTTTCGGAGAGTGGGAACCGCGAGCCGAGGCGTACAGGCTTCAACTCCACGAAGCGAACGAGGAACTCGTCCGATTTCGGTCAATGCTCCCGTTCAGGATTCAGCGGAAGTTACGTAATGCATGGAAAGCGTTGAAGAGCTAATCCTTCGCCTGTGCGCGGAACCAATCAAGAGTTGCCACCGCACCATCAGCAAGTGATGTGCGTGGACTCCAACCAAGCGTCTGGCCCGCAAAGCCTGGATTCAGCGCAGAACGCGCGAGCTCGCCAGCACGAGCCGGTGCGTAGACAGGCTCAGTATCGCTTCCGGCCGCAGCAGCCATCGCCCGATAAAGCTTGTTGACGGAAGTTTCAACTCCGGTTCCGATATTGCAGAGGACTCCGTTGCCTTGATCGGCCGCACGAACAAATGCGTCGACAACATCGTCAACAAACACGAAGTCGCGAGTCTGTTCACCATCGCCGAAGATGCGACATCCGTCTCCGGCCAGAAGTCGACCAGCGAAGATCGCGACGACCCCAGCCTCGCCGTGCGGGTCTTGACGTGGGCCATAGACATTGGCCAAAGCGAGTGCTGCATAGTTCAAGCCATGTAGGAATTGGAACGCATGCAGATAATCGTCAATGACCTTCTTCGCTACGCCGTAGGGAGAGATCGGATGTTGCGGGTGCTGTTCATCGACCGGTAAATCCTCGGGCGCTGGATCTCCGTAGATCGTTCCTCCGCTTGAGGCAACAACTACTTTGCGGGCACCCGCCAAACGTGCACCCTCGATCACATTCAGACCACCTAAAACATTCACTTCGGCGTCGAAGAGCGGTCGCTCGACAGAAACACGAACGTCAGCCTGAGCGGCAAGGTGGAAGACAACTTCCGGTTCGGCCGATGCGAGTGCCGCCGGAATCTCAGATGAGCGAACGTCAATCTCAACGAAGGTAAATCGCTCACCGGCGCCTTGTGCATTTGCAAGGTTCGACAACCGACCAGTCGCGAGATTATCGAAAACAGAAACGGTATGACCCTCAGCGAGCAGGCGATCAACCAACGTTGAACCGATGAACCCGGCCCCTCCAGTGACTACTGCACGCATTGTCAATCGCTTTCAGGTATTCGAGCACCAACCAGTGCGGAATGCGCCGGGAGTTCAACGCCAGTACCGACCACTGAAACTTCACTTATTTGTGAGTCAGGCCCGATGCGAGCGCCGGTTGCAATAATTGAGTCATAGATTCGGACTCCGGGTCCGATCGTCACCCCGTCCATCAGCACCGAGTTCCGCACAACTGCGCCGTTGCCAATCACAACATTGGCACCAAGGACTGAATTCTCAACAACGGCCGACGTATCAACTTCATCGGAGGGCCTAAGAGCGTCTTCATGGGAACGAGTGCCATCGATGAGGTCGAGTTGAGCGCGCAAGTAGGCGGCCGGAGTCCCCGCGTCGATCCAGTAAGCGTCGCTATGAAGGGCATACAGACTCTCATCGGCGACCATCGACGGAAATGTCGTGCGTTCTATCGAAACTCTTCGATCGGCAGCGATGCGATCGAGGACAGACGGCTCGAGAACGTATGTTCCAGCGTTGATCCAGTTCGTTGGAGCGGTCCCTGGTGCGGGTTTCTCCACAAACTCGATGACTCGCCCATCGTCATCGATCGGGACGACGCCGTAATGTGATGGTTCGTCGACTGGGGTAAGGGCAATGGTGCCTTCTGCGCCATGGCTCTTGTGGAAGTTCCAAAGCTCAGTGACGTCGAGGTCAGTAAGAACATCGCCATTGACAACAATGAAAGTGTCATCAATTCCGGCGGACAGCGCCGCATAGCGAACTGCCCCGGCCGTGTCGAGAGGGTCAGGTTCCACGGCATAGTGCAGCAACACCCCAGCACAAATACCATCGGGGTAGGCATCAGTGAATGCATCGGGGCGATATCCGAGCGAAAGCACTGCTTCGGTAACCCCATGGGATCCGAGTGTGGCCACCACTCGTTCAATCATCGGTACACCCACGATTGGGAGCATCTGTTTTGGCCGGTCGTTCGTGAGTGGACGCAAACGCGTGCCGAACCCGCCTACAAGAACGACTGCTCTCACTGGCCCGCCGCAAGAGTGGTGGGGACTGGATCTGATCCGCCAGCAGGGAGTGTCGTCGCCGAAGA
>CAMCTW010000147.1 GCA_945878645.1 Bifidobacterium breve
GCCCTCCCCCGGCATCGACCATTGCTTGCGCTAACGCGACCAACTCTGTGGAATTCGCGAATGTGCCTGGAACGAGTTCTCCATCAAGCGTGCGGTGGTTCAGTGAACGTGAAGTTGAAACACCAATTGCGCCCGCTTCGATCGATGCGCGCACATGTTCAGCCATTTGTGACAGTTCATCGCTCGTTGGTTCCACGTCGAGAGCGCCACGATCGCCCATGACATAGACACGAAGCGGAGCGTGCGGGACGAAAGCAGCAATATCCATCGAGTACTCACGGCTGGCAAGCGCATCGAGATACTGCGGGAACGTTTCCCACGACCACTGGATGCCCTCATGAAGTGCGGTGCCGGGAATATCTTCGACTCCTTCCATCAGTTCTACGAGCCATCCCTCTTTACCGGGACGCACTGGAGCAAAACCGACGCCGCAGTTGCCGACAACCACGGTGGTAACGCCATGACTCGCTGACGGATCGAGGACCGGATCCCATGTGGCCTGGCCGTCGTAGTGAGTATGAATGTCGACAAAGCCCGGCGCCACGACGAGCCCGGTTGCGTCGATGACTTCGGTGGCGTCTCCGGCGATCGTCGGGCCGACCTCGACAACAATCCCGTCGGTGATCGCGACATCTCCGATAAAACTCGCGGCACCGGTTCCGTCGACAATGGTTCCGTTGATGATTTTTAGATCGAACATGCATCGACCCTAGGCCCCGACCCCCGCCTAACGCAGGACTTCCTGTCCGGAACTACCCTCAGCACCAACGGAAACCGCGTTTCGTACTCTCTGGGGGAACCTGATGACCACAACGACCGAATGGGATCAGATTGTCGACGTCATCATCGTCGGCTCAGGCGGCGCTGCCCTTGTTGCGGCGACCATGGCCGCCGATGAAGGCGGTCAGGTTCTGGTTGTCGAAAAGGACGAACTCCTGGGCGGAACAACTGCTGTTTCAGGCGGCGGCATCTGGTTGCCCAACAACCACGTCATGGCCGAGGCTGGAATTCCCGATTCGAAGGAAGCAGCACTCGCCTACATCAAACGTGTTGTCGATGGCCGAGCCCCTGATCCCGAACTCCTTGAAGTGTTCGTCGACACCGCACCTGAGATGCTCAAGTACCTCGTGGAGCACACCCCGGCCACGTTCCACATTCAACCTCTCCCCGACTACTACACACCATGGGGATGGGAAGGCCATCTTCCCCGTCCAGGTCGCACCGTGGAAGCCAACCCCTATCCCGTCGGCGAACGCTTGCCGGAGTGGAAAGACAAAATCGTCAAGCGCGGCACACTTATGTCGCTTGGTGCTGCGACCACGCTCACCGAAGATTTCATGCCCCGAACTCCAGAGATAGAAGCGGAACTTGCTCGTCGCGAAGCCGAGGACGTTCGACCAAAGGGTGCTGCACTTATCGCCGCTCTTCTTGAAGGACTGCTCAACCGCGGTGTCGACATTTGGTTGTCCTCCCCGGCAAAGGATCTCGTCGTCAACGAATCTGGCGCTGTGGTGGGCGCAGTTGTTGAACACGATGGCAATCGCACACGTATCGGTGCACGGAAGGGCATCGTTCTTGCCTGCGGCGGTTTCGAATGGAACCGAGAGATGGTCATGACGCACCTTGGTTACGACGTGAAGCCTCTGAGCCCTGGCGGAAACACTGGCGACGGACTTTCGATGGCCATGAAGGCCGGAGCCCAGTTAGGCAACACCACTTCCTATTGGGGAACGCCCGTGATGTTCGACCCTGAGATCACCCGCAACGGCGAAATGGTTCCCCAGTTCGAATGGGGCCGCGGTGAACCTTCGTCAATGGTCGTGAATCAGAAGGGAAAACGCTTCGCCAACGAAGCATTGCCGTACAACGATTTCCCGAAAGCATTCGGCGTCTTTGATTCCACCAATCACGAGTTCCCCAATGCCGGACCGTGTTGGCAGATTTTCGACAACGTCGTGCGCTCCAATGTGCGCGTGCTTTCAATGCTTCCCGGCGAACCCGACCCCGAATGGGCCATCAAGGCTGACTCCATCGCCGAATTGGCGACAATGATCAATATCGATCCCGCCGCACTTGTTGCGACTGTCGATCAATTCAACGGGAACGCAGCGAATGGCGTTGACCCAGACTTCGATCGCACCAGCAAAGGCCTAATGGGGCCAGGTACAACGAGGCCGCTTCTCGAGGGCCCGTTCTATGCCGTACGCATCTATCCAGGAATGCTCGGCACAAACGGCGGACCGATGATCAGCAAAGACGCTGAAGTCCGTCGCCAAGGTGGCGGAGTGATCGAAGGTCTTTACGCCGCGGGAAATACCGCGGCGAATGTGTTTGGTTGGGCCTACCCGAGCGGTGGCGGCACCATCGGCAATGGCACCGTGTTTGGTTACCGAGCCGGGATCCATGCTGGATCCCGCCCGGCACGCGATATCTAACTGAGTATCGCTACGACTTCGGAATCACTCCGCCTGCAGCGATCCAACGTGAGATCACTTCGCCAGCCTCAGCAGGCGAATACACGTCTTCTTCGTAGCTCCATTTTCCGTTACCGGCGTAATGGAGAATCGTGTTGACATCGAAGCCGTAATAGCCATCGTCGCCATCGGGCGCAGGCAGGATGTTTGGAATGAGCGCGCTCACTCGGTTTCCTTCAATGAACTTGTAGGAAACCGGGAATTCCATTGATGGGAATGGCTGCATCACGCCATTGATCCAGTCACGGATTTCTTTCTGGCTCTTGAAATAGCCGTAATGGTGTTCGCGATAGTGCGCATCATCGGTGAACTGGTCAGCCCACTGATTCCAGTTGCCAGTTGCCACGGCAACCTCGCCACGCTTGCGGTAGTTCTCGAACTCTTCTTCGATTTCCTCACGCGGGAAAGCTGGCTCGACAGGCATCGGCGCCCAACCGTCGATGCCCTCAAGCGACCGATCCTGAGGGGTCTCTCGAGTTCCCCCGGCCCGGATCCAATCGACGAACACCCGGCCAGCATCTTCAGGGTTGTAATAGTCGCCTTCGAAACTGAACTTTCCGTCGCCGGCGTATTCAAGAATGGTTGTGTTGGGAAAGCCGAACCGCTGCCCAGCACCCGTGGGGTCGGGAAGGTTGTTCCAGATGTAAAAGCTGATCCGATTGCCCTCGATCATGTACCAGTCGATCCAGAGGGTCATTGTCGGGTAGTCCGCCATGCAGTCGACGATCCACTTCTCGATCGCAGCACGACCATTGAAAACGCCAAGGTTGTGTTCCTCATAGAGGGCATCTTCAGTGAACAGCTGCGCCCATCCGGCCCACTCGTGGGTCTCGACCCCACGACGGCGAAACTCGGCAAAGGCCGCTTCGATCTCTTCACGCGGATATGTCGTCATTTGGATTCCCCTTATCCCCGAACAGTTTGCGAACCCTATCGGTAATGCCAATTCAATGAAGCGGTCATCGCTATTGCGAAAATTCACTCTCTGGGGGACCGAGAGGAATGGCGTGTGTGACAGGGGCCCACTTTTTCTGACAATCTGACTGCTCGCGACAGTTCGTCGCCGCATCATCTCGCAGGGGGAACTTCCATGGCCGACACTATTGATACCGATTACATCCGTCAAGCAGTCGAGTATTCCGATCTCGCCGCGCTCCGTGTCGCTATCTTTCAGGCGTGTGGCGACACCGAAATTGCCGCTCTCGGCCCTGTGGCCCAACTCAGCCCCGAGGATCGCTCACGTCTCATCGAGCGATGCATCGAGTTGCTCTCCACCGATCTCTCGTCTTGGTCGCTTCGCACCCCATCCGATGCCGAGATCTACTCCATGCTCGACATGGTTCTGGGTAAGCCAACGGAACTGGGCGACTTTGAGTTGCGCAAGATGGTTCTTTCGTTCGAAGACTTCCCCGGCTTCGCCGAATGGCCGACACCTGAGATCAAAGCTCCGGAAGGGTTCCATGTCGCGATTATCGGTGGCGGCTTTAACGGCATCGCTACCGGCGTGCAACTTGAACAACTTGGAATCGACTTCACGGTCTACGAGCGCCGCGAGGAACTCGGCGGCACATGGGCTATCAACCGCTATCCCGACATTCGCGTCGACACGCTCAGTTCATCGTACGAATTCAGTTTCGAGAAGGACTACCAATGGGAC
>CAMCTW010000148.1 GCA_945878645.1 Bifidobacterium breve
GTGGGGTCGAGGAATTCC
The DNA here is from genome assembly GCA_945878645.1 of Bifidobacterium breve. Classification (GTDB taxonomy): domain Bacteria; phylum Actinomycetota; class Acidimicrobiia; order Acidimicrobiales; family Acidimicrobilacustridaceae; genus Acidimicrobilacustris. The sequence continues at coordinate 19 of CAMCTW010000148.1, forward strand.
CCCCAACTGGGTCGGGGCGAAAGTTGGCGGATCTCCATGAAGTTGAGTGAGCCGATCTCGCCCACCAGTTCGCTGGTGCGCACAACGAGGGGCGAGAAGGCCAGATTCTCGGCGTAAACGACCTGACCGCCCGCGGCCACGATGGCATCGGTGTCGGCAAGTGTTGAGGCCAAGGGCTTCTCAACGAGCACCACGCAGCCCGCAGCGAGGGCTTGGAGCGTGTCCTCGGTGTGGCGGTCGGGCGGGGTGCAGACCACCACGGCATCGGCGCCAGCGGGAAGCTGCTCGAACGCAACTGCCCTAGCACCGACCTGCCTGGCCCTCTCGGTGGCCTGAGCCTCTGTTCTGGACGCGATTGCGAGGATGGGGGACTCGGTGGCTTCTGCAGCCATGGCATGGACAACAGAGATCATGCCGGCACCGGCGAAGGCGAGATTCACGAGGTTGACGGTACCGCTTGGCGGATGAGCGAACTACGGTCGGACGCTGATGGGGGATCTAGGGGAACTCAAAGGCATTGTCGTCGTCGATCTTTCGACGAATCTGAGTGGCGCGTATTGCTCAAAGTTGTTTGCCGACTCTGGTGCGACCGTCACCCGGGTCGAGCCCCCCGAAGGTGACCCGCAGCGTCATGCCCAATGGTCGGGTGTGCCTACCGAAGGCGATGCCCCGCTCTTTCGTTATCTGCGCCACGGTCAACGCTCAGTAACTGCCGTTGCTGGCGATCCGATCATCGATCAACTGTGCGCTGCAGCCGACCTTGTCATTGTGAGCGGTCCGCCTCCGGGTGAATGGCCTGGCACCGTTGTTCTTGCTGCGACGCCTTACGGGCTGAGTGGTCCGTTTGCTGATCGTCCCGCCACGGAGTTCACACTTCAAGCCGATAGCGGTGCAGTTGCGATTCGTGGTGTGCGGGAGTTTCCACCTATTCAAATGGGCGGGCGTATTGTCGAATGGGTTGGTGGCGCATACGGCGCAGTTTCATCTCTTGCCGCAGTTCGACGGGCCCGCGAAACGGGTGCCGGTGAACTCATCGATCTTTCGGTCTTCGAGGTAGCGAACGTCACCGCCACGAATTACTCAGACCTTTTCAATTCTCTCGGCGGCCGTCCCGAACCCGACCCCGCTATTCCCCCGCGTACTGTCGAAATTCCGTCAATCGAGCCAACGCTCGATGGGTGGGTTGGTTTCAACACAAATACGCGAGATCAGTGGGATTCATTCTGCATTCTGATTGAGCGTCCCGACCTTCTTGAAACCGCAGAGTTCGCGGCATTGGCAGTTCGTAGCGCTCGCGCCGATGAGTGGAATGCAATGGTGCGCGAGTTCACCACGAAGCACACCACCGCCGACATTGTTGAACGCGCTGCAGCGCTTCGAATTCCTGTCGCGCCTGTCGCCGACGGCAAGCTCATTCTTGAACTTGATCACCCGCAGGAGCGCGGCGTCTTCGTGCGCGATCCGCTCGACGAGTTCTCAATGCCTCGCCGGCCCTACCTCATTGATGGCGCTGTCGGCGGTTTGCCTCAACTCGCGCCGTCTGTCGGTGAGCAGAATGGCACCGCAATTCCGCTACGCGCTGAGCGACCGGCGGACGCAGGTTCACCAAAAGCATTGCCATTGGCGGGCATCACCGTTCTTGACCTCACCGCATGGTGGGCCGGACCTTCAGCCTCAGGAATGTTGGCCACCCTCGGTGCTGAAGTGATCCACGTTGAATCGACACGTCGTATCGATGGAATGCGCACCGCCGGCGGTATGTTCTACAGCCGCCCACAGTGGTGGGAATACAGCGCATTCTTCTTGTCGGCCAACACCAATAAATATGACGTCACCCTCGACCTTGATCGTCCGGAGGGCCGTGCGCTCGCGCTTGAGCTTGCAGCAAAGGCCGACATCGTGATCGAGAACTTCACGCCCCGTGTTGTCGAAGCTTTTGGTCTCGATTGGGATGCCATCAAGAGCGTGAATCCCCGAGCGGTGATGGTGCGTATGCCTGCGTTCGGGCTCGATGGGCCATGGCGAGACCGTCCTGGTTTCGCTCAGACCATGGAACAAATCACTGGCCTCGCGTGGATGACTGGTCATCCCGAAGATCAGCCGCGCATCCAGCGTGGCCCTTGCGACCCCAATGGTGGATTGCACGCGGCGTTCGGCGCTCTCATCGGACTGCAGCATCGTGACCGTACTGGCGAGGGTTGCCTTATCGAAGCACCGATGTTCGAAGCGGCCATCAACGTGGCGGCGGAACCCGTCATCGAATGGACGGCAAATCAACTGCGTGTGGAACGTGAAGGGAACCGCAGCCCCTATGCCGCGCCACAGAATCTTTACGCCTGCCAGGGTTTCGAAAATTGGCTGGCATTGTCGTGCGCGACAGACGCGCAATGGAAATCGCTTGCCGCTGTCATCGGAGATGGCGAACTCGCCACTGATCCGTCGTTGTCAACGCTTGCTGATCGCCGTCGTGAACATGATCGGCTCGATGTACTGATTGGGGAGTGGGCCGGCCAACGTGAATTGAGCGATGCAGTTGCTGAACTCATCGCGGCTGGAGTTCCGGCAGCGGAAACCCGCGACAACCGCCGATCATCTGGTCATCCGCAGAATGAGTACCGCGGCTATTGCGAAATGGTCGAGCACTCGGTGGTGGGTACACACCCCACTCCAACCCTGCCGTTCCGCTATGCCAGCGTCGACCATTGGGTTCGTATGCCGGCCCCAACACTTGGTGAGCACAACAGACAGATCCTTGGCGAGTTGCTTGGGCACTCTGATGCAGAACTTGCAGAACTTGAAGAAAATGGTGTCATCGGCGATTGGCCGCTGGGCGTTGAACGTTAAGTAGTTTTGCGGTGCGCGGACAATGCGTTGTGGCCGGTTTGCAGGGCACGCTGGAAATATTCGAAGGAGAATCCGAACATGACTGACCTGTTTGATACCTACAAGGTGATCGATGTTGACACGCATCTCACTGAACCACCCGACACCTGGACCCGTTCGTTCCCGGCGTCGTTGCACGACAAGGTTCCGCACATTGAACGTGTTGATGGTGTTGATCAGTGGATGGTCAGCGGCGAACGGATCGGAGCGCCTGGCTATTACTCAATGGCGGGCTTCGACGGCATCATGCCGATCAGCACACCGAAGACGTTCGATGACATTCACCCTTCGATGTTTGAAGCGAAAGCTCGTCTGGCGTTTCTTGACGAAGAAGGTGTCGACGCTCAGATTCTTTATCCAAATGTTGGCGGCTTCGGGAACGGCTACTTCCTGCGCCTTGGTGATCGTGAACTTGTGGCGCAGTGTGTGCGGGCCTACAACGACTTTCTAACCGATTGGTGCAGTGCCGATCCGGCACGACTCATTCCGATTGCGGCAGTTCCGTTCTGGGACCTTGACCTTGCAATTAGCGAAATCGAACGTTGCCTCGATATGGGTCACAAGGCGATCAACTTCTGCAATCAACCGCAGGACTACGGGCAGCCGCCTCTGGCGAGCACACATTGGGACCCGATTTGGAAGACGGTGCAAGACGCTGGAGTTCCAGTGAGTTTCCACGTCGGTGGCGGCTCTATGGGAACTCTGTTTGAGGACACCGCCAACATGGGATGGATGACCAACTTCGCCAAAGTGTCATCAATGATTTTCATGGACAACATGCGTTGCATGGCTGACCTCATCTTTGGCGGCATGTGTCACCGGTTCCCGGAACTTAAATTCGTTTCGGTCGAATCGGGTGTTGGCTGGCTTCCCGGCGCACTCGAAACCTTTGATTGGCAGTGGAACAACGGCGGTGTTCGTGACGAACACCCCGAATACGAACTCACTCCAAGCGAATACTTCCGTCGCCAGCTCTACGGTTGTTTCTGGTTTGAACAGAAGTCAGCCCTTGCGGCGATCGACGTGCTTCCCGACAACATCATGTTCGAGACCGACTACCCCCATCCCACGTGCATGCATCCTGGGCCGCGAACTGCTGCCACTCGGCCACGCGAGTACGCGCAAGAACTGCTGGGCGGACTACCTGAAGATGTGATCCGCAAGGTTCTGTACGAGACCGCAGCAAAGGTGTACGGCATCTAATGT
>CAMCTW010000149.1 GCA_945878645.1 Bifidobacterium breve
GATGCAATTGGTTGTCACCGTTACGAATTTGGGCGCGTCACGAACAAGATGTATCTCGTTGAGCGGAACAGACTGATCTTTCTCCTCACCTGTTGGGATTCACGAACCTTGTGGCTTCTCGCTCCACTTATCGCTGCGAGCGAAGTTGCAATGGCGCTTATCGGAGCAAAAAGCGGATGGTTTGGCGAAAAAGTCCACGGGTGGGGCTGGCTTTTTTCTCACCGCAAATGGCTTCGTGAACGTCGACACGCAGTTCAGTCGGCTCGAACGGTTGGCGATAAAGAACTTGCCCGTCTCATGTCTGACAGGCTCGATGCAAAGAACTTTCCGATCCCCGAGTCCTTGAGGTTCCTCGACGCAGCTGCGGCCGGCTACTGGAAGTTCGTTCGCCAGTTTCTCCGCTGACGTTCGGGCGATTCCTAGTTGCGGGAATTCGCCGGCGTTTCATGGGCCAGCTTTTGTTAGCGGACGTTGACGCGAATGACTTCACGGCGCTGAGGGTAGTAATCGGCAACTGCGAAATGATGCGTTGGGCGTTCATCCCACAAGACGACATCGCCGACTGTCCACTGCCACCGGACGCCGAAGTTGGGATTCGCACAATGTGCAACAAGAAAGTCGAGAATGGCGCGGCTTTCGGTTTTGCTCAGTTCGCTAATGTGCGAGGTGAATTCCGAATTCACGTTGATGAATTTCTTGCCGGTCGCTGGATGCGTACCGATGACGGGTTGGGTTGCGCCGGGGACGAGTTTCAACGTCTTATCGACGATCTCATCGCCCGCCTTCGACCGGAACGCCAGTTCATCGCCCATGCTGTGCCACGCGGTGAGACCGTCAAGTGAGCGTTTCATTGGTTCACTGAGCGCGTCGTACGCGGCGTAGGTGGACGAGAAAGCCGTGTCGCCACCGCGCTCGGGCAGTTCGATCATTCGAAGACTGCCGAATGTTGGGGGTTCTGGATCCCAACTCACATCGGTATGCCACTTGTCTTGATAGGGCGGATGATCAATGTCATCGATAATTCGCCCAGCCTTGAACTCGGTCGCGCCCATGGAGCGAGCTATCGGGTGGAAGTAGGGGCCGCCGAAATTCAGCGTGAATGCAACTTGTTGTTCATCAGTCATGTGGCCTTGGTCGGGAAAAGCGAGCATGAGGTATTCGGTGATCGCAGTTTTGATGGTGGCGATGTCATCACTCGCCGCCGAGGTGAGGTCGATGTCGGTGACGACCGCCCCGATATGGCCTGCAAGAGGAGAGATCTTCATGGCGCGAGGGTAGTGAACATCACAGTGTTGGGTACTGAATTCAACGTGACCTCTCGCTCACGAACCCAGCCGCGGCGTTCGTAAAACGAAACCTCATGTTCGGTTACCAGGCGCAAGCGCTCAAAGCCCATGTCTTTAGCTTTCGCGGTCACGAAGTTGATGAGCGCACTGGCCACTCCTTCTCGACGAGAGCGTGGATCAACGATTAATCCCGCAAGCCAAGGCCCGGGTAATTCGAGCGCATCGTCGGGTTCAACCTCGCCGCCGCCCAACAACATGATGACTCCGAGCGGTGAATCGTCAGGGTCGAGAGCGAGCCAAGCCATGCGCAACAGTGCGAGGTCGGTGGTAGGCAAAAGCTCTGCCCGCAGGTCGAAGGTGGATTGTTCGATCGAGGAGTGCGGGTAGAGATGTCCCCATGCCTCAAACTGCAACTGCGCGAAGTGTGGCGCGGCCTCGGGGCGCGAACATGCTGGGACGATGGTGAGCGCTATGGGGTCCACGAGGGCAACGCTCAGAGTTCTTCGCCAAGCCAGATTGTTGAGCGATCAAGCAACCAAGTGCTGACGTTGTGACAGGTATCGAGGACATCGCACATTTGTTCTTGTCCGAGATAGATGCGGTCGAGCCCAACTTCAATGCGCGAAATAATCGTGAGGCTTCGTTCCGCAGCATCGGTGACTGACGCAAACGAATCGATTGCCGAAACCTCAAGCGGAAGTTCAACGCCACCCAAGCCCGCTAATTCAGTTGCGAGCACAAGCAGGTCGGGCGGATAACGAAGCGGAGGAAGCGTCCACGTAAATGCGAGGGGGAAGGAGAAGCCTTCGATCGGGTCATCACCTTCGGGGATTTCGAGCATCTTGTCTTCGAACCCGATCATGACTCGCGGGTCAACCTCGAGCGACAAATGGAGATCAAGCGGACCGCCGCAGGCATCTTCAGGGTGGAGGTCGATTTCCCATGCCTGACGCATGGAATAGGTCTCGATGAAGTGACGCTCATCGTGCACATGGAAGGCGTGATCGACGGCGTGGTCTTTGAGATCAGCGATGAAGCCGGGAACGTCGATGATGGCCACGGAGGTCAGGCTACCGTCGACCCCATGGACGACAGAATCCTGCTCGAAGTCCTCGATGAAACGGCGAGCGCTATTCGTGTCGCGCTCGGCAATCTTGACGATTGGGGTCTTGCCGGAACTCGTGATGGCCAGTATCACAGCGATCTTGCCGCCGACGCCGCCGCGCTCGAGGTCCTTGAACGCGCTGGGGTAGGGGTGCTGTCAGAAGAGTCCGGTCGTCATCGACCCGATGCCGACATCACCGTCGTGCTTGATCCGCTTGATGGTTCCACCAACGCCAGTCGTGGCATCCCTTGGTACGCGACAAGTCTTTGTGCGGTCGATGCCGATGGTGCGCGCGCGTCGCTGGTCATCAACTTGGCCACTGGCGATCGGTTCGAAGCGGTGCGAGGTGGGGGAGCAACGCGTAACGGAAACGCGATCACCACTTCGGGAGCAACGAAGATGCGTGAATCGCTCGTTGCCCTTTCCGGTTTCCCTGATCGTTGGCTGGGTTGGTATCAGTTCCGTTCGCTTGGTGCGTGTGCGCTCGACCTGTGTGCAGTCGCGTGTGGTGTTGTCGATGGCTACATCGATTGCTCGTGGAATGCGCATGGTTCGTGGGATTACCTCGGTGGACTGTTGGTGTGTCAGGAAGCCGGTGCCGTCATTGTTGATGCGGATGATCGCGACCTTGTCGTGCTCGAACATGCCGACCGGCGAACCCCTGTTGCCGCTGCCACACCGGAACTTCTTGCGGAACTTGTCGATGCGCGTCGGAGCATCAAGCGCCCATAGGCTTTGCCCATGGATCGATCAATCGGAGCACGCACGTATCGCCTGGCGTTGCGCGTTTTTCGATTGTTCCCGCGTTCGGTCCGACGCATCACAGTTCGAACTGTGTCGCCTTCGTACACCGTCGGCGCGATCTGTGTGATCGAACGACCCGATGGCGCCATCCTTCTCGTGCGTCAGGCGTATCGAAAGAAGTGGGGCATTCCTGGTGGCTTGCTGAAGCGCGGTGAAGCGCCTGAAGTTGGAGCGCGTCGCGAAGTATTCGAAGAAGTGGGAATCGCCGTTGAACTTGTCGGTCCACCTGCAGTCGTGGTCGATGCTGATCCGCAACGCGTCGATGTCGTCTACCGAGCTCGACCAGTAGCGCTGTCGGAGATCAGTGAAGTGCGCCCCACCTCGCCAGAGATTGTTGAAGTGAAATGGTTCGCCCCCGATGCGTTGCCTGAGCTTCAATTCGAAACTGCTGAAGCGATGGTGGCATTGGCAAGGGTGCGGGCCACGCACACAATCGACCCGGCTGCCGCCGAAAAACACCTCGACTAACGACGACTACGCTGGTTATCTTCGGGCGTTTGGCTCAGTTGGTTAGAGCATCTCCCTTACAAGGAGAGGGTCGGGGGTTCGAGTCCCTCAACGCCCACGAAATCGTAAATCGGGGACGATCGAGCTTGTTCCTTCCTTTACGGGCTGATTCGAGTTTGAACGGCATCGTCGCTTAACTGGACCTCGGGTACGGTGCTCTCCAGTGTCGGTATGACGCGGCAGCGGGGGATGGCATGGCAGGGTCAGAAATTGAATCAGGTGACGGTCGATACCCGAGTGCCGATGACCTTTTGGCGCAGGCAGCCGCAAACACGGGGCTGAGCGATTTCGGTCCTGGCGACTTTCGTGAAGGGCTTGAAGCACTTCTAAAAAGCGTTGCTGATGACGCAGAGTTTGATCCGTCTGTTGATGACGCTGTTATAGCGATGTTTCG
>CAMCTW010000150.1 GCA_945878645.1 Bifidobacterium breve
CGAGTACTTCGCTCGCGGCCCCGAAGTGCGGACATACCTGACTCATATCGCCAACAAGTTCGGCGTCATGGATCATGTGAAGCACGGCCACGATCTGGTCGAAGCCCGTTTCAATGACGACACTAAGTTGTGGCGCGTCACGTTCCGTCTCACCGATGGTTCGACCGATTCACGTGATGTCAACGCAATCGTCAGCGCTGCTGGCCTCTTCGCTAACCCGAGTCTTCCAAATTTCCCGGGCATTGAAAACTTCGGGGGCCTCGTCATTCATCCGACCCAGTGGCCCGAAGACATAGACCTGAGCGACAAGCGCGTTGCCGTAATTGGCAACGGTTCAACCGGCGTGCAGTTACTTGGCCGCGTTACCGAGATGTCAAAGCACGTCACCATGTTCCAACGCACTCCGCAGTGGATCAGCCCTCGCGACAAATACGGGAAGCATGTTGAACCCGAATCTCGTTGGCTCATCAACACCATGCCCGGCTACTGGAACTGGTGCCGCATCACCTCGATCATGCACTTGTTTGATTTCGACAAGGACTTCCTTATTCGTGATGAGGAGTATGAAAAGACCGGCGGGCAAATCACCGCAAAGAGTGACTTCGTACGCAACATGCTCTTGGACTACATCAAGTCTGAAACCGGTGGCCGTCAGGACCTCATCGACAAGTTGATTCCCGATTATGCCCCGATGGTTCGTCGACCAATCGTCGACAACGGCTGGTACCGAGCCCTCACACGCGACAACGTCGAACTCGTTACCGAAGACATCGTGCGCTTCACCGACACCGGCATGGAAACGGCCGACGGTGTGCATCACGATCTGGATGTCGTCGTCTCCGCTACCGGCTACGACATCGTGAAGTACCTCTGGCCCGCCGAGTACTTCGGTCGCAACGGTGTGAACCTTCACGAAAAGTGGGAAGAAGAATCCCCCATGGCCTATGTCGGCATGATGGTTCCGGGTTTCCCGAACTTGTTCACACTTTATGGCCCCAACTCTCAGCCCGTCTCGGGCGGCGTTGCGCTTCCCGCTTGGTACCAAATGTGGGCGGGATTTGTTGCTCGTTGCCTCATCGGAATCATCGAGCAGGGTAAGCAGACCGTCGAAGTTACCGACGAAGCGTTCCGTGACTACAACGAGAAACTCGTTGAGGAATCACAGAAGCTCATCATGGTGACCGAAGAGGCATCGGCCAAGAAGAACTACTACGTGCAGAACGGTCGCATGCAGGTCAACGCTCCATGGGAAACCTGCGACTACTACCGCATGACCTCCTACCCCGACCCCGAGGCCATCATCTACCAGTGACTCTGTTGGTTCGGCTCTACGAGAGTCGAACCAACAGTGGATTACGACAACACGTAGTCATCGACGTTGATCTCTCGCGTCCACGACCAATAGTCAACAAGCCGGAACGGGCTCACCGTATGGATTTCTCCGGCCTCATTGCGGAAATGCGTATGCGTGATCCCAGGGTGTGACCACACCATCTGCTTAATGAGTTCTTGTTGCTTCGCGTGGTACGCCTCGTAAAGCTCGGGCTTTGGTTCCATTGACTTCGCGCCGGTGAGGGCAAGTTCGTCAAGACACTTGCTGATGTAACGCATCTGACATTCAGAGTGAAAGATCAGACTCCCACCGTGATTCAAATGCGTGCTCGGCCCGTAGGTCATGAACAGATTCGGGAATCCCGGAACGGTGATGCCGAGGTAGGCCGAGGGGCGATCGCTCCAGAACTCGTTGAGCGACACTCCGTCGCGACCAATGAACTCCATAGGGAACAGCACCTTGCTCATTTGGAAGCCGGTCGCAAACACGATGATGTCGGCCTCGTAACGCTGACCATCAACCGTCACGACACCTGTCGCGTCGATGTGGTCGATTGCCGTGCGCACCAGTTCAACGTTGTCGCGCTTTAACGCGTTCAGCCACGAGCCATTGTCCTGCAACGTGCGCTTGCCGGTTGCCGGGTAATCCGGGATGACTTTGGCCAGCAGTTCTGCGTCGTCGCCCACCTGGCCGGTGATCCAATCGGTGAACATCTGTCTTGCCATGTCATTCGCGGCATTGATCGAGCGATCTTGATGCGGCCAATCGGGATCGATCTTGGCGTTAGCCAGCGAACCATCGCAACCAGGCCAGAACAACAAGAACCGATACCAACGTCCGAAGAACGGTAGGTGCTGAATCGCCCACGTCAGTCCGGCCGGAACCTTCTCGTGATAGTTCGGATTCGGGAACATCCACTGAGCGGTGCGCTGGAACACGACAAGCGAGGCAACGTCGGGCGCGATCGTCGGCGCGATCTGAAAGCCGCTCGCGCCGGCTCCGATCATGATCACGCGTTTGCCGGCGTAGTCGATGGTGTGATCCCAGCGCGCCGAATGGAACGACGGTCCGGCGAATGTTTCGATGCCCGGAATATCGGGAATCTTCGGACGATTCAACTGTCCGACTGCGGTGATGACAGCGCGAGCATCAAGAGCTTCCTCAAGACCGTCACTCGTGCGCACCACAACATGCCAAAGGCCGGCATCGTCATCCCAAGTTGCACGCACGACCTCGGTCGAGAAACGAATCTGCGACCACAGATCGTGGCGGTTCGTGACTTCCTCGAAATAGGCCCGGATCTCTGGCTGCTTGGCGAAGTACTCAGTCCAATGATCAGACGGTTCGAATGAGTAGCAATAGAAGTGATTGCCTACGTCGACACGACAACCCGGATAGGAGTTTTCGTACCAAGTGCCGCCGACACCGGCATTCTTTTCGATCAGGGTGAAGGGGATGCCGGCCTGCTTAAGCCGAATGCCGGCAAGAACACCGGACTCCCCCGCTCCGATCACCACGACTGGCAATGCCGCTCGAGCTTCAGCCGATGAATGACTCACGACACTGCGTTGGTCGGTTCCGTCGAGCTCCATATCTTCGAGCATCATCGGCACGTACTCAGCAGGAACTTCCTCGCACACAAGCCACGCCATCATTTCGCGCAGCAGTGCTTCACCGGGCGGTGGCGGAAGCGCACAACCGCTGTCGCGATAGGAGCGGATGACATCGAGAGCGCGTGCTCGGATCTCGGCCTTTTGGTCCTCGGGCAGGTAACCCTGGATTTCGTTAAGGAACAGGCCGAGCGGACGAATCGGTCCCCTGATCCACGATGCGTCGCCGGTCATGTGGACCATCGACAGCACAAGCGTCGGGATACTCACGTCTGCGAGCATCGCTTCAATCGTGTCGTCATCCTCGGTGATGGGAAGCCCTACATGCGGATTTCCCGTGTACAGATCTAATGGCGCCATGATTCCTCCTGGTCCTACCTAACGAGTTTTCGGGCCGAGGTCGAAACTCAACAACGCCAAACCAAGGAGAGCACCGTTTGCCGTGTTGGAGAGAAAACCAAATGAACCGCTGGTAAGAATATCGTTCATGCCTGCCGATCCCCAAAAATCAACCTTCCTACATTTTCAACAACCTCATCGAACTGTTTCGGCTGGACATCTTTGAAGGCTCCCGGGGGATGGATCCAGGTAGCTGAATCCATCGGTGTCACCTGGCTCATCGTCAATGGTCAAGGTGAAACGCTTCCTGAGGCCATCGATTTCATTTCCAGTTTCGGGGAAGAAGTCATTCGAACCCACGCAACGTCAGACTCCGATACCACCCAGCGCTGACAAGGTTCTCAACTTTGGCCGAGCCACAGTGATCAGCGAAATTACCGAGCCTTCGGCAGCCGCAAGTGCCGCTCGGCGATGTTATTTCTTTGGATCTCACTTGTCCCGCCGTAAATCGTTGTGACGGGCGCATGACGTGCGTCGTAGTCAATGAACCCGTCGGCGGCTGCTCCCGGTTCATGAAACTGCAGGAGGCCGGAAGAACCAGCCATCTCCTGAAATGCCCGAACCGACCGTTGATAGGCCTCGGTTGCAAACAACTTTGTCATCGATCCTTCGAGACCGGGAAGCCCGCCGCTGCCCGCGATCCATGCGGATCGTTGAGTCAGCAGAGTTGCGACCTGCATATCGATTGCTGTGCGGGCCATCTGACAGCGCAC
>CAMCTW010000151.1 GCA_945878645.1 Bifidobacterium breve
ACGACGAAATCTGAAGAGAATGCGCAAGGCAACAACGACCAGCATCGCTGCCAACAACGGTCGCAATGCCGACGCGTCAACACTGCGAAGAACCGTCACACCAACCAAGGCGCCAACCATTCCCGACAGAGCCATCCGGACAGCCAAACGACGATCAACGTTGCCGAAACGCCAATGTGACAGTCCGCCAACCACACCGGTGGCGACCTTCGCGATATTCACCGTTGCCGATACCGAAACTTGCTACATTCCCGTGCCCAGCAGGATCGTTGATGATGTCGGGCCAAATCCCATCCCCAACGAGCCATTGACCATGCAAGCGAGGAAGCCGGCAAGAGCCACTATGAGATATTCGTCCATGACAGTGTGTCTATTAAATCAGTAGAAATTGTCAATTGGGCGATCAACTCGGCTCAGTCTGTGAGGCTGAACGCTGTGCTGTAGCGCGCAAACTTTTCTTTCTGCTCGGCGGCATCAAGCCCCAGCCAATCGAATGACCACGTGTGATCGCCGTGCTTTTCGCGCGGTGACGCTTGAAGCGCCACCGACATCGCAGCTCGAATGTCGTCGGGAAGGTCAATCCCAAGTTCTTCGTAGATGCGTGCAACTACCGCCACACCGTCTGCGTTGAAGTCGGCGAACGAACCGTGTGAAACGCGGCCCGCGGGCAGCACTCCATTGGTCTGAAGATCGACCAGGCCATCGAGATCGGAGTGATAGAGGTCGGCGTGATAGCGACCAATCACCGTCGTATCGACATCATCGCTATGCGCCCACCGAAGCGTGGCGATCAAACTCGTCACAGAACCAAGAATCGCCAACGGATCACGATGAGTGATCACCAGGCGTGCGTCTGGGTAGGTGTCAAGCAGGACCGGCAGATTGTGCAAATGCACCGGTGACTTCAACACCCATTTCTTTGTTGGCATGCGGCGCTGGAGAATCTGCAGTACAAGACGGTGCATTTCGTACGCCGGCGTCATGTCGCAGGACTGCAACCAGGCGATGTAGCTCGGCGTGTTGTAGCGACTGATGAACTCTTCGCCGCGGAATGCAAACGACATCGCGGAAAGACATTCCTTATTCATACGACCGGCATAGGCGTGGATGGCATCGAGTCCACCAGTAACGAGTTGCGGGCCACGCAGTTCGGCATCGGCAAGCGCGATACGTGGATCGTTTTCGTACGTCGCGATTGTCGGTGGTGGCACCGGACGCAGAAACTCCCAACCGAGCGGTACTCGGTGGCGGTGATCGGCCGACAACAAGGCATGCAGCACTGTCGTTCCGGTTCGAGGCGCACCCACGACAAAGAGCGGCTCGACTATTTGTTCGTCACGAACTCCGGGGTCGTCTCGGACCCAGTCACAGATTTGCAGTCGAACTTCCAGCAGGCGCAGCAAAAACCGCCGCGTCATCCATCGGCCCAGCAGGTTTAAGTTCGCTTCGTTCTCGAGCGATGCAAGCGCAATGTCAAGACCTTCGAGGAAGTCCTCTCCAGTGCTTGGCCCAGGAGCACAAAGCGCCGAAATTCCGTCATTCGCGCGTCCCTGACGGGCCAACGCCTCGCTGATCAAACCTTCACGATCAAGCGGAAGCGCTGCTTCAGCCGCGATCGGCAACACGAGACCCGCATTCACCGATTCAACCCATTCAGGGCGTGGTCCCGGATCCCAAGTGGTGGTCATTGGTTACGAAACTACGCTGCTCCCATGGCTGGCGCACCTCTCAACGATCTCGATGACCGAGTCGTCATCATTACTGGCGGTACTCGGGGCGTTGGCCTCGGCGTGGCGCGCCACCTAGGTGCGCTTGGGGCAAAAGTTGTCATTACCGGACGCAAACCCGATCGCCTTGCCGAAGCAGTTGCATTGCTTGAAGCGGAGAATGTCGATTGCCTCGGTCTCGTTGCCGATGTTGCCGACTGCTCACGCTCCTTCGAGGTTGTTAACGAAACCATCATGCGCTTCGGCCGCATCGACGGCCTTGTGTTGAACGCTCAATCGTTTCGACCCGTCACTCCCCTCGTCGACATCACCGAGAGTGACATGAACCTGTTGTTCGATACTGGCCCTAAAGGCGCACTGTGGCTCATGCAAGCTGCGCAACCACACATGGCAAAGAACAATTGGGGACGCATTGTCACGATGGGTACCTCGATGGGTCTCACCGGCGCTGCGGGTTACGGCCCCTACGCAGCATCGAACGAAGCAATCCGTTCTCTCACTCGCACTGCGGCGCGCGAATGGGGTCGTGACGGAATCACGGTCAATTGTGTTCTGCCGGCATCGGCCGGCCACCGCGCTCCCGTGGCCGGTACTGACCCGGCGCGTGAAGCAGCATTTGCTGCGATGTACGACAATAACCCCGTCGGGCGTGATGGCGACGCTGTTGACGACATTGGTCCCGCAGTGGCTTTCCTGTTGAGCGATGGAAGTCGCTATGTCACCGGCCAAACCATTTCGGTCGACGGTGGCGGCATCATGCGCCCGTAACACTCAAGTGCGGAAACGCCACGCTAAGTGGCGACGGCGAGATTCAAGAAGCGCGGCGCGTTCTTCCTTTGAAACTCGAACGGTGTCAGATGGCAATCCGTTCCAGACTTCATCGACGTGAACGAGTCGCGCTGTTGGTTCCGGAGCAGCGTCGCTGAGCGGCCAGAACCAACGCAACGTGCAGAGTCCGCGTTGACGTCCACCAGCATCGAGCCAGTTCTCGACGCCCGGATCTCGATGCGACACCACCGCACGAAGACGTCCGTCTTCGGACATTCGAAACTGGCGATCGTTCAGGCTCGTGATGCGTTCGACCGGATCAGCCAGTTCAAACCAGCCCTCGGGGTAGAGCTGCAAACTCCAATACCGAGCATCGGGAGCTTCACTTTCAATGATGAGCGCGTCATCGGGACCAAGATCCCAGAAACAGAATCCGTAGCGAGCAGCAGCAAGACCCTTTTCCTGCGCAAACGATCCTTGGAACGAGTTGTCTTCGCGCATTGCCCGCTGATCGATCATGTACTGGTTCCAGTACGTCATTGAACGTTCAACACCGGCGGCAGCATCGGCCACCTTTGCGGCAAAATCCTCGGCGGTTACTCGTGGCAGATGATCGGGACCATCGAGACATTCAATGGTGAATGTTGCCGGTTCATCCTCGGTCCATTCGAAGTAGTACTCACGAAGTGAGCACATGACTGCGCCTTCGGGAATGGGCAACCACCCGGGTTCGGCACCATCGCCACCGAGGAAGAACTCAAACTCGTCGCCTTTGCCGATTCCGAGATCGGATCCGTTGTGCTCGGCGAGTGTTCCCCACTTCTCCTGATGCATGAAGCCGGCCCGCATCGCCAAGATGAACTCTTCGCAGGAATGCATACGACCGCTCACCCGATACCGCTTGGTGTGGTCGATACGCGCGTGACGATACGCGTTGTCAGCATTCGGGCCGCCCCATTGCGTGACCAGATCGTTTTGTCTCATAAAGAACGGACGAGCAGCATTTGGAAAGCCAATTGACCATCCCAACCAGCACAACACCTGTTCGGCCATGTGGTCATAACCCTCAGCGCGAACCGCAGCGTCAACAGGAAATGGTTCGGACATCAACTGCTCGCCGACAGTTTCGAGTCGACGACAAAAGTCGCGCCACGCTGTCAGTTCCACGCTTTCATTCGATGCCATGTCGATGTTCTCCTCAGGATCCGTGCGGACGACGGCTTGCCGCACGGATATTGCTGCGCACACAGATACCGGTGATGTTCGAAGAGAAATCCGACGCAAGCCACAAAACCGTTTGTGCGACTTCCTCAGGCTTACTAAGACGATTCAGATCCAGATCGGCGACATGTGCCTCGACCCCGCCATGCTGCGTTGCCAAATAATCGAGAAGTGGTGCCGTCGCTGTCGGGCCTGGCGTTACGGCATTCGCTCGAATTCCGTAAGTCCCGTATTCCGTGGCAACCGTTTCCATCAGATTGATCACGCCCGCTTTCGCTGCGGCATAACCGCCAAGGTTGTAGTTACC
>CAMCTW010000152.1 GCA_945878645.1 Bifidobacterium breve
CGAAGCGACACGTTCAGGATGTGAGTCCGGAACAACAACGTCGATGGTTTACCAGCGACACCACTTAGGAGTCCCCGTTATGAGCGATTCAGTCGGTCAATACCTCAACGAGATCGGTCTTGTCCCCCTCCTCACCGCACTCGAAGAGCGCGAACTGTCGCAGACCATTGAAAAGGGTCTCGCCGCCTCAGCCCGTCTCGAGAACGGGGAACGATCGGTCGCGCTTAAGACAGACGTCCGTGCCGCCGCCGCCGCCAAAGACCGTTTCATTCGAGCCAATCTGCGTCTCGTAGTCAGCGTCGCTCGCCGCTATCCCCTGCCGCCAGGCATGGAACTGCTTGACCTTATTCAAGAGGGCAATATTGGACTCGAACACGCTGTCGACAAATTCGATTGGCGAAAAGGATTCAAGTTCTCCACCTACGCCACGTTCTGGATCCGCCAAGCCATCGGCCGAGCGCTCGACCAAAAAGCTAGCCTCGTCCGTTTGCCCGGAGATCGTTCCGCCGGCCTTCGTGCCGCACTCCGTCAGGTTTCTGGCGACGGCGACCAGCTCGATTCAGAGAACGCCTGGTTGCATCGCCTTACAACCCCCACCTCGCTCGATCGCACGATCGGTGAGGACGACTCGAACGAACTCGTCGACATTCTCCCTGATTCTCTTCCCGGCCCTGAAGAGATTGTGCTCGAACAAATCGATCACGAGATGGTTGCCTCCCTTCTTTCGGTTCTCGATCCCCGTGCTCGTCTCGCCGTTGAACAGCGATTTGGCCTTCACGATGGACGTCGTCGCTCCTACCGAGAGGTTGGCGATGAACTTGGAGTCACGGCCGAAGCCGCTCGACGTCTTGTAAAACGGGCCATGGCCTCGGTCCGAGAGAATGCTCCAGACACCATTGATGCAGTCTGATCTGAGCCTCGCCAGTAATGGCTTTGCGTTGAGGGCCCCAAGTCAATCAACCTTGTGGTTGTGACGAGCGAATGGTCCCCATCATCCTGGAAAGACCGGGAGGCAGTGCAGCAGCCCGACTGGGTGAATGCTGACGCGCTCAACGACGTCGTCAAACGTCTGAGCGCGATGCCACCGTTGGTCTTCGCCGGTGAAGCCCGCAGTCTCACATCCGACCTCGCCAAGGTTGCGAACGGTAAAGCATTCCTTTTACAAGCCGGCGATTGTGCCGAGTCGTTCGACGCGTTCAGTGCTGATTCGATTCGAGACAAGCTCAAAGTCATTCTTCAGATGGCCGTGGTGCTCATGTATTCATCGGGAGTTCCCGTTGTAAAAGTCGGTCGCATCGCCGGACAATTCGCAAAACCTCGTTCTGCGGGTACAGAAACCATCGATGGGATTGAACTCCCCTCGTTCCGTGGGCACATGGTCAACGACATCGACTTCTCCGCTCAAGCGCGTGTTGCCGATCCCGAACGTTTGATCACTGCGTACCAACAATCAGCATCAACACTCAATCTTGTTCGCGCCTTCACCAAAGGTGGATTTGGCGATCTTTCACGCGTCCACGCCTGGAACCAAGAGTTTGTTTCCTCGAGTGCGGAAGGACGGCGCTACGAAGAAGTCGCTGAAGGAATCGAGCGAACCCTTCAATTCATGGCGGCGTGCGGCATCGATACCGAATCAACCCCGCAACTTCATACTGTCGATGTAGCAACGAGCCATGAAGCGCTGATTCTCGGTTACGAACAAGCACTCACCCGCCAAGACTCGCTGACCGGCGACTGGTATGACTGTTCAGCGCACATGCTCTGGATCGGAGAACGAACTCGCCAGCTCGACGGCGCTCACGTTCATTTTCTCTCCGGTGTCGGCAACCCCATCGGCTGCAAAGTCGGGCCATCAATCACTCCCGATGAAGTTGTCGCGCTCTGCGAAGCGCTCAACCCCAATCGCATTCCCGGCCGCCTCACGCTCATCAGCCGCATGGGCGCCGAGACCGTCGGAACGGCACTGCCTCCATTGCTCGCTGCAGTTCGCGATTCGGGTCACCCCGTCGCGTGGGCCTGCGACCCGATGCATGGCAATACGTTCACTGCGCCGAGTGGTCGTAAGACCCGACATTTCGACGCGGTCTTGGCCGAAATCGCGGGCTTCTTTGCCGCTCACCGCGCCGAGGGCACATGGCCCGGTGGCGTCCACATCGAACTCACAGGCGACAACGTCACTGAATGCTTGGGCGGCGCCGAAGAAATCCTCGATGCCGACCTCGACACTCGCTACGAGACCATGTGCGATCCGAGAC
This sequence comes from Bifidobacterium breve, assembly GCA_945878645.1. Taxonomy (GTDB): domain Bacteria; phylum Actinomycetota; class Acidimicrobiia; order Acidimicrobiales; family Acidimicrobilacustridaceae; genus Acidimicrobilacustris. The sequence goes on from CAMCTW010000152.1 coordinate 2,256, forward strand.
TCAACGCTCGTCAGTCGCTCGACCTCGCCTTCCGGGTCGCCGAACTTCTCCAGCAGGGCTGAACTCACAGAAACATGACCCAATGGGTCGACAATTGGACCTCGGTGAGGGTAGATTCATGACTCGTCTAGTCAGGTTTCCATCCCCTGGCCCGAGAGAGCCCAAATGTCTGAATTCACAATCGATGTCGAGTCCGCTGCCGACATCGCAAAATTTGAAGTTCAGCTCGCTCGCTACCTCGCTGGTGAACTTGAAGAGGACGTCTTTCGCGTCTTCCGCCTGAACAACGGCATTTATGGCCAACGCCAAGGCGGCCATAACCAAATGATTCGCATCAAGGCACCATACGGAACGATCACTGCAGCACAACTCGACCGCATGGGTGATCTGGCCGTCGAATACTCGCGTGGCTGGGGTCATCTCACAACCCGTCAAGCAATCCAGTTTCATTTCGTGCAACTCGAACGAGTACCTGATCTTCTCCGCGACATCGCCATGGTCGGACTCACCAGCCGCGAGGCCTGCGGCGACACTGTTCGCAATGTTCAGGGCTGCCACCTTGCCGGAGCCTGCCCGAGCGAAATTCTTGATATCACTCCGTGGGCAGAAGCGACGTTCAAGCACTTCTTGCGCAATCCACTCGGCCAACGCTTGCCCCGAAAGTTCAAAATCAACTTCTCTGGCTGTGCCACTGACTGCGGCCAAGCAATGTTTAATGACGTCGGAATCATTGCTATCACCCGAACGACCGATGCTGGCGAACTCGAAGCTGGATTCCGGGTGTTCATCGCTGGCGGACTCGGAGCCAATCCTCACGCTGCGCTCGCACTCGAACCGTTCACAGCCAAGGAAGACCTTCTCCCAACCATCGAATCGGTCTTAAGAGTTTTCGAACAGACCGGCAATCGCGACAACAAACTTCGCGCTCGCATGAAATGGGTTGTCGACAACCTGGGTTTCGAAGAAGTGCAGCGACGCGTAGTCACCGTCCGCAAATTCCTTCTCGGTTCTTCAACATGGCCGGGTGGAATTCCGATGGAAGTTCTCGAAGCCGGAGATGCACCCGCCGGCCGTGCCGATCTCGTCGACGCCACAGCAATGGGCCAAGGAACACCAGTTGTACTTCGTCGCCCAGGAGCCTTTGAGCGTTGGGAAGACTCGAATGTCATTCGCGGAGTCGCCAAAGGCACCGTGTCAGCAATCGCTCACGCTCGCTTGGGTGACGTCACCGCTGAACAATTCCGCGGTCTCGCGGCAATCGTTCGGGAATTCGGCGTCGATGTGCGCGTCACTAACCGGCAGAACTTTGCGCTACGTAATCTCAGTGAAGAACAAGTTCCGGTCGTCTTCGATCGACTCACTGCGCTCGATATGGCAAGCCCTTCAGCCGAGTTAGTAAGCGATGTCGTGGCCTGCCCCGGCGCCGACACCTGCAATCTTGCAGTCACTCAAAGTCGCGGTCTTGCTGATGCGATCGAGAAGGAACTTCACGCTGAGGGATTGGCCGAGGTAGGTGGACTTCGTATCAACATCTCGGGCTGCCCGAATTCCTGTGGCCAGCATCACGTTGCCGATATCGGATTTCAAGGCGCAGAACGTCGCGCTCACGGAAAGTCCGCTCCGGGCTACACGATGTTGCTCGGTGGGTTTGTTGGTCAAGAGCGTATTGAATTCGG
>CAMCTW010000153.1 GCA_945878645.1 Bifidobacterium breve
ACGACCGGTGTGCACACAGCGACGAGCACAAAAATTGCCAACGCTGTGAGCAACGACGGCTCAGTCGGAAGGAACTCCGTATTCGTCGGAGCCGCCTCGTTCGAAAGAATCGACCAGGCCACTCCCCCAGCTCCTGAGATGACCAACGCCGCCAGTCCGCCAAGAACTCCCCATCCAAGATCAATGGGGCGGATTTCCAAACCAAAATCGAGCCGAAGACTGCGCTGGCCTTTCAAATAACTCGCAACGATTGGCCAACCGAGAAAACCGATCCAACCGCAAATGACGCTGATTGTTAACGCGCCGACACTTAGCTCTGTAAGTGAACTGTCCGATTCTGATCCGGTGGCGACAAGAACAATTGCTCCGAAGATGCCGCCTGCGAGCCACAGCCCCAGACCAATGAGCACATCGCCGAGTCCCCACCGGATCTTTGAGTGAAACGCCGGCGCCGATGGTGCGATCGACGGTTGCACCTCCGCGGGCGTCGTCGGTGGTCGAGGTTGTGGAGGCGTAGGTGGCTGACTTGGAATGGTCACGAGAGCTCCTCGGCAAGCGTCCGAAGAGCGCGACCTCTGTGACTCATCGCGTGTTTCTCTTCTGCGCCCATCTGAGCGAATGTTCGACCATTTCCATCATCGGGAATAAAGACTGGGTCGTAGCCGAAGCCACTGTCTCCAACACGTTCAAGGGCGATGTGGCCTTCGACAACGCCCATCGCAATCGTTTCAGTTCCATCTGGCCACTGCACAAGTACAACCGTGCGAAATCTTGCCCGCCGCTGCTCGGTCGTCCTGGCTCCAACCGCCAGCAGTTCTTTCAACAACTTTTCAATGTTGGCATCAGCATCGCTCGGTTCACCGGCGTAACGAGCAGATCGCACACCCGGCAATCCACCGAGCGCATCAACTTCAAGTCCGGTGTCATCTGCGAGGGCCGCGGACCCTGTCGCTACAGCGATTGCAGACGCTTTCAGCCGCGCATTTCCCTCAAGAGTGTCAGCGTTCTCTTCAACGTCAGCAATCTCCTTCGGGCGCGACTCTAAAACCACACCGCAATTGAGAAGGATCGCTTCAATCTCTCGAACCTTGTCGGGATTCGCGCTCGCACAAACGAGGCGTTGACCGACCACGATTCTCAATCCCGACGGGGAGGAGGATCGGCGAGCAGAAGTTTCTGCATGGTGAAGAGTTCTCTAATGCCGCCTTCGGCGAGACCAAGCAGTTCGTCAAGTTCTTCCCGACTAAAACTCATGCCCTCGGCTGTGCCTTGCACCTCAAGGAAACGACCGCTTTCGGTCATTACGACGTTCATGTCGACTTCTGCAGCCGAATCTTCGACATAGGGAAGATCAAGTACGGGAGCACCATCGACGATGCCCACCGAAATCGCGGCGCAGGCTTCAGTCAACGGATGAGTTGCGATACCGCCGGTTTGAACAACACGGGTCAACGCGTCGTGAAGTGCGATGTAGCCCCCAGTGATTGCAGCGGTGCGAGTTCCACCGTCAGCCTGCAAAACATCACAATCGACAACAACCTGACGCTCGCCGAGAGCGACCATGTCGCAGACGCCTCGGAGTGAACGTCCGATGAGTCGTTGAATCTCATGGGTACGGCCTGATGGCGAGCCTTTGCTGACCTCACGCCGAATACGTTCAGGCGAAGCACCAGGCAGCATCGAATATTCGGCAGTGACCCAGCCCTTACCCGAGCCCTTCATCCAACGCGGGACGCTCTCGTCAATCGATGCGGTGCAAAGCACGATCGTGCGGCCGAATCGAATCAGTGCCGAACCGGTAGCAGCGTCGGTGAAATCGCGTTCAATGCTGACGTCGCGAAGTTCATCTGGCCGTCGTCCGTCTGGTCTCACAGTGGATACCTCTCGTGGGGGAAGCGAGTGCAACAGCAGCACCGTAGGCCGTTTCACCGTTGCGGGTGGGCATCGCAAGAGAGGGATCCGCTCCGTGGGTCGTCCTGACTTTGAACGGGTTGGGCCGGTGCCCGCCTCTACTTCCGTGCGAGACTGCAACTATGCGCATTCAAGCGAGCGTCGATTACGCCATTCGGGCGATGGCCGAACTCGCAAATTCGGGAGATGGTCCGGTCACCGCCGAGCACCTCGCTCAGGCGCAGGGGATCCCGCTCAAGTTCTTGCGCGGCATCATGACTGAACTCAAGCGTTCACGTCTTGTGAGTAGTCAACGCGGACCCGATGGTGGCTTCGTACTCACGCGACCAGCGAATGAAATTTCTCTGGCCGATATTTTTCGCGCCATCGATGGTCCGCTCGCGACCGTGCGGGACCAGAGCCTCAGTTCCATGAGCCACACCGGACCTGCATCTGAACTACCTGTGGTGTGGATGGCAGTTCGGGCCAGCCTCAGGCGGGTCTTAGAAGTTGTCACTATTGCGGACCTCGCCAACGGCGCCCTTCCTGCCTCGGTCGCAGAACTCGCCTCGGAATATCGCTCCGAAACGGAATCCCGTCACCCGTGATTCCTGCCCACTCGGTCGAGTCAGTTGATGAATCCGTGTTGACGAAGATGATCGATGATGAGGTCGGCAGCTTGCTCCGGCGTCATTGATGTTGTGTCAACTGTCAGTTCAGGCGATTCGGGCGCTTCGTACGGCGAATCAATACCGGTGAAGTTCGCAAGTTCGCCGCGTCGTGCCTTGAGGTAGAGCCCCTTCGGATCTCGTTCCTCCGCAACAGCAAGCGGAGTGTCGACGTAGACCTCGATGAACTCATCAGCACCCACACGCTCACGCGCCATACGGCGTTCAGCGATAAACGGTGAGATGAACGACACCAATACGATCAAGCCAGCATCGACCATGAGCCCAGAGACTTCTGAGACACGCCGGATGTTCTCGACGCGATCGGCATCGGTGAAACCCAGATCTTTGTTGAGGCCGTGGCGCACATTGTCACCGTCGAGCAAATAGGTATGACGTCCCTGCTCGAATAGTTTTCGCTCGACGATGTTGGCAATCGTCGATTTACCGGAACCCGACAGGCCCGTGAACCACACAACACAAGGCTTCTGGCCTTTTTGCAGAGCGTGCGCCGATTTATCGACCTCGATGGCCTGCCAATGGACATTGTCGGAACGACGAAGGGCAAAGTGCAGAAGGCCAGCCGCAACCGTGGCATTAGTGAATCGGTCGATCAGAATAAAGCCGCCCATATCGCGATTTTCGCCGTAGGCGTCAAACGGAATCGGACGGTCGAGATTGATATTGCAGATACCGATCTCGTTCAGTTCGAGTGTTCGGGCTGCAACATGTTCAAGAGTGTTGACGTTCACTTTGTACTTAGGTTGGGCGAGCGTCGCATTCACAGTGCGCGCTCCGATCTTCAGAAGATACGGACGGCCGGGAAGCATCTCGTGGTCGTCCATCCAGATGATGTGAGCTTCGAATTGATCTGCAACTGCGGGCGGGGCGAGTGAGGTCGCAATCACGTCGCCGCGGCTTACGTCGACTTCGTCGGTGAGCGTGATGGTTACCGATTGACCTGCCACTGCCTCTTCGAGATCGCCGTCGAAGGTGACGATGCGATCGACTGTGGTTGCTCGCCCTGATGGGAGCACACGAACAGCGTCGCCCGGGCGAACAGTTCCGCCGGAGATCTGGCCCGAAAATCCTCGGAAATCGAGATCAGGACGATTCACCCATTGGACGGCCATCCGAAATGGAAGCGACTGCAATTCATCGTCGATCTGCACGTCTTCCAGCAGTCCCATGAGAGGAAGTCCGTCGTACCAAGGCATATTCGGGCCGACCTCGGTGATGTTGTCTCCTGCCAATGCTGACATTGGTATGCAGGTGACATCATCGAGGCCAATCTGCGATGCGAATTCGCGGTAGTCACTTTCGATTTGTCGGTAGACCTCT
>CAMCTW010000154.1 GCA_945878645.1 Bifidobacterium breve
TTACATCGATGAGACCATCACCTGGATGAGAACGAGGTCCAAGATCCAGTTCTCCAAGCCATTGAGCGTTCATGACGACCGCGAAGTCGTTGGCAAACGGACGCCCAACCAACAGGTGCGCGACAAACGGATACTCGGTTCCGTCGATAAGGGCGATGGGAAGATCGACGGGAACGGTGAGTGCTTGTGGGCCAAACAGGCGAGCGGCATCGCCGGACCCGCCAAGTGTTCGACAGAGATCACCAGCGAGAAGTCCGACTGTGACCGGCGAACGATGCTCGGATCTGGCGGCGCAAACGATGTTTCGGAGTTCTGCATCGCTAGAGGTAATCGGAGACCCCGGAGGCAACGCTGCTGCCCTGCCGTAATCGCTGTTTTTCTTGATCGTCATTACGTATCGTCGTTCTGCTCTAAGGCAACCCGACCCCGACCAGAAACGGCGACGATTCCGCGATGAAGCAGATCTGAAGCATCGGAGGCAGTCGCTGCACAGGACGCTTCGGTTTCTGAAATCTGGCGGAGGAGATCGACCAGTTGTTTGATCGTGCGAACGAAGTCGCCGCCAGGCATTTCCTCGTCGCCAAGCATGTGGTCGAGCTCGTCTCCCGAAGCCCATGCGTGAGCCAGCGCAAAGAAGGCAGGATCGGTCGGGCGCGTGCCTGGAAGCCCGAGCCGGATTTCGTCCTGAGAAATCGAAGAAGCCAGGTCAGAAATTTGATCAGCGCGCTCTGCGAGCAATCGACGCGTAAACCACGTACCAAGATCGGGGCTCGACGCCCGTGACTCGTAGATGAAGGAACTCACGAGACCAGCAAGTTCGGGAGCCGTCAGATCATCGAACAGGTTCTCTTCGATCGCCTCGGCAATAGCGAGATCAGACTCGTGATAGATCCGCACTAATCGTTCACCGCGATCGGTGAGCTGCCAACCGTCGAGGTGGCCCCAATTTTCGAGCATCTGCAGGATTCGATCGAATTGCTCCACGAGTGAGCCTGTTCGAGATCTGATCCGTTTTTCGAGGCCCTCGATGTCCTTTCGAACGCGCTCGACATCGCGCAAAGATCTCAGGTGTTGGTCGCGCTGAGGGCAATCGTGAACTGGGTGCTCCGCGCACCGATCGCGGTCGACGTTCTCGCTAGGTTCGGGAACCAGTGATCGAACTCGATCGGCAACACGATCGAGTTCGATCGAGACTGCTTTCTGGAACTTGGGCTTCATCGGCGTGAATGGAACGGGAAGATCGATATGTCCCACCACGGTCGGGGCCTCATCAAAATCCTGCGCACCGAGTTGCAGCACATTCCGCCGAGAATTCAACACCTTCACTCGCACTGAACCACCTTTGCGATGCGAGACAGACAGCACTGCGACGCGATCATGACCCCCGCTTCCCTCGAGCCAAAGGATGTCACCGGGTTTCATTTCTGAAAGCGCCCGCTCAACTGCACTCCCGCCGCTACCGGCGCGGCGAACGCCTCGTTCCCGATCGAGCAAAGCCTTGTAGGAAACGACGTCCCCCCTGTCGCAAGTGGCATCTTCGGTGAGCCGCTCAAGTTTTTCGAACTGAGTGGCGATTCGGAGTTCCTCTCGCGCCACATCGGCGTCGGCTTGGTACTGGGCGAAACTGCTCCCGAGCAAACGGTGTGCCTCCCCCGCGTCGTACCTCCGGACCAAATTTGCAGCCATGTTGTAGGTCGGACGGAAAGAACTCGTGAGTCGAAAACTCCGACTCGCGGCCAGCGTCGCAACATCGTCGAAGGTGACAAACGGAGACCAGAGGACAACGGCGTTTCCGTGATCGTCGATCCCCCGTCTTCCTGCCCGTCCAGTGAGTTGTGTGTACTGCGCTGGAGTTAGGAACTCATGGCCCTCTCCAGTGAATTTCGTAAGTTTGTCGATAACGACTGTTCGCGCCGGCATGTTGATGCCAAGGGCAAGGGTTTCTGTGGCGAAGACGATTCGAACGAGACCTTCTACAAAGCACTGCTCGACCGCCTCCTTGAATGGCGGAACAAGTCCTGCGTGATGGCTCGCGATTCCTCTTTCGAGGGAATCGAGCCAACGTCCGTAATCGAGAACCTTCAGGTCGTCGTCGCTGAGTTCTTGTACGTGAGACTCGGCAATCTTTCGAATTCGTTGGCGTTCATCTGAGTCGGTGAAAGTGAGGCCAGCACGCGTGCACGATAGAACAGCGTCATCGCAACCGTTTCGGCTAAAGATAAAGAAAATTGCTGGCAGCATCGAACGCTCAGCAAGCAACTCAACTACTTCGACTCGACCTGGCGTTGCGAAGCGCCGCCGGCCGCCGCTGGAGCGATCACGGATATCGAGGTCGTATCGGTGGCCACGCTCATCGGCCTTCCCCTCAGCGAGAGTGGGAAGCAGAACGAGGCCGTCTCCCTGGCGATCCGCCACGAGGTACCAGTTGTCGAGTGTGACGGGTCGTTTCGTTTCGACCACCACCTCGGTTGGCCCCCGTACGGCACTAATCCATTGACCAAGTTCATCAGCATTCGAAACTGTCGCTGAGAGACACACGAGTCGAACATGTTTGGGTAGATGGATGATCACCTCTTCCCATACCGAGCCTCGGTAGGTGTCTTGCAAGTAATGCACTTCATCGAGCACAACCCAAGCAAGGGCGTCAAGACCCGGGGAACGGGCATAGATCATGTTTCGCAGAACTTCGGTCGTCATGACGACGATAGGAGCGTCGCCGTTGACGGCGGTATCTCCAGTCAAAAGGCCGACTGACGCTTCACCGTGCTCCTCTGTCAGATCATGGAACTTCTGATTCGATAACGCTTTGATTGGCGTCGTGTAAAACGCTCGAGTGCCAGACTTCAGGGCGAGGGCAAGAGCGTGCTCGGCGACTTTCGTCTTGCCGGAGCCGGTGGGGGCAGAGACCAGCACTGACACCCCGCGATCGATCGCGGCGATCCCCTCGAGCTGGAACCGATCAAGTTCAAATGATTCGCTCACGTCACTCGGCGACTGCATCGGAGTCGCTCACCGCAGCCTTCCGCGTTGAACGACGCCGCAAGATGAGAATGAGGGCTCCGAGAGCAACCGAGAGTGCATAAAGTAAAACCATCGGAATCGCCAAGGCACTCATCGAGATCGGGTCGCCACTAGGTGTGATGACTGCGGCGATTACCACAATCACGACGATCGCTTGGCGCCACCATCGAAGCAATTGGGTTGGCGTGATCACACCGATCATCTGCAAAGCAACGAGCAAAACCGGGAACTCGAAACCAACACCAAACGCGAGCATCATCCATACGATCAATGTCACATAGCTGTCAGCCGTATAAAAGGGCTCAATTTGTGAGCCACCGATAGTCGTTAGGAATTCAAGCGTTGGATTCAGCACGTAGAAGGCCAACATTGCGCCACCTACGAACAAAACCACTGAACTCAATGTGAACGGAATGGCGTACTTTTTCTCGTGCGGATAGAGACCAGGGGTCACGAATCGCCAAATTTGCCAGACGATGATCGGCATCGCTACTGCGATGCCGATGTACCCGGACATTTTGAGTCTCAGCCCGAAAGCCTGGAGTGGTTCAGTTGCGATGAAGGGCTGGCCTGGCTGCACTTCATTAAACGGGTGTTTAAGTATCGCTAATACGTACGGGTAGAGGAACCATCCGAGGAGTGCACCAACCGCAACGGCCAACGAGATTCGAAAGAGTCTGGTTCGTAGTTCAGCAAGGTGTTCCCACAGCGTCATGTGGTCCGAAGAGGCAGGTTTGGTCTCTGTGGTCATCGCTGGCCTCAGACCGTCCCGGAACCGTCGTCAGCGGGGTGCGGAGCGGATAGGTC
>CAMCTW010000155.1 GCA_945878645.1 Bifidobacterium breve
GGTCGAAATCCATTCCTGTGCATCCATGTGTCGCAGCGTAGATCGGGACGACTCCTAGGCTCTGCGCTATGGCTGAAGATGGTGCGCTGCGAGTAACCGCATCAGTAGTGATCCCGGCCAATGAACTGTCGTGGTCGTTCGGGCCAAGCGGCGGGCCTGGCGGGCAGCATGCGAACCGGGCGCACACTCGCGCTGAGGTCCGTTTCGATGCTCAGAACTCTCCTTCGTTGTCGCAGTACCAGCGCCAGCGAATTATCGATCGATTGGGTGCTGTGGTGACCGTGTCGGCTGATGATGAGCGCTCGCAGTTGCGAAATCGACGGCTTGCCCTCGATCGCCTTCGTCAGAAGTTGGCCGGAGCGCTTCGCGTAGAGACGCCACGCCGCCCGACACGACCAGGTCGCGGCGCAGTTGAGCGACGACTTGAAGCCAAGCGGCAACAGGCAGCTCGGAAGAAAAACCGTCGGGGTGGATTCGACGAATAGTTCTCCCTGAGTTTGTCGCGATTAGGTCGACGGCCGATGTGTTGACTCATTAGCCTCGCCGCATGCGCTTCGGATTTAAGACCTCACCGCAACATACGACGTGGCAAGCGATGCTCGATGTGTGGCAAGCGGCCGACGACATTGAACTTTTTGAGTCGGGTTGGAACTTCGATCACTTCTATCCGATTCATTCAGACAACTCTCATGGCCCGTGCCTCGAAGGTTGGTCGACGCTTACTGCTCTTGCGCAGGCAACCAAGCGCATTCGCCTCGGCGTGTTGGTAACGGGCCTTCCGTATCGCCATCCCGCGGTGATGGCCAATATCGCTGCAACTGTTGATGTCATTTCGAACGGTCGCCTTGAACTTGGTCTCGGTGCCGGTTGGAACGATGAAGAAGCCGATGCCTATGGAATCAGTCTTGGAGCAACGCTCACCGAACGTTTCGACATGTTCGATGAAGCACTCGAAGTAATCGTGTCGTTGCTGACAAATAAAGTATCGAACTTCAGCGGCCAGCACTTCAACCTGACCAACGCGTATTGCGAGCCGAAGCCGATTCAACGACCGCATCCGCCAATCTGCATCGGTGGCGCAGGACCGAAACGAACAATCCCTGCAGTCGCTCGATGGGCACAACATTGGAACTTCCCTGGTGGTCCGGTTGATTCGTGGAAAGTATCGCGAGATCTGTTGTGGGCCGAGTGTGAACGTATCGGTCGCGATCCATCCGAAATCATGACCTCAACGCATTTGTTGGCCGATGCCAACGATCCCGGTATTGCCGTCGCTCAAGCCGAGGCCTATGCCGAGGCGGGGCTCGATATGGGCATTCTCTATCTGCCGCCTCCGCATACACCTGCGACCCTCGAAGCTCACGCTGTCGCGCTTCAGTCGCTCGCTGACTGATCTCTCACTTCATCCCCCATAAGGATTCACAATGGAAATCGGAATTTTTAGCCAACCCGAAACTGTCGACAAAGCCGTTGAACACGCACAACTTTTTGCCGAAGCGGGTTTTGGTTCGTATTGGATGCCACAGATCTTCGGTCTCGACACACTCACTGCGCTCACTGTTGTTGCACGCGAGGTCCCAAAGATTCGCCTTGGCACTGCGGTGGTTCCGACCTACCCGCGCCATCCCTCGATGCTTGCGGCGCAAGCACGAACCGTGCAGCAAGTTGCCGATGGTCGTTTCACTCTTGGCATTGGGCTCTCACACCAAATGGTGATTGAAGGCATGTTCGGTATGACCTTCGACAAGCCGGTGCGTCACCTGCGGGAATACCTCAGCATCTTGATGCCGCTCCTTAACGGCGAAGCTGCCGATTTCGCTGGCGAAACGCTGCATGCACACTTGGCGCTCGAGATTCCGGATTCCACGCCTGTCGAGACACTGGTTGCTGCACTGGGCACACAGATGCTGAACGTCACTGCGCGTATGGCACAGGGAACCGCTACCTGGATGACGGGGCCGATCACCATCGATTCCCATATTGCTCCCACGATCAACAAGGCCGCTGCTGAGGCAGGCCGACCCGCACCCCGCATCGTTTGCGCGTTGCCAGTGTGTGTGACCGACGACGAAGCCGGTGCACGCGCCAAAGCGGCCGAGCAATTCCTTGTCTACGGATTCCTTCCTTCGTACCGAGCGATGCTCGATCGTGAAGGCGTGGAAGGTCCGGCCGATGTTGCCCTTGTTGGCGACGCGGCAACTGTTCGTGCGGGCATCGAAAAAGTTTTCGAAGCGGGAGCAACCGAGTTCGTTGCTGTTCCATATGACAACCGCGACGCAACGCTCGAGATGCTCGCGGGTTTGTTGTAATCAGCGAAAATCAGACGGGCGCTTCGGCGTGGCGAAACTCGATCGGTTCCATGAAATTTGCAGCGAGATCAATCAGTAGTTCGTCGCGCAACCCACGTCGTTCGGGGTCATCCCAGAGGTTGATCTGTTGCAACGGATCAAGCACAAGGTCGTACAGTTCGCCCTCGGTTCCGTCGTGCACTGTGCCGGGCTGATAGGTGGTGCACACGAAGTTGTCGCGCATGATCGTGCGCAGATGAATTTCAGTGCCATCGGGCTGGCGACTATCCCACTCGGTGGTGACTCGTTCGAATCCACGAGCAGAAGCATCGGCATCGTCGATAGGCAGCGGACGACCCTCCATCCACTCCGGCGGCTGGACTCCAGCAATGGTGCAGAAGGTGGGGGCGAGATCGAGAAGGCCGACTGGCTTTGAGACACGGGCGGTGGCATCGATGCCGCCGCCGGCCGATGGGGCCGGTCGCCAGATAAGGGGAATTCGCATAAGCGAATCGACGTGATACGGGCCTTTGAACAAGAACCCGAAATCGCCTTGGAACTCGCCGTGATCGGTGGTGAACACGATGTCGAGATCGTCACTCCAACCCTTGGCTTCGATCGCAGCAAGAACACGACCGATCGCTTCGTCAATGAGTTCGTTTTCGATATGGGCCATCGCGTTGACTTCACGGATTTGATCGGCGGTGAGTGTTGCGGGAACCCACTTAGCGGGGGCTTCGTAATTGCTGACGAGTTCTCCGTCGTACCAAAGACGCCAATGGCGCGGCTTGGCGTCGATGATCGCTTCGCGTTCGGCTTGGTTCTGCGGATAGCCAACAGGAAGATCAAGTTCGCGCCAGTCGACACGATGCAATTCAGATTCGGGTGGATCCCACGGGTGATGTGGATCGGGGAAACTCATCCAGCAGAACCAGTTATCGTCGCTGTTTAAGTCGTCGAGCCAAGAGATCGTTCGGTCGGCAACCCAGTCGGTGTGATACCAATCGCGCGGCACCGCATTGTGTTTGATCTGCGGGGCGCCAGAGTCGCCACCGGGAACATCGCTTACTTCGAGATCACCATCGAGGACCTGGAAGAACATTCCGATTGCTTCGGGATGGTTTTGGCGGATCCAGCGTGAGTAGTGCGTGAAACCGGCAGCACCATGAGTGGCGAGTTCCATGTGATCGAAACCGCGGTGACCTTCGGTTGCGCCAATGAATCCCTGCTGGTTTTCTTCGAATCGAAGGAAGGGATCGAGTAACGGTTCGAAATGGCTTTTGCCGATGAGGGCAGTGCGGTAGCCGGAGTCGCGTAAGACCGCAGCAACGCTGGGCGAATCGACGGGAAGGGGAACGCCGTTCATCCAGACGCCGTGAGTTCCAACGTTCTGGCCAGTGACCATGGTGGATCGTGAAGGCA
>CAMCTW010000156.1 GCA_945878645.1 Bifidobacterium breve
CTGACCTCTTCAAGTTTGGTCGCCTCAGGATTGGTCCGGGGGTCGTCGGTATAGATGCCGTCGGTCCCTGAATGGGTGCCCTTCAGCAGAACTCCAGCTTCAATCTCAACTGCCCGCAGAGCGGCGGTGGTGTCGGTGGTGAAGAACGGGTTGCCCGTTCCGCCAGCAAAGATAACGACGCGACCCTTTTCGAGATGTCGCACCGCCCGACGGCGAATGTACGGCTCAGCAACCTGCGCCATCTGAATAGCGGACTGCACGCGAGTGGGTTGGCCCAATTGCTCGAGTGTGTCCTGCAATGCAAGCGCATTGATCACTGTGGCAAGCATTCCCATGTAATCGGCTTGCGCGCGATCCATGCCAGCGCCGGCGCCAATCATTCCTCGCCAGATGTTTCCGCCACCAACAACAATGGCGATCTGAACGTCGGGATGATCAGCGAGAACATCAACGATGTCTTTCGCTATGCGTTGCACGACATGACCGTCAATGCCGTAACCGGCATCGCCAGCAAATGCTTCACCCGAAACCTTGAGAAGGACCCGCGACCAGCGGGCGGGCGCGGATGCCATCAGACCCCGATGAACACCTGAGCGAAACGAACGAGCGTTGCGCCGGCAAGTAGATCGGTGATCGATTTCTTGTCGTCTCGCACGAACTGCTGTTCAAGGAGAACCTGTTCCTTGTACCAGCCGTTGATTCGCCCTTCGACGATCTTCGGCCAGGCGGCTTCAGGCTTTCCTTCAGCCTTCGTGATGTCGAGAAGCGCTTGACGCTCACGCTCGACATCTTCGGCCGGAACTTCGTCGCGGTTGAGGTATGCCGGCTTTGAGAACGCGATGTGCACCGCAAGATCGTGAGCGATCTCTTTGGTTCCACCTTGGAGTTCTACAAGAACGGCATTGACACCACGACCATCTTGAAGATGCAGATAGGAATCGAGGATGTTGTCGCCAGCGGCATCGAAACGAACGACGTTGCCGAGTTCGATGTTTTCCTTCTTGGCGATCTTCAGTGCGTCGAGTTCCTCGCTGAGTTCGGACACCGCGTCGGCGCCCTTTTCGACAACGATTTCGGTGAGGTCTTGCACCACTGAAATGAAGTCAGCAGCTTTGGCCGAAAAATCAGTTTCGCTCTTAAGTTGCACGATGGCGCCGACGGAACCGTCGACAACCACACACACTGAACCCTGCGAGTTTTCGCGGTCGCCGAGCTTGGCGACTTTGGCCAGACCCTTCTCGCGCAGCCACTGCTTGGCGGCTTCGAAGTCGCCATCGTTTTCGGTGAGCGCCTTCTTGGCGTCCATCATTCCGGCGCCAGTGATCTGACGAAGGTTCTGGACGTCCTTGGCGGTGAATTCAGCCATGGGGGTTTAGGACTCCTGGATCGTTTCGTTTGCGGGATCGGTCTGCGTGATTGCTTCTTCAGCAGTCGCGAGTTCTGAAGCGATGCGTGTCTCACGGGCAGCAGCAGCTTCTGCAGCCTGACGACGCGCGTCGGCCTGTGCAACCTCGTGTGCTTCTTCTTCTTCCGGTGTGCGCTCGGCAACAATGGCCGGGCCTTCAGGAGAAACGGCACCACGCTTGCGCGATGCAATGAAGCGACCTTCTTCAACAGCATCGCTGATGATGCGAGCCATGAGGTTCGCGGAACGAATGGCGTCGTCGTTGCCTGGGATCACAAACGTGATGATGTCGGGATCGCAGTTGGTGTCGACGACAGCAACAATCGGAAGACCGAGTTTGTTGGCCTCGGTCACGGCGATGTCTTCCTTATTGGTGTCGAGAACGAAGATCGCACTGGGAAGGCGTTCCATATTGCGGATACCACCAAGGTTGCGCTCGAGCTTCTCGAGTTCACGGCTAATAAGAAGGGCTTCCTTCTTCGGCATCGCTTCGAAGTCACCAGAATCGCGCATGCGCTGGTAGTCCTTCATCTTCGCGACGCGCTTTGACATGGTCTGAAAGTTGGTGAGCATGCCGCCGAGCCAACGCTCATTGACATAGGGCATACCGCAGCGTTCGGCGTAGCTACGAACCGGATCCTGGGCTTGCTTCTTTGTGCCCACGAATAGGATCGAGCCGCCGTCGGCAACGAGATCACGCACAAAGTTGTACGCGGTTTCGATGCGGCCGAGCGTCTGCTCAAGATCGATGATGTAAATGCCATTGCGCTCGCCGTGAATGAATCGCTTCATCTTCGGGTTCCAACGGCGGGTCTGATGACCGAAATGCACGCCGGAATCGAGCAGTTGGCGCATAGTGACAACTGGTGCCATGAGGGTGTTCCTTCCCATCGGTTCGGAGGATCGCATGCCCGTGCTGGCGTCTTCCGGGATGGAGACGACCGTGGGGTGCACGGCTGCGGGGTGTGTGGAGGAATGCCGATCGGGTGATCAACATGCCCAACGGTCGTTGGGCCGGGTTGTGAGTGTATGGGAGCACTAGGGAACGGGGCCAGCCCACCGATTAGTCGGGCGGCGGGATGGGCAGCACGCCGGCCCCGATCGCGGCAGTGGCGCTCGCAATGGTCTCGCCATATCGGACAGTTTCGGCCGTCAGAAAGCCTGAGAGGGCCACACCGAAGCTTTGACACGTGGGACCCATTCTTGCCACGGCCAGGCCGATTTCCCTTGTGGCCGCTGGAGTCGAGGGAAGCGAACCATGGGCCTCTTTCCCTATGGCCGTTGGCAAAATGATGGAGGCATCGGCGGATGAATCTCCTGCCGAAGACCCCGGAACCACCAGATCACCCGAGCCGCCGATCGCGGCGAACCGGACCGCGCTGGGCATCTGCCGGCTGTGGAGTTCGTCCATCGTCGCTGAGGTTTCGGCCAAATCCGCCAGAGCGGGCAGCCCATTGTCCAGATCCTCAGCCACGCCCGCGGCGCGCAACTGCGACAGCGCCGCGGCGCCTCCGGGGGTGTCACCAAGAGCGACCACGCCCGTAGCCAATGGCGCTCCTTGTTGTGGAGAGGACACCGTCACCAAGGTTTGGACCTCTGATGGGAGTTGATTCTCGGCACTAGAACGCTCGACCGCGAGACGCGCCACAACTCCACCTTGGGAATGACCAACAACATCAATCGGAACGCCCGGCTGCGCAATCGCAACCGACTGCAAGAGAACACCCAAATGATCTGCGGAGGTTCCAATCGACTGTTGACTATCGGCGGCATCGAACGGACGAGTGTTGATCGCGTCGAGTGGGTGTGACGCAACCGAACGCACTGGTGATCCTTGATCACTACCAACTCGTGGTGCTTGACCACCTTTATAGGAGTAACGAACGACATCGGTATCGGCATAGCCGAGTGATTTGGTGTCGATCTCCCACGCCGTATTCGAGTCGCTCGCAGTGCCCAGTCCGCTCACCAAGACAACGATCCGTCGTGACGTGTGAGAAGGAACTGGAATTGAAGACTCCGTGCAAGTTCCGCGTTCCTTGAACCATTTTCCAACCGCATATGCGAGACGCGCCGCGTGTGTTTCTGGATTCAATTCAACGACGTAGTGAGCAAGCAACGTAGATGTTCGTGAGGAAATACTTGCCGCTGCCGAGAGCGCGGCAACACCGTCGTCAAGAAGTGTCTCAAGTAACGAACGACGCTCTTGTACACCGAGGCGCTCGAGACCTTGATCAGTGCCCGGTACGAGTCGCACTGATGGTCGAAGAGAACCTGCAAGAAGCGCTTCAGGA
>CAMCTW010000157.1 GCA_945878645.1 Bifidobacterium breve
CATCACCGGCATCAATCTGATCGCCGACGCGAACAGAAATCGATTCCAAGAATGAATAACTCGTGCGCAATCCGTCGGGATGCTCGATGGTGACATGCAACTGACCACCGACCTGCCCTGCAAAAATCACGCGGCCATCGCCAGCAGCCCAGACTTCAGCGCCAGGTTCGGTGCCGTAATCGACTCCACGATTGCCAGCCATCCACGGCTTCGGCGGTGGCCGAAAGTGGTCAACAATCGGAGCATCGCTCGGTGGGCGGTAATCCCCCAATGGCGAAGCCGCAGCAGCGGCGACCGGTGTCAGGCCCACGAGGACCGAACACACGACTGCAGAAACAAGAGCGAGCGTGAAGAGACGCGCCCGAAAACTGAACACCGTTGACCGCACACTGATCCTTCCGGTTATGAGTTCTCACCGGGGAAGGAGGATGCGGTATCGCTAGGTCAAGCGCGTGGGTGGGTTGAATCCACCACTGAACGCAAGCGTTCTTTACTCACATGTGTGTAGTGCTGAGTTGTAGCGAGATCGGAGTGTCCGAGCAGTTCCTGCACTGCGCGAAGATCGGCTCCGCCGTCGAGCAAATGCGTAGCGAAGGTGTGGCGCAATGCATGGGGATGTGTCGGGGAAGGTGCACGGCGGTCGAGCAAACGACGGACATCTCGAGTGCCGAGGCGAGTGCCTTTGCGATTGAGAAACACCGCATCGGATGGTGACGACGCCGTGGCCAACACTCGCCGACCATGGCCAAGCCATTGTTCAAGCGCTTCGACTGCGGGAGCACTCAGCGGCACGACGCGCTGTTTGGAACCTTTACCCCACACCACAACACGTCGACGAGCAAGGTCGAGGTCCTCGGGGCGAAGAGTGCACACTTCTGACACGCGCAATCCACTTCCGTAAAGAAGTT
The DNA here is from genome assembly GCA_945878645.1 of Bifidobacterium breve. Taxonomy (GTDB): domain Bacteria; phylum Actinomycetota; class Acidimicrobiia; order Acidimicrobiales; family Acidimicrobilacustridaceae; genus Acidimicrobilacustris. The sequence continues at coordinate 909 of CAMCTW010000157.1, forward strand.
CAAGCACCGCGTCGTCGCGAGAGCGAATCGCTGGAGGATCATTCGCAGTTGTCCCTGGCGGATTGTCGAGAACCTGCGTGAGTTCATCGTCACGGAGAACGCGCGGAAGTCGACCAGTTGAACCAGGGGCACTGAGGCCAGCCGAGGGGTCGGCATTGAGATGGCCGCTGCGAACAAGCCATGCGAAGTAGCGGCGCAACGCAGAGGCTTTTCGGGCAATCGAACGCCGCGCAAGTTTTCTCGTGGTCATAGCCCCGATGTATCGCCGCAAAATTGTGCGGCTGACATCGGCCGGCATTTCGATGTTTTGGCGCCCAACCCATTCGACAAACTGATCGATGTCACTTCGATAAGCGCGCAAAGTTGCGGCAGACACCGAAGTCAGCGACGCCTGGAACTCATCAAGAAACCACGGGTCTGCGTCGCGAGCCACAAACAAAACTGTAACGGCGAGCGTTGAAGGTTCCCTCGGATACTTGGCGATGTCGGCGCACGCCGTCATCTCGCTCCCCCGCGGCCAATCCGTTCGATCCATCCGGAGCGTTGTGAGACCCAACCATCGTTCTCGAGTTGCTCGAGCACGAGCATGAGCAAACCCAATTCGAGACCTGTCGCAGAGAGGACCTGTTCCACGGGAATCGCCTGCCACGGCAAGGCGTCCAGCACATCCTTCGCGGTTCCGATTGGAGTCGGACGCTGCTCGGCTGCGATTCGTCGACGTTCTGGTTCACGACCCAGAGCGAGCAGGACATCATCGACGTCGCGAACCGGCCCACAGCCATCAAACAAGAGCTGATTCGTTCCCGCTGAGCTTGGTGCCGTGATTGGCCCGGGTACAGCGAGAACTGTTCGGCCGCGTCGGGCTGCTTCAACTGCAGTACCCAACGCTCCCCCGGTCGATTGCGACTCAACCACTACAACAACATCAGAAAGCGCGGCGATGATTCGATTGCGAGCCGGGAACTGCCATGCGACTGCCGACGAGCCCAACGGATATTCACTCAACACAACACCGCGTTCGGCCACTGCTCTCCATAAGGAGCGATGCGCACGGGGGTACACGCGATCAAGCCCGCTTCCGACCACAGCAATTGGCGGGGCTCCTTCGACTGCAAGTGCACCGGCATGCGCGGCTCCATCAATTCCTAATGCCAATCCCGAGACGACAGAGACGCCGGCAAGTGAAAGTTCTCGTGCAAACTCGTTGGCGACATCGATGCCATAGCGACTGGCCCGCCGCGTGCCGACGATCGCGACACGTGTGCCGGCTAACCGATCGATATCGCCGAGCCAAAACAAGATGGCTGGCGCGTCATCGTCGTCGACGAGTTCTTCTGGGAAGGAGGGAGACCATCGAAGCATCACGCCGATACCCGCTTCGATATGTGCGTTCCAATACGCCTCGGGATCGATCGTTCTTGCTGCGAAACGCCATTGATCGCGAAGCGCTTGAGGAAGTCGAAGCCCCGCACCGCGAGAAGTCGCGCCGGAAGGCAACTCGTGAGGGAGTGAACCGTTGCAGACAGAACGCCAAAGTGACGCAGGTTCGTCACTCGCAAGAAGTGCTCGCAGCCGAGCCGGCCCTATTCCGGGCACGCGTGAGAGTGCAGCAACCCACGCTTCGTCGGGAATTCGCGACTTGACCACTTACTTCACCAACGAACGGACAAGAAAGGCAGGATCAGTTCGCAAATGCAGTGCGCTGGCCACATGTTCTGCGGTGAGAGCGCCATCGTGGCCTTCGAGATCGGCGATGGTGCGCGCCACCCGCCACACTCGCCGCATTCCACGTGCCGAAAGACGGCCAGATTCAAGTGACCGTTCGATTAGCGCAGATGCATCGGTTTCAAGTGGGGAGGTCCGCTCAAGAGCTGCGGATGAAAGCTCGGCATTGCATCGAACGCCACGCTCGACAGCACGACATCGAGCGTTGCGAACACGGTCAGCAACGACAGCACTCGATTCCGCTAGGACTCCACCCAGCAACTGTCGCGGATCAGGGCGATGCACGTCGATACGAAGGTCGAATCGATCAAGTAACGGGCCTGAGAGACGCCTGCGATACCGCTCAAGTGCTCGATCGGAACACCGACACGCCGCCGGAACCACACCCTCACCGCACGGGCAGGGGTTCATCGCCCCGATGAGCAAAAAGCGTGCTGGCAATTGCACGCGCGTCTCGGCTCGCGCCAAACGAATAACGCCTTCTTCAAGAGGCTGTCTTAACGAGTCGAGCACTACTGCACCGAACTCTCCCATTTCATCGAGGAAAAGCACACCGCCATGCAGAGGATAACTTTTATGTTTCTAGAAGCGAGACATTCGAGTAGGAGAAAACTCGGCGCTCATCCTCATCCAGACACAACTTTTGAACGATTTCCGCCCTCAAGCGATCTGTGAATCTCGTCACATTTTACCACATGCCTGATTTGGTTCCTCCAGCGTTTCCCCACGTCAGAAATGGTGCAAAAAAGATGCTCTGATCAGGGCTTTTGTTAGAAGAATGCGTACCAAAACTTCTGTTTCTTGTTGCGTCACCGCCGGGCACACTCCTGCCCATGGAGATCAAACGAAAGACCAGAGAGGAGGTGAACCAAGCTTCGATTCAGCGCCTCGTCCATGAATCCCGCCGCCAGCAGAATCTCGAACCAACTATCTCCGACCCATCATGCCTAATCCGAGTTGCATCGATAAGCGGTGTCGAGCTTTCAG
>CAMCTW010000158.1 GCA_945878645.1 Bifidobacterium breve
GCATCCTGTGGGTCAGCCATGACCTGTCGCAAGTACGCCGAATCGCCGACCATGCCGTGGTGCTGATCGATGGTCGCAACGCCTCGGCAGCGGAAACTGCCGCGTTTCTCGATCAGGGGATGTCGGAGGACAAATCGTGAACGCAACACATATCGGATGGGCAGGTTTGCTTGGGTCCTTTGTGCTGGTGGTGGTCGCCATTGCCCTTTCGTTCTCGCAGCGTCTACAACTTTCTCGGTCAATGCTGTGGGCTTCAGCTCGCGCGGCAGTGCAATTGCTTCTGGTTGGTTTTGCGTTGCGGCTTGTGCTTGATCCCAACGCATCTGTGTGGTGGGCGTGGCTGTGGGTCGTGATCATGATTGGCTTTGCAGGCTTCACGATCCGCAGCAGAGCAAAGGAAGTTCCTGGAATCTTCTTTCTTGGGACTGTTTCCATGCTTGCCGTCGTGGTCGTGAGTCTCTCGGTCATTTTTGGCTTCCACGTCTTTCCTATTGAGGGCCGAACAATCGTTCCGCTTGCGGGGATGATGATCGGGAACTCGATGACAGCCTGCGTGCTTGTGGGTCGGCGTATCGTCGACGAACTTTCAGAAAAGCGCGACGAGGTCGAGGCGCGCCTCGCGCTTGGTCAGTCCTGGCAAGACGCGTCTCGGCCCTATGTGCGCTCCGCCTTGAGAACCGCACTCGTGCCGCAGATTGAATCTACCAAAGCGGTCGGGCTTGTTTTCCTGCCCGGCGCAATGACTGGTCTTGTGCTCGCTGGTGTCGACGCAGTCGATGCCGTCACCGTGCAGCTTGCGATCATGTACCTGATTCTTGGCTCTGTCGCGACAAGCGTCACAGTGATCGGTCTTGGGCTCACCCGTCGGGTTTTCACTTCGGACCATCGCCTGCGTTTGATCGAGAGAGCGACTCACTAAGGAATCGTGAATCCGATGTGAACTCTGCCATTGCGTTGTTCTATGGGGTATCTCGGTGATCATTGACCGGTAGCCTCAGATCTATGGCCAAGCGGTTCGTGATCATCGGCGGGGGACCAGCGGGAAATACAGCCGCCACGTACGCCGCTCGCTTCGGCGCTGAAGTCACGATGATCGAAAAAGATCTTGTAGGCGGCGCTGCGCATTTACGCGACTGCATTCCTTCGAAAGCCATGATCGCCACAGGCGGAGCACTCGGCACCATCAACGATGCCCAGCGCATGGGTCTGACAGACGTCTCGGCCACACTGGATTTCGATGCGCTGCGTCATCGCATCGACACGATTGGCAAGCGCCTCGAACGATCAACCACCTCGTTGCTTGAAAGTCAGGGCGTGACGCTCTTGAAAGGCACGGGTCGATTAGTTGGACCGCATCAGGTCATCGCTGAAACATCCGATGGGCCTCTTGAGATTGACGCTGATGTTGTTCTGATCGCAACTGGCAGTCGTCCTCGAATTCCCGAGTGGGCTCACGTCGATGGCGATCGGATGCTTACGACACGCGACGCGTATCCGCCGTCCTCACTTCCTGAACATCTGGTTGTGATCGGCTCAGGTGTCACCGGCGTTGAATTTGTTCATATGTTCAAGTCCTTCGGTAGCGAGGTCACACTCATTGTGAGTCGTCAACAGGTTCTTCCTCTGAAGGACCCTGAGGTTGCCGCTGCGCTTGAAGCGGACTTCCTCGCGCGTGGAGTACATCTGTTGAAGGGCGCAAAGGCGCTCAGCGGAACAGTGGGCGCTGACGGCGTCACGATCGAGTGCACTGACGGTCGAGTCGTTCATGGATCGCACGCGCTTCTGGCGATTGGTTCGATCCCGAATACAGACAATCTCGGATTAAGCGATGTGGGCGTCGAATTAATTGATGGCTATGTGAAGATCAATCACAATTGCCAAAGTTCGCTGAAGCATGTGTATGCCGCTGGCGATGTTTCGGGCAAGCTCCCGCTGTCTTCAGTGGCATCGCTCCAAGGCCGCAAGATCGCTGAGCATGCGATGGGCCTTCACGTAGGACCGCATCGCCATATTGATTACGAAAAAGCCGCTTCGGCCATTTTCACCGAGCCGGAAATCGCCGATGTTGGGTTAGCCGAAGCTGATGCATTCGCAATGGGCCGAAAGATCCGCGTAACGAAGGTGCCTTTCTCGGCAAATGCAAAGGCACTTATCGAGGATGACGCACGCGGATTTGTGAAGATCGTTTCCGATCCCGCCACCGGCGTTGTTCTCGGTGGCTCGATTGTTGGTCGCCATGCTGCAGAACTTATTGCCGTGCTTGCTCTTGCCGTGAGCGCAGGTCTGCGCGTCAGCGACCTTCATGAGTCGCTTTTTGTTCACCCATCGATGGCCGAGGCATTGTCTGATGCAGCAGAGTGAGCAGACCGGTCCAATCGGTACTCCTCGAAAAGTTCCGACGGCAAAGGATTTCCCCGCTACCGGCCCGTTCAGCCTTGCTGCACCCGGCCCGCGCTTTGGGGCTCGAGCGCTCGATCTCGCAGTCATCGCATTGCCTGTCCTGATGGTCATCGCTCTGACGGCGAAAACGATCGATGGTCAGTTGCAGTTTGATGTTCCCAGTTGGCTTGTCCCTGCAGCCCTGGCGTTTGGGGTTGCGTACGACTTCTTGTTCACCTTCCTTGCACAGCGCACGCTGGGCAAGATGGTGTTTGGATTGCGAGTCGTCCGGTACGTCGATGGCGGTCGACCAACGGCATCTCAAAGTGGACTACGAGCGCTGTTGCCATGGTCTCTGTTGGCGCTCCCACTTGGCCCTTTCGGGTTCGCTGCGGTCTTGGGGGTCTACGGAACTGGCATTGGCGGCGAACTGCATCGGGGTTGGCCCGACACTGTTGGTGGGACGCTCGTAATCTCCACCCGTTAGTCGTTCTTGCGGCCTACCCTCAGGGGTCTACGAGCCCTTTGGGCATCGCTGATTCTGGGGGAACAGATGTCATCGCGGGTGTATCGAGTGGTGCAATGGACGACGGGCAACGTCGGCCAACGTTCAGTGATCGCTGCCGCAGCGAATCCTGAACTGGAGATCGTCGGTTGTTATGCCTGGGGACCAGACAAGGTCGGGCGCGACGTCGGTGAATTGTGCGGCATTGATCCCATCGGTGTGCTTGCAACAAACGACATCGATGCGCTGTTGGCGCTGAGGCCCGACTGTGTCATCTACAACCCGAAATGGCCTGACGTCGACCATATGGTGCGCATTCTGGAAAGCGGCATCAACATCACCGCCACTGCTGGGTTCATTACTGGTCATGCGCTGGGTGCGGATCGTCAACGAATTGTCGATGCATGCAACCGTGGCAACAGTTCGATCTTTGGTTCCGGAATGAACCCCGGCATGGCCAATCTTCTCGGAATTGTTTCGGCGGGCGTCTGCGATCGGATCGATTCGATTCGCATGCTCGAGTCGGTTGATTCCACTGGCTACGACTCCGGCGATACCGAGAAATCGGTTGGCTACGGATTACTTCCCGACGACCCGAAGCTGTCGGCAATGACGAAGCAGGGGACTGCGGTCTTCGGTGATGCGGTTTATCTGATGGGTCAGGCGCTTGGCATCGAGTTCGACGAGGTCCGTTGCG
>CAMCTW010000159.1 GCA_945878645.1 Bifidobacterium breve
AATTTCCTCGAACATGATGCGACCCTCGATGCGGGCGAGGTTGGCACCAAGACAGAAGTGCGGGCCACCAGCACCAAATGCCACGTGATCGTTGGGGTTACGTCGAACATCGATGGAATCTGGATTTTCAAACGCCCGCTCGTCGCGATTCGCTGAGGCGTACACCATCAGCACACGCTCTCCGGCCTTGATCTTCTTGCCGGCAAGTTCCGTATCGACTGTTGCCGTGCGGGTGAACTGGATCACCGGAGTAGAAAAACGCAGCAGCTCTTCGATAGCTGTTGGGATCACTGAAAGATCATTACGAACGATGTCGTACTGGTCCTGATTCTGAAGCAGTGCGAGCGTTCCTGTTGTGATCAGGTTTCTGGTCGTTTCAGAACCTGCGTTCTGCAGGAGCATAAAGAACAACTCGATCTGAAATGCCGTGAGCTTCTCGCCTTCGACCTCGGCATGAAGCAAAACGCTCATGAGGTCATCGCTCGGATTGTCGGCTCGCTCGGCACACATCGCGTCGGCATACACGAACATGTCGGTTGCTGCCTGCGCCCGCTCTTCCGGAGTCACCGAGGCATCGAACCCAAAGGTCTTTTCTGTCCAGTCGAAGACCTGGGCGCGGTCAGCCTCGGGAACGCCCACCATGTCGGCAATCACGTGAAGCGGAAGCCACAACGCAAGATCATGAACGAGGTCTGCGCTAGTGCGGTCGGCCAATCCGTCGATGATGTCATTGGTACGAGTGCGCAGCATTTCTCCGAGTTCTGCAACGCGCTTCGGGGTGAAGCCCTTGTTGATGATCTTGCGGAGTTTCATATGGTCGGGCGCATCGAGGCTGATCATCAACTGATCGCTGCCGCCAGATGCCGATTCGTTGATGCCATCGTCAATGAAGGGATCGGGCGCGTTGCGATAGGTCGACGCGTCTCGAGAAACCTGCTGCACCTCGGCGTAGCGAGTCACCACCCATAACTTCTCACCCTGATAGGAGGGGTGATCGAGACATGCGACGGGGTCATTCTCGCGAAGCCACCGGTAGTAGTCGTAAGGAACGCCGTGCGCGTAGGTCTCAGCATCGTGAAGAACGGGCGCATCTACAAACGTGTCAGTCATAAGGACTCCTCTAGGGAATTTCAAAGGGACTTCAAAGATTTTGCCAGTCAAGACCCACAGTGGGTCGTCGTGTCGGTTCTTTGCTTAGTCGTTCAGGATTGATGCCATACGTTCGGTGGTCTCGATCCACTCCTCGACCATTTCGCGCACGACATCTTTGGTGGGGCGAACCTTGTTGAGGCGTCCGACGATCTGACCTACGGGAAATCCGATCAATTCGCGGGTACCCACACGTTGGGTGCGGCGACCAGCTTCTTGATGCAGGATTCCCTGCAACGGCATCGGCAGGGTTCCGGGAGAATCTTCTGCTTCCCATGCATCGGTCCACGCAGTGCGGAGTTGGCGGGCCGGCTTGCCGGTCATTGCCTTCGACCGAACGGTGTCACGCGATGTCGCGGCCAACATGTTTTCGAGTGCAACAGGGTTTGTGTCGGCTTCAGTGACAGTGAGCCACATCGAACCCGTCCATGCTCCCTGCGCCCCGAGGGCGATCGCAGCGGCCATCTGTCGTCCCGTGGCAATTCCACCAGCGGCCAGCACCGGAATATCTGGCCCGACCGCATCGACGACCTCGGGCACCAGCACCATCGTTGAGATTTCGCCGCAGTGACCACCGGCTTCGGTTCCTTGCGCAACGATCACGTCGACACCGATTGCAACCTGACGCTCGGCGTGCACCTTTGATCCCGCAAGACCACCAACAAGAATTCCCGCTTCGTGAGCACGTTCAATCACGTACATCGGAGGCGGGCCCAACGCGTTGACAATCATCTTTACGTTCGGATGGTTGAGACAAACCTCAACCTGGCTCGGGCCCATTTCGTCGACACCAAGTCCAGCGGCGGCAACTCGGCCAACGGGAAGGTCGGCGGGGAGTTCCGGCACGTTGTAGCGATTGAGCAACTCATCGACGAACTCACGGTGTTCGGTCGGGATCATGGCGTCGAGCGAATCGAATGACGCGTCTTCTCCCCCACCCTTTCCGATGTAGTTAACCGGCATGGCGAAGTCGACCCCGTAGGGCTTTCCGTTGACATGATCATCGATCCAATTGAGCTCGATCTCGAGTTGTTCGGGCCCAAATGCGAGTGCGCCGAGCACACCGAAGCCGCCCGCATTCGTCACGGCAGCGACGACATCTCGACAATGAGAAAAGGCAAAGATTGGAAATTCAATGCCCAGACGATTGGCAAGCGGAGTGCTCATGGATCCCTCGGTTCGTTGGTGATGGCCACCGACCACATGCGACACAAGTTCGGTGGATATGAAAAAAATGTAACATGACGAGGGTCGCCGGTGCTGTGCCGACTGACACCCCATCACGCTCAAGGGCATAGATTGCTCAGGCTGCGCCGCTAGGCCAGCCCTGCGCACCTGACTAGGAGTTCTCATGAGGACACGAGCAGCCGTCCTGTACGGCCCGCATACCGAATACAAGATCGAAGAAATCGAACTCGACGAACCAAAGGCCAACGAGGTTCTCGTTCGCTTTGTCGCCAGCGGCATGTGTCACTCCGATGAGCACATGGTCACCGGCGATATGGCCATGGACCCAGCAATCATCGAAATGCTCGGCTGGCAGCAGTACCCGATCATCCTCGGGCACGAGGGTGGCGGCATTGTCGAGAAGGTAGGCCCTGGCGTCACCGAGCTCAAGGCTGGCGATCACGTCGTCACCTCCTTTGTTCCTTCCTGCGGTCGCTGCCCATCATGTGCCAAGGGTCAGCAGAACCTTTGCGACAACGGCGCGCATCTTCTCTCTGGTCGCCAAGAGGACGGAACCTCTCGTCATCATCTCCTCGACGGGACCGATCTTGCAACCATGTGCTGTCTCGGCACCTTCGCAGAACACTCCGTCATGAATATCAACTCTCTCGTGAAAATCGAAGAGGATCTTCCGCTCGATAAGGCCTGCCTTGTCGCCTGTGGCGTAACCACCGGTTGGGGTTCTGCCACCTATGCCGCAGAGGTCGCTCCTGGTGACACCGTGGTTGTCATCGGAACCGGTGGCGTTGGCATGAATGCTGTGCAGGGCGCACACCTCGCTGGTGCTCGTTATGTCATTGCACTTGACCCCGTTGAATTCAAGCGTGAACAGTCGCAGAACTTCGGTGCAACCCATGTTGCGTCTGATGTTGCCGAAGCACAAGCGCTTCTTGGCGAACTGACATGGGGTCGCTTGGCCGACAAAGTCATCGTCACCGTTGGCGAGGGCAAGGGCGCCGATCTCGAGTCGTACATGGGCATGGTTGGTAAGGGTGGACGACTTGTCTTCACTGCTGTCGCCAACATGAACGAAAACGATGTGCAACTCAACCTGTTTGCATTCGCTATGCAGCAGAAGCAACTTGTGGGCACCATCTTCGGAAGTGCGAACCCGCGTTATGACATTCCGAAGCTTCTCGGTCTTTACCGAAGCGGCCACCTGAAGCTCGATGAGCTTGTCACTCGCACCTACACCCT
>CAMCTW010000160.1 GCA_945878645.1 Bifidobacterium breve
ACCGAGTGCCCGACGTTGCATCCAGCGGTTACCGAGAGTGCAGCCCGCGCATGGGACTCGCATCCAACCGAAACGCTCGAGTCTGTTCTTGACCAAGTTGATGACGTTGCGAATTCACTTGCCGATGCAATTGCGGCGATGCCGTCATCGGACTGGTCTCGGACAGCGACGGTTGCTGGTGGTGGAACAACCACTGCGCTCGCAATTGCCCGAGAAGCCGTCCGCGTCGGGGCAGACAACCTTCGTGAAATCCAACGCACACTCGCGGCGCTTAACTAACGGGGCCAGCGACTCACAACATCTCGCTCGAATCAGGAATCGAGTTCATCCCAGTTCTCGGGGTTGTCTTCAACAAACCACTCGACAACTGACCCGTCTACGCCGTCGACGAGCACGAGTCCACGCGTTTCCGGGGGATCGTCGGCGCTGTAGAGCAGGATTCGCCAGGTCGGTCGGCTGAGAAGTCCACGCCACCCCATTTGTGCAGATGCGTGACCAACAGGAAACCCCACCTGCTTGGTGGCGGCGACAAGCGCGTCGCTTTCGTCAACCTTGAGATTCCATCCGGCAACGAAACTGTAGAGACCGATGAGCGCAAGAACGATTGCGGCAATGACGACGCCTTGATTAATCAGAACCGGATCGCTTCCACGACGCAGCAGCCAAATCAGTAAGCAAATTACCGAGATCGCCCAGTACAAATAGGCCGGGATGCGGCGGCGGTTGTTGTTGGGGAACAGATACGGTCCGACGAATCCCGCCGCGTTGAGGTCTTCGGGAAGCTCGTCGCGAATTTCAGCGTCGTTCAGCGGCGCTGTCGAACCGGGGGCAGTGGGATCGTTCATCTCAGACATCGCCTGCGACCGTAGCCCTCGCAGGGCCACAGTCGCACACCGGCGATCAGGAAGCCTTCACGGAGGCATTCGCAATCGATCAGTTGGGCCAGGCTCCTCGAACTTTTTGCAGCGTTGCGTCAAGCGGCTCTGGCAAAACACGTGCAAGAGCAATCGAGGTCATGAAATTGCTGTCGGCATCCCATCGAGGAAGAACGTGGGTATGCAAATGGTCCGGAACCCCCGCGCCAGCAGCTCGACCCAGATTCAACCCAACGTTCACACCATCGCATTGATACGCGCCCTTAAGCGCGACGACAGCGTCGCGAGAAAGGTGCGACATCTCTTCGAGTTCCTCGTCGGTGAGATCTTCTAGTTCAGCAACCGAGCGATTGGGAACCACTAGGAGGTGGCCGCTTGTGTAGGGATACGCGTTCAAAAGAACCGAACACTTCGCTCCGCGGAACACAATCATTCCCTCGTCATCGGAAAGTGCCAACACGCGTTCAAACAACGATCCGTTCTCATCGGGATCTAATGACGTGTCTTCGGGCTGTGTGACTGACGTGATGTAGGAAAGGCGCCAGCCGGCCCACAGGTGATCAAGGCGCGGCGAGTCGGTCATGAATCAGGAATGCCCGGCAACATCAGCGGCAAGGTGTTCCACGAACGATTCAAAGGAAACGTTTCGCTCAACCTCTCCCCCACGCGGATTCACGCCAACGGTCGCGTGAGCGACGTCGTCGTCGCCGATTACCAGCACATACGGCAGTTTCTCGAGTTTTGCTTTACGGATTCGACCCCCGAGCGGCTCATCGGCTTCGACCATATCGGCGCGGTACCCGCGAGCCCGAAGACTGGCGACAAGAAGTCGTCCATGGGCGTCGTGGTCGTCACGGACAGGAAGGATCCGAACTTGGACAGGCGCGAGCCATGCGGGAAATGCGCCGGCATAGTGCTCGAGAAGAACGCCAAAGAAACGCTCGATCGAGCCGAACAATGCCCGATGCAACATGATCGGACGCTTGCGCGAACCGTCGGCCGCAACGTATTCAAGGTCGAATCGATCGGGAAGGTTGAAGTCACACTGAATAGTGCTCAACTGCCACGTGCGTCCGATTGCGTCCTTGATGTCGATATCGATCTTCGGGCCATAGAACGCAGCATCGCCTTCTTTGACCGCATACTCGAGACCATATTTCTCAAGCGCACCCTGAAGGGCGTTTGTGGCCTTGTCCCAGATCTCATCGCCACCGACATGCTTGTCGGGATCTTTCGTACTGAGGTTGGCGGTGAACTCGGTAAAGCCGAACGCGCGCAAGACACTCATGACGAAATCAAGAAGCGATGCGATTTCGTCCTGCAGTTCTTCTTCGGTGCAATAGATATGACTGTCGTCTTGAGTGAAGCCCCGAATTCGCATAAGCCCATGCAACGTTCCTGCCCGTTCGTATCGGTACACGGTGCCAAGTTCGAAAAGGCGAAGCGGAAGTTCGCGATAGCTTCGTTGCCGGCTTCGATAGATAAGACAGTGCATCGGGCAATTCATGGGCTTCGGGTAGTACGAACCGTTGTCCATTTCCATGGGCGGGTACATCCCGTCCTTATAGAAATCAAGATGCCCTGAGGTTTCAAATAGATTGGCGTTGGCGAGATGCGGGGTTACAACAAATTGGTAGTCACCCTTTTCATGGCGGTCACGGCTGTAGTCCTCCATGAGTTTGCGAACGATTGCACCCTTCGGATGCCACACCGCCAGCCCACCGCCAAGTTCTGACGGGAAGCTCAACAGGTCAAGTTCGGTCGCAAGCTTGCGATGGTCGCGTTCGGCTGCTTCTTCGAGACGCACCAAGTACGCCTCGAGATCTTTCTTCGATGCCCAAGCCGTTCCGTAGATGCGTTGAAGCATTGGATTGCGTTCGTCGCCTCGCCAGTACGCGCCAGCAACTCGCATGAGTTTGAAATGTCCAAGACGGCCAGTATCGGGAACGTGAGGGCCCCGGCAGAGATCGATAAACCGTGGCGGATTTTCGTACGTGCGAACAAGACCAGTCTCAGTAGCTGACATTGGATCTTCCGCCGCGCCCCGAATGATCTCGCACTTGTATTTATGCCCACTGAAAAGTTCGAGAGCCACATCTTCAGCGATTTCATCGCGGATGAACGGCTGCTTCTCTTTGATGATCTCGCGCATTCGGGCGTCGAGACGATCGAGATCGTCTGGGGTAAACGTTCCGCCATCGGGAAGTTCGAAGTCGTAATAGAACCCGTTTTCGATCGGAGGGCCGATGGCGAAGGTTGCCCCGGGAAAGAGATCGAGGACAGCCTGAGCAAGCACGTGGGCCGTTGAATGGCGGATGGTGAAAAGGCCACGTTCATCTGTTTCGGTAATGATCGAAACGGCGTCGCCCTGCTCGAGCGGCCAGACAAGATCGCGCTCTGTCCCGTTCACTGCCCCGATGACCGCCGCTTTGGCTAGACGAGAGCCGATGGACAAGGCGAGCCCAGCAACGGTGGTACCGGCGGGAACTGAACGCTCGGAGCCATCGGGAAGGGT
>CAMCTW010000161.1 GCA_945878645.1 Bifidobacterium breve
GGTGCCATCGGACACGTTGACCCCCTCGTCGGTAGACAAGGTTCTTCTGGCTGCTCCCAGAGGATTCTGTGCCGGAGTCGAGATGGCGATCAAAGCCCTCGCTTGGATGGTTCGCTCGTTCGAGGCGCCGGTTTACTGCTATCACGAGATCGTTCACAACCAACGGGTTGTCGAGCGTTTCCAAGATCTCGGAGTGGTGTTCGTCGACGACATCGCGGAGGTTCCTGAGGGCAGTCCAGTCATGCTGTCGGCACACGGGTCGGCTCCTGAAGTTGTGGCCGCCGCCCAAGCCAATGGCGGATATGTCGTCGACGCTGTCTGCCCCCTCGTAACCAAGGTTCATCACGAAGTGAAAGTACGAGCTGGTAAGGGCTACCAAATCGTCTACATCGGTCACGAAGGGCATGAAGAAGCAGTCGGAACAATGGCGGTCGCGCCCGACAACATTCATCGCGTTGAGTCTGTTGAAGAAGTCGCTGCCCTTCCACTGTTTACCGAGCCCGTTGCGTTACTCGCTCAGACAACGCTCAGTCACCGCGACTGGGCCGACGTACTTGAAGCGACTCGACAACGTTTTCCAGACATGTGGGTGCCTGGGCGATCAGACCTTTGCTTTGCGACCACAAACCGTCAATCGGCGTTGCTCGAAATCGCGCCCCGTTGTGACGCTGTTGTTGTCATCGGCTCGGCGAACTCTTCAAATACCCGCGCCCTTGAAAGCCTCGCCCGCCAGTCAGGCTGCGATCGCGTGTACCGAGTGAACGGTCCCGAAGAACTCCCTAGCAATCTTCACGGAATCGTGGGTGTTACTGCTGGCGCTTCAGCGCCTGAGGAACTCGTCGAATCAGTCATCGCTCGAATTTCACCTCGCGATGGTGTTGAGGTTGTGAGTGTCACGGAAGAAGACGAGTACTTCCCTCCCCCACGCAACCTTCGAGATCTCATTGCCACGATCGACGCTGCAGCAACGCTTGCCTTTGGCGGACCAGTCGATAATCGTCCACCAACGCAGGATCGTTCGCTCCACGCCAGCGACGTTCTCGCATCGCTCGCCTAGTTCGCCATTGGTGGTGCCGGGTCCATACAGGCTGGGCTCGCTGGGGCGCTGTTCGGCTTCATGCTCTCCTCCGCCGCCGCCTAACCCTCCACAAAGCCAAAATCAACCCTTTGGGCGTTCGGCAGGGCAGAATGTACCCATGGCGACTTCCTTCACCCGCATGGACGAATCAACACAAGAACAGTGGCTCCACATCGGTGCGCAGGTTGCCCTTAGCCAGGGTCGCGTCGCAGACCGCATGTTGATGCTCCTCGAATCACTTGGCGAGATCACCGACGGATTCAATGCCGATCAACTTACCCACTGTTTACAAACAGCAACTCTCGCCGAACGAGCAGGCGCCGATGAAGAAGTTGTCTTCGCTTCACTGATGCATGACGTGGGCAAGGCAATCACTGTCGCGAATCACGGTGCAATCTCAGCAGAAATGATCAAGCCGTACGTGCGCGATGACGTCTACCAAATGATTCGTGTGCACCAGGATTTTCAGGGCAAGCACTATTACCAACACTTTGGCGCTGACCCAGATGCTCGCGAAAAACACCGCGACCAACTCACGCCAGAACAGTTCGCTCTCGCTGCGCAGTTTGCCGATGAATGGGATCAGATTGCGTTCGACGCCGAGTACGACACCTTGCCGCTGACGCATTTCGAGCCCCTCGTGCGCAAACTCACTGTTGGTTCAATGCTCTGAGGCAGGCGCCTCACGGTTCAACCCGTCGTAACGACTCAGTGCTGGTTCGGTGAACCTGCAAGTACTTGTGCTTCGTCGAAAAGGTCCTGGATTCGTGCACTAAGGACGGCGGTCATCTCACGCACTCCGTTACGAGAAACTCGTCCACTTTCCTTTTTGGGCGGCGGTGCAATTGGTTCACCGATGACAACGACCATTTTCACCGGGCGAATGAACTTCCTGCCTTTGGCCATCGCTCGCTCTGTGCCCCCGAGTCCAATGGGGATGATCGAAACTCCAGTCCGACAGGCCACATAGGCAGGGCCATCGAAGAGTTCATTCACGACTGGACCGGTCTGACGTGTGCCCTCGGGAAACATCACCAACGGCTCACCACGCTCAACAACAAGTAGCGCCGCCTTCAACGCGTCGCGATCGGCAACCCCGCGTTGGACAGGAAATCCGCCCATTGCGGTCAGGAACCAGCCGAGTTGGCGATTGGTCCACATCTTTTCTGCACCCATGTACCGCATCAACCGCCAAATGGCTGCGCCAATCACTGGCGTATCGAGATAGGAACGATGTATCGGAGAAATGATGAATGGACCTTTTTTAGGAATGTTTTCTCGGCCATGTACTTCGAGTCGAAAATAAAGCCGGATGACAATCTCTAGAAGCAAACGAACGAAGTGGTGCAAAGTCTTCTGTGGAAGCGTGAGTTGTTCACCGTTGTCGTGACCTTCGGGAATGAAGATCTCGCGTCGACTCACGGAAGGTGCCCCATGATTGCGTCCACAATCTGGTCGACAGTGAGATCGCTGGTATCGATGGTGACTGCATCGGAAGCTGTCCTCAGAGGATCATGCCTGCGGTTCTGGTCTAAAGCATCTCGCCGGGCAAGGTCTGTTGCAACGGTCTCATAGGACAGGTCAGAGACTTCCTTTGAACGCCGAGCGGCCCGGACCTCTGGACTCGCATCGAGGTACACCTTCAAACGCGCCTCGGGGAACACGACGGTGCCAATGTCTCGGCCTTCCATCACGCCTCCGCCTCGCTTCGCCACCCACTGACGTTGGCGAGCACGCATTTCCTTACGAACATCGGGGTTCGCTGCGACGATGCTCACCGCCCGCGTTACTTCTGGCCCCCGGATCTCGATCGTGGCATCGACATCATCGACGATGACCGTTCCGTTGGTGTCGATCTGCAGATCGATGTTTCGCGCGAGATTGCTCACTACCTCGGCGTCTTCAGGGTCTACTCCCCCACGCAACGCTGCGAACGCAACGGATCGATACATGGCGCCGGTGTCGAGATAATCAAGGCCAAGCCTCGAAGCGACTGCTTTAGCGACCGTTGACTTTCCCGAGCCTGCTGGCCCATCAATAGCGATCACCATCGGTTGTTCAGTCACAGTGAGCTCCCATTGCGGAGTCGGTCCATCTGGTCGAAGTAGTTCGGAAACGTTTTGGCCACACAGTTTGGATCAGAAATGGTGACACCAGGGCGCTTGTAACCAATGAGCGCCATACTCATCGCCATTCGATGATCGTCGTAGGTCTCGATGATTGCGTTCTTCGTTGGGCCAGGCGTGACAGTGAATCCGTCGGCATCTTCTGTTGCATTAATACCAAGACGTT
>CAMCTW010000162.1 GCA_945878645.1 Bifidobacterium breve
GTTGTTCTACGGCAAGGACGCGTTTGAAGGCCTTCGGGTCATGGATCGAATCGGCGACATCAAGCGTGGCAACGAACCAGACGATTTCGATTGGGGCCGGGTCCCCAGCGAGAGCAAGGTCCCAGCACGCTCTGGCACAAAGGCGGTGACGGCCGCCGAGGACCTTCCCTTGCGATCACCCGAGGTGGCAGCCGATAACGAGATCTTCACGCCCCCATTCCTCGGGACCAAAGTCATCAAGGGAATTTCTCTCGACGACATTGCGGCTTACATCAATGAAACCGCGCTCTTCCGAAACCAGTGGCAGTTCCGTCCCGAAACCAATGACGGCGTCACGGAAACCGATGAAGAGTTCAAAAATCGCATTCGCCCAACACTGCGATCACAACTTGCAGAGGCAAAAGCCGCCGACATGCTCATCCCTCAGGTCGTCTATGGCTACTTCGCCGTGAACAGCGATGGAGATGACCTCGTGGTCTGGACCGACGCGACTCGGTCGGAAGAACTCACCCGGTTCCACTACCCGCGCCAGCAATCAGCGCCGTTCATGTGCATCGCTGACTTCTTTCGATCAACCGATGCCGATGTCGACTACGCCGCATTCCACATCGTCACTATGGGCCAACGCGTAAGTGATGTCGCCGCCAAACTCTTCGAGGAGAACCGCTACCAGGAGTACCTGTTGGTGCATGGCCTCGGTGTCGAGATGGCTGAGGCGTTGGCCGAGTACTGGCACCGGCGCATGCGCGAAGACTGGGGCTTCGCACAAGACGATGGTCCGTCTCTTGCTGGACTCTTCCGCCAGCAATATCGCGGCGGACGCTATTCATGGGGTTACCCCGCATGTCCTGATCTGGAAGACAACGAGCGAGTTGCTCAGATTCTTGACGCAGGACGCATAGGCATTGAGGTCAACGAGGACACCGGCTTCCAATACCAGCCTGAGCAAACCACGTCAGCGCTGATTTGCCATCATCCGCAGGCCAAGTACTTCGTCGCCCGCTGAGACTTACTAGACCGAGGAAAGAAGCGCTCGGGCGACTAAGTCGGTACCAAACGCTGTGAGGATCGCGAGATACAGCAATCCCGTTGCCGCCATCACCGCCGAATACGAACGCTCTTTCAGGGCGAGTCGTGTCGTGATGATCAAACCAATAGTGGTGATAGCGCACATCACCCAGAACCAAGTGAGCAGACCGTTGTAACCGTCGTCGATGGTTCCGTTGATCGCCGAGACCATTCCGGCTGGAACGAGCAACAAGGCCACTTCAGGAACCCATAGCCAACCTGTCCAGTACACAAGCTCGAGTAGCGCGCCCCGAGCCAGACCCGGCTGCACGAGATACCAGTGACCAAGCAACATTGCGTCGGTTACTGCCCCGAGGAAAAGTGCGCCAACGACAAATCTTGAGACCGCAAGCCAAGCAGGCCCGCCGGCTTCGAGACCTGCGGCGACGACACCTACGAACCCGAGGATCGGAGCGATCAGGTCGAGGCGAGGGTCGAACTCACGAATAGTTACGTCCTTTTGAGCGGCCTCGCGTTCGATCCCCGTCATCGCTGCGACGCGCTCAGTGCGGCTCTCGGCCAAGGCGACTTGCCCCGCTACCCCCGCTTTACGGCGAATGATCGACGAGGCCAGCGCGTAACCCGATGCGAGAACCACGCCCACTGAAGCGACATCTCGCACGACCAACGGCTCGATGACGAAGATCCCGATATACGCCGCGCCACCAGCCATGAGCAGGTACGTCCCGCGCATGAGCCATCCGTAGCCGAGAGACACTTCTCTCCGCCGCGTTGTAACCCAGAGGAAGAGGAGCCCACCGGCTGCCCACTGAAGAAGGAGTGAGGCGGCGTCAAAATCAATCATCCGTTCTCACTTTGTCATGCTTCGACAGACACCAATGACCGCTCGGCGTTCGTGATCGACTCGGCTCCAGAACTGCTGACCACCACGATGTCCTCAAGACGGAAGCCGAACTCGCCGGGAAGGTAAATGCCGGGCTCGACCGAATACGCATTCCCAACGATCAGTGGGGCTGAATTTCCGAGGACGATGTAGGGGTCTTCGTGTTCTTCAACACCGATGCCATGGCCTGTGCGGTGCATGAACCACTCGCCGTACCCGGCGTCGTCGATGATCGATCGCGTTTGCGTATCGACATCTTCAGCAGGAATGCCCGGACCTCCAGCAGCAAGTCCGGCGGCTTCAGCAGTGTGAAGATGACCGTATACCTCGGTCATCCGAGCAGTTGGAGTTCCAGTGACAACGCAGCGAGTGATGTCGGAGCAGTAGCCAACACCATCAGCATCGGCCATGGTGCCGCCGAAGTCACAAAGGACAGCTTCGTTAGGACGAATTACGCGGCCACCCGGCTCGTGATGAGGACTCGCGGCGTTCTCGCCCGCTGCGACGATCGCGAAGTTCACTCGATGATGCCCCTCGGCAAGGATCCGCCGGCCGATGTCGGCAGATACCTCGGCTTCGGTGCGGCCGATAAGGGGAATCTCGCCCGCCTGAAGTTGTGCTGCGATAAGGTCGACTGCTGATGCTGCAGTGCGCAATGCGACCACCTCCGCGGCGTCTTTCACTGCACGGAGTGGACCAATGACCGATGCTGTTGTCGTGAAGTTCAGATCGGGACGCGCTTGCTGAAGCTCGACAAGGAATCGAGCCCAAGTGCGCTCGCCAATCGCCGCGTTTGCCGAGGAGCCAATGAGGTCAGAAACGATCGTGATCGGGTTGTCGGTTTCGCCCCATGGGCGAATCGAAAAGAGTTCGTCTCGGGGCAGCACGCGCGCGACTTCCAGAGCCGGTACCACCAGAGTCGCATCTGCCTCAGCGGGAACGACAAGCATTGTGAGCCGTTCAAGTGGCATGGCTTCGTAGCCCGTAAGCCACGGCAAATCGGGACCGACAGAAAGCAAGCAGACGTCAATCCCCTGCTCGGCCATTGCTCGGCGGACTTTTTCGATTCGCTGAATTAGCACAGTGAAAGGCTACCGGTCACCACGCAACAAGGTCACCTCAGAAGAGAACCACCAGAACCCGAACGATCGATATATTCAAGACCGGCAACCACTGCGGCAGCAATCCCCCTCGCAAGAGCGACCTCATGCGCCGACGTTGGCAATCGATCCGCGAATCCACGCTGAGGAAATCTTGAGACGATCTCAGGATTAGATGCTGATCGAAGCATCTCGCCGAGTTCCCTGCTACGTAGGACCATTCCCTCGAGGAACGTGATTGATTCTGGATCGAAGGAGCCTCGATGATTCCGCAAAAACTCTTGGGCATCGCGCCACCAACCCTCGACGTAGTCAGCGAGCAACGGGAGAGAATCCAAACCAAACGTTGGA
>CAMCTW010000163.1 GCA_945878645.1 Bifidobacterium breve
AGAGTCCAGCAACACCTGAGGCCATGAGGACTTACGCGCCAGCAGACGAAGCGCCGCCGAGACCAAGATTTGCTGCGATTTCGCGGGTCGCCGTTGAGCGATTGAGTGTGTAGAAGTGCAAACCCGGCGCGCCTTCATCGAGTAACCGCTGACATAGTTCGCTGGCCAACTCCACGCCCAGCGCACGAACTGCATCGCCGTCATCGGCAATGGCATCGAAGCGGGATGCGAGATGCGGCGGAAACTCTGCGCCAGCAAGTTGTGCGAAACGCACGACCTGGGCGGCGTTGGTAACCGGCATGATGCCGGGAAGCACGGGCTTATCGCAGCCAAACGCTGAGAGTCCTTCAACGAGACGCAAATAAGGCTCGGCTTCAAAAAAGAACTGCGTGATTGCAAAATCGGCCAGGTTCAATTTGTCGGCCAAGTGACGACGATCGGAATAAAGATCCTCCGAACGCGGGTGACCCTCAGGATGAGCGGCAACGCCAATCGAGAAGTCGCCCTTTTCTTTAATGAGTTCCACAAGTTCCATGGCGAACTCAAATTCACTGTCAGCAACGACCCCGTCATCGTCGAGAATCGGATCGCCAGCAAGCGCAAGGATGTTCGACACTCCGGCAGCTTTGTATTCATCGAGCAATGAGTCGAGTTGCGCACGGGTGTGACCAACACAGGTGAGATGCGCCATCGCAGTGATTCCGATATTGCGTTCGATATTGATTACAACGTCGCGGGTGCGTTCACGAGTCGAACCACCTGCGCCATAGGTCACCGAAACAAACGACGGATCAAGCGGCGCAAGTTCGGCGATGGTTTCTTCAAGTTTACGCGCTGCGTCGTCGGTCTTTGGTGGGAAGAACTCAAACGAACAAGTGCGGCCCGCGGCAAGAAGGTCGGAGATATAGGCCATAGTCAGCGCTGCTCCACGCGGCGTTCTGCAGCCTCAACAGTATTGACCAACAACATGGCGCGAGTCATAGGGCCGACTCCACCGATGCGTGGCGACAACCAACCAGCAACTTCTGCAACATCATCGGCCACATCGGAAACGAGTTTCTTTCCTTCGAACGACACACCTGCGGCAACAACTGCAGCGCCGGGCTTCACCATGTCCGGCGTGATGAGCCCAGGTGAACCAGCGGCAGCAACAATGATGTCGGCTTCACGCGTGTACGCGCCCAAGTCGGCAACGCCGGTGTGCACGACAGTGACAGCAGCATTCGCATTTGGTCGCTTAAGCGTGAGCAGGTTCGCCAGCGGTCGACCAATCGTGAGACCGCGACCAACAATGACAACGTGACGTCCTTCGATCTGCACGCCGTAATGCGCCAGCAACGCTTGAATGGCTGCCGGGGTGCAGGGAAGTGGACCATCGACACCCTGCACCAGATGGCCGAGGTTGACCGGATGGAGACCGTCGACATCTTTTGCGGGGTCGACCTCGAGTAGCGCACCTTCGAAATCGAGATGCTTCGGGAACGGGTACTGCATGAGGTAGGCATCGACGGCTGGGTCGGCATTGAACCGGGCGATCACGTCGAGAACGTCCTGCTGAGTGGCATCGGAGGGCAAATGAGCATGGTGCGAGGTGATGCCGAGGGCCTCACAGTCGCGGTGCTTCATGGAGACGTAGTTAGACGAAGGGCCGTCGTCGCCCACCAAAACCGTGCCCAAACCCGGGGTGATACCGCGTCCGATCAGGGCCTGGACCCGACCGGCCAGATCGGCCTTGATTCCCGCCGCTACGAGTTCCCCGTCAAGCACCTGCGCAGTCATAGGGGTGACCCTACCGGGCCTCGCTAGCGTGACGGTTCGTGCAGCGCTCTCTCACCATCGGCCCTCTGACGGTCGACCCGCCCGTCGTGCTTGCGCCAATGGCCGGTGTCACCAACAGCGCCTTCCGCCGCCTGTGTCGCCGCTACGGCGCTGGCCTGTACGTGAGTGAGATGGTGAACGCTCGCGGCCTGCTCGAAGGCGGCGAGAAGAGTTGGCAGTTGGCCTCGTTCGCTCCCGATGAATCTCCTCGGTCGCTGCAGCTCTACGGCACCGATCCGATTGTTGTCGCCGAGGCGGTGCGTCGACTGATCGGCGAGGGTCGGGTCGATCACCTCGATTTCAATTTCGGCTGCCCCGCCCCCAAAGTCATGCGCCATGGTGGCGGCGCTGCGGTGCCGACTCGTCCTCGCCTTCTGGCCGCGATCATTTCGGCCGCGGTTGACGCCGCCGACGCTGCCTCGGGTGGCAGGGTGCCAGTCACGGTCAAGATGCGCATGGGTCTCGACGAAGATCGCCTCACCTACCTCGAAGCCGGTCACATCGCCGCCGATAGCGGAGCCAAAGCGGTTGCGCTCCATTCCCGCACGGCCGCTCAGCGTTATTCCGGTCGCGCTCATTGGGACGCGATCACCGCGCTCGTCGAAGCCGTTCCCGATGTTCCTGTTCTTGGTAACGGCGATATTTGGACCGCTCAAGATGCGCTGTTGATGATGGAACAAACCGGTTGTGCCGGCGTCGTTGTTGGTCGCGCCTGTTTGGGCCGCCCATGGTTTTTCGGTCAACTTGCCGACGTGTTCGCCGACCGCCCCATACGGCCTGAACCACCGTTGGGTGAGGTCGCAATCATTGCGGCGGAGCATGCTCGCTTACTTGCTGAATCAGTCGGTGAACGTCGCGCCATGTTGATGATGCGCAAGCATCTTGGCTGGTACCTCACTGGGTACGCCGTTGGTTCTGTGGCCCGCCGCAAACTCACATTGGTTGCATCGTTCGCGGAGCTCGATGATCAACTCGCCGCGCTTGATCATTCACTCACCGTCGATGCAGTAACGGCCGCTCGCCCACGTGGCACGCAAACCGGCCCGCACTCAGTC
Source organism: Bifidobacterium breve (assembly GCA_945878645.1). Classification (GTDB taxonomy): domain Bacteria; phylum Actinomycetota; class Acidimicrobiia; order Acidimicrobiales; family Acidimicrobilacustridaceae; genus Acidimicrobilacustris. The sequence goes on from CAMCTW010000163.1 coordinate 2,874, forward strand.
ATCATCCCCGACGGCTGGCTTGATGCCGAAGCCACGGCCCCACCCGATGCGCTTGCCGATGCGTCGGTAAGCGGTGGATGAAACTGTGACCATGAAACTTGTATTGGCTTCCGCTTCGCCCCGCCGCCAAGAACTCCTCGCTGATCTCGGGTTGTCCTTTGCGGTACGTCCGGCCGATATCGACGAATCAGTGCACTCCGGTGAAGCTGGTGCCGACTATGTGCGGCGGCTGGCACGCGAGAAAGCGGCAGCCGTGGCTGGTCCCGGCGAACTCGTAATAGCCGCCGACACCACCGTTGATCTCAACGGCGAATTACTTGGCAAACCTATTGACGAAGACGATGCCCGCGCCCTCATGCGCAAACTCTCCGATTCTGTGCACTACGTGCACACTGGCGTTTGTGCGTTGTTGATCGAGGCCGACGGCACTCGCCGAGAAGAGTCAACCGTTGTAACCACCGCCGTGACCTTCGCCCCCGTGCCCGACGC
>CAMCTW010000164.1 GCA_945878645.1 Bifidobacterium breve
CGAAGAAACCCTGAATAGATCGTGCGCAGTTTTTCTTCCGTGTCACACGCGGCGAGGTCGTCGAGATCAGCGCCTGCGCAGAATGCCGGCGGCGCTCCAGTAACAACGATGGCGCCGACATCATCACGAGATTCGAGCTCATCCATCCCCTCGGCCACAGCAGCGTTGAGTGCCGCGGAAACAATGTTCCGGCGTCCCGAGTCATTCAGGGTGATAGTCGCAACACGGTCAGAAACTTCGAGCGTGATCATTTGTTCATTGTTGCCTGTCTCAGGCCGAAGTGCCGACCCGTCAACGCGGAAGGCCCAAAACCCGGTCACCGAGAATATTTCTCATGACGTTCGAAGTGCCCCCCATGATTGTGTAGGCCGGGGCATAGGCAATTTGCGTCGACCATTCCGAATGCAACATTGCTTCTGGGCCCATGATCCGGGCAGCAAAGTCTGCGACTCGCTGTTCGTACTCGGTGCAAACACATTTTGTTCCGGCAGCGAAACCCGCCGGCGTCTGGCCCAGCACACTTCGGTAGACCAGCAATCGGCCGACGGTATAGCCGATCTCAAGTTCGGCGATCTCCTGCCGAATGATCGGATCGGTCGTGTCGGCCATCTCGCGGGCATGCAAGTACAGCGCCCGGTTCGAAACCAAACGGTCGATTCCCCCGCGCTCATGTTCAAGTTGACGCATCGTCTGAGAAAACGCATTTCCCTCAACGCCAACAAGATTTCCGATCGGCACTCGTACGTTGTCAAACCACACTTCATTGAAGTGACGAGCATCGACCATGTCCCGAATCGATCGGACTTCAATTCCCGGGGTGTCCATTGGCACGATAATTTCGCTGATACCCAGGTGCGGTTTGTTGGGAACCGACTCCGTGCGACAGATCAAATAGCAATAGTCAGATTCATGTGCGAACGATGTCCAGATTTTTTGTCCGTTAATGACCCACTCATCGCCGTCGCGAACCGCCGAAGTCGTCAATGAAGCCAGGTCGGACCCACTGTTTGGTTCCGACATGCCGATACACCACGTGACATCACCCGCCAAGATCTCAGGGAGATAACGCTCACACTGTTCTGCGGTGCCAAACGTATAAAGGCCCGGACCCATCTGCCGATCAGCAAACCACGTGGCGCCGATTGGAACACCCGCCGTGATGAGCGCTTCGCTCACAATCAATCGATCAACCGGAGAGCGACCACCACCACCGAATTCTTTCGGCCACGTCATGCCGATCCAGCCTCGTTCTGCCAACTCTTGAGAACACTCACGCGAAAACGAACACAGCCACGAATCGTTAAAGCGGCCGTACTTTGCAACAGCTGCGGCCGCGAATGTTTCGGCCTCGGCTTTCAGCGCACGGAGATCGTCGTCGAGAGTGAAATCCACAACTGACAATCTAGGAGACAGAACGCGAAATGTTCAGCCCAGGAGATCGGCGAGGACCTCACGGCGAAGAAGCTTGCCCGTCGGCGTATGCGGCAATTCGTCGCGGAATTCAATGCGGTAGGGGGTCTTTGAACTGCGCAGATGCAACTGGCAATAGTCGTGGAGTTCGTCGACCGATACCGACACCCCCGGCTTCATAACAACGACAGCAGCGATCTGCTGCCCCCATTCATCATCGGGGATTCCTACAACAGCGGCATCGGCAATCGCTTCGTGCCGACGTAAGACGTCTTCGATTTCCGCCGGGGCGATGTTCTCGCCCCCGCGAATAATGGTGTCATCGGCGCGACCCTCAATAAAGAGATAGTCGTCTTGATCGATCCAACCGCGATCTTTGGTCGGGAACCATCCTTCGGCATCGACGACGCTTCCGCTTTCGTATTCCCCCGAAACCTGTTCACCCCGGAGGAAGACCAACCCGGGTTCGCCGACAGCGAGGAGGGTGCCATCTTCGTCACGCACTTCAACCTCAATACCGGGAAGCACTTTGCCAACCGAGCTAAGACGAACTTTGGCAACTGGATCGCCGGCAAATGCCGCATCGTGATCTTCAGGTCCGAGCAACGCAATCGTCGATGAGGTTTCCGTCAGCCCATAGGCATTCACGAATCCAGTGCCCGCGAACAATTCAAGGGCTTGTTCAAGAACGGGAAGCGGCATGCGCGCTCCGCCGTAAGAAAGCGTTGCCAGCGATGGCGCATCGGCCGGCGAACCATCGAGCAATTGAACAACACGAGCCAGCATCGTTGGGACAACCATTGCCTGCGTAATTCGTTCATTGCGGATTGTGTCGAGCCATACCTGAGCATCGAAGGATTCGAGGTACACAATGCGACGGCCCGAGTACAGGTTCGACAAAAGGTTTGCCAAACCGGCGATGTGGTACGGCGGAACCGTGACAAGTGCGGCCTGTTCTGGTTCAGCTCCGGCGAATTCAACAGTGCCGATCACGTATGCGGTGAGATGGCGATGGCGAAGCAGTGCTGCTTTCGGTGTACCTGAAGTTCCAGATGTGTAGAGAACAATTGCGACGTCTTCGGGATCGACGAAAGCCGGTAGTTCGATATCGGCCTTCGTCGAAAATTCAGCGTCGAGCAACGTTGACCGAAGGACAACCTTTTCGGGATCGGCGCCAGGAACTCTCGCTGTCTCAGCAATGATCACTGCACCACGGTTTGCTTCTACCAATGGTTGAAGCTGTTCATCGCCCAGTCGATAGTTCAGCGGAATGAACGGGAGCCCCGCATATGCAGCGCCAAAGACTGCGATTGGGAAACTCGCGTCGTTCGTTCCGCAATAGACGACACCAGTCGCGCCCATTGAAAGAAACTTTGCCGCGCATCGCCGAGCCGCAGCATCGAGCTGCGCGTAACTCAGAGTCCGCGACCCTGAGGTAACCGCGGGACGATCCTCGAGCGTCGATGCCGACATCTCGAGCAAAAGCGAAAGATTCACGCGACGACCTTCAGATCAATCAGAGGATGGAAGTGGCTTGGCACCCTTGATGGGGACTTCACGCCCATCAGCGGCCAACGCACCGGGACCAGGCTTGGCGCACAGGACCTCAATACCCGAGTCTTCGTCGGCATAACGCTTGCCAACGAGCGTGCCGTCACCACTGGCATCGGCGTGCCCACCGCCTGGGCGATCGGCCGCAGCGTCGACCACTTCGACGCCACCACAGGTAAGGACAACGGGCGAGCTCGGGGGACGGACCACGACGAGTTCGACGCTGCACTCTGGGCAAGCGAGTCGACTACCGGCCTTGATGTCCATCTCTAGCTCCTCCCGAGAGGTGCCACCGTGGCGCCTCAGCGTCTTGGCAACGTATCGCGAGTCGCCACCTTCAGAAAACATGGTCGCACGCGACACGCCAAGTACACGATGTGCGAGGAT
>CAMCTW010000165.1 GCA_945878645.1 Bifidobacterium breve
CGAGTCGCCCGTTAGCCAGTTCGCCTCCGTCGTTGGTGGGGAACCAACCATCGGCGGTGCGGGGGTTGATGCCATCTCGGTAGCAGCGCAACAACATCTGGCCGCGTACTTGGATCTCACCGTCAACGATTCGAAGTTCGACCCCGGGGAGGATGTCGCCATCGAACACAACAGCGCTACCGGTTTCGGTCAGGCCGTAACTCGCTCGGCAATTATCGGGAAGGTTCTGAGGCGTTGCTTGACCACCAATAATGATGCGACGGAAGAGACTCGGATCAACACGGGCGAGTGTGGTTGGAACGAGCGAGGTAAGTGTCGCTCCTTCTCGGGCTGCGTTCTCTACCGCCTGACTGTCGAATCGATCATGGACGACAAGCGGAATCTCGAACGTACGCGAGCGAACCACGATGGCGAGACCGGCGATGTGGGTGAGTGGCAGGCAACACAACCAACGATCGTTTGAGACATCGACGCCGAGTGCGGTTGAGGTTGATCGTGCTGATGCCTCGAGGGATGCGTGGGTATGCACAACGCCCTTCGGCGTGCCCGTGCTTCCAGAGGTCGCAACCACGAGGGCATCGCCGGATTCGACCTTTCGGCCATTGAGCCGATGCTCGTCGCCTTCCGCATCGACCAGCAGGGTGGGAGAGAGGGCGGAGAGGAGCGAATCCCGGGCTGCAGCCGGGAGGTGAGGGTCGAGGGGCAGAACGGCGTCGCCGCGCTCCCAGGCCTGCGAGAGGGTCTCGACAAAGCGCTGTCCGGTCTGGGCGATCGCCACTAATTCCTGCATCGGGGTTGAGGCTAGGTCTCAGATTCGGCGGGTTCGAGTTCCAAGGGCCACACTTGCGCCATGAAGGACTGGATTGCTGGTGCTCGACCCCGAACCCTGCCCGCGGCACTGGTTCCTGTTCTCGTCGGGACCGCCGCTGCGGCCGGTATGAACGGTGACACCAATGCGTTGAAGGGGCTCATCATCTGGCGTTTCGCAGCGGCTCTCGTCGTCTCGCTCGCGCTGCAAATTGGCGTCAACTATGCCAACGATTATTCCGATGGAATTCGCGGTACTGATGCCGATCGGGTGGGACCGATGAGGCTCACTGGGTCGGGGCGTAAAACTCCAAGCGCGGTGAAGCGTGCAGCATTCGCATCATTTGGTGTTGCCGCAGTCGCCGGACTCGCTCTTGCAGCGACAACGAGTTGGTGGTTGATTGCTGTGGGCGCCGTCGCAATCGCCGCTGCTTGGTTCTATACGGGGGGTCCGCGGCCGTATGGCTATGCCGGCCTTGGCGAGGTCTTCGTCTTTGTCTTCTTTGGCATTGTTGCGACGACGGGATCGGCCTTCGTTCAAATCGAACGAATCACGCCACTCACACTGTTGATTTCTGTTCCGGTCGGGCTTTTCGCTACCGCGTTGTTGGTCGTGAACAATCTCCGCGATATCCCCGGCGATACCACAGCAGGAAAGCGAACACTCGCCGTTCGACTTGGAGACAAGTGGACACGGGTGCTCTACATCGTCCTTATCGTCGCCCCGTTCATCACGGTGCCGTTCCTTTGCGGACTATCGCAACGCCCTGCGGGTGCGTTCTCGATGTTCGCAGTTCTCCTTGCCCGCAAGCCCGTGCAGCGGATCATCGAAGGTGCCCGCGGACCCGCGTTGATTCCAGTTCTTGGAGCAACGGGAAAGATCCAGTTGGCCTTTGGTGTGTTGATCTCGGTCGGATTGTTCATCGGCGGCTGATCACAGCGTTTCTGACAGCCACTCAGTAATTGCCAAGGCGGTTGCTGCGGGGTTCTCTAACTGTGCGCTGTGTCCGGCGTTATGGATGAGTTGTATCGAAGCGTTCGTTCCGATTGATTCAACGAGACGATGGCCAAGGTGTGTGAATTTTTCGTCGTTGGCGCCAGCGATGACGAGCACTGGCATGGTGAGCTCCCCAAGGCGACTCCATAACGATTCTTGGGTACCGGTTCCGCACAGTCGCAAGCTTGAGGCCAAACCAGCCGCGGAGTTCGTGGCTCGAAGTTCGCGAAACGATTGTTCGGCGGTGAGCGACGCAAACATTGGTTGCGCAAGCCACTCGTCAAGGAACGCGTTGACGCCGACTTCCTCAAGACGATCAGCAAGTGACTCATCGGCAACGCGACGCTGCTTACGTTCTTCCTCGCTGTCGAGTCCGCCAGTAGCCCCAATTAGGACGAGTCGTTCGACGAGATCAGGAAACGCAAGGGCGAGGTGCAGGGCGATCCGGCCGCCAAGCGAGTAGCCGATGACAATGCTCGGGGTGATGGTCGATGCGACCATGGCCGCTGATTGCGTCAGATCGCCACGGATCGCTGCCGAACCGCCATGGCCGGGAAGGTCAATTGCCAAGATCGGATGGCTCGTAGCGAGTTGGTCAGCGAATGAACCCCAGCATTCGGCGGTCTGGGTGAAACCATGCAGCAACGTTATTGAGGTGGTGTCAGCAGTTGTGCCCGACCCGATGCTGGAAAGAAGTTGGGAAGCCACCTGCCCAGCGTAGAGGCCGGGCCGGCGCGGACCGTAGGCTGAGTACATGACTGACCAGGACAACGGCGTACTCAACGCAACGTTCTGCGCCACCCTCGTCGACGAGTGGGTTCGCAACGGTCTGACCGATGCAGTGGTGTGTCCTGGATCGCGGTCGACACCCATGGCGGTTGCGCTCGCATCCGATGATCGTGTGAGCGTTCATGTCCATCATGACGAGCGCTCAGGATCGTTTATGGCGCTCGGGCTTTCTCGTGTGACTGGGCGCGCCGCGCTTGTGCTTTGCACCAGCGGAACAGCTGCAGTCGAATTTCATCCGGCTGTTGTCGAGGCCGATCTCGATCGGGTGCCCTTGCTCGTCGTAACCGCCGATCGGCCGCCTCGGCTTCGTGGTGTCGGTGCTCCTCAAACGATCAATCAGGTGGGGCTCTACGGCGGCTCCGTGCGAGCAGAATTCGATGGCCCACTCCCGTCGACCGAGAACGCGTCCTCTTGGCGCTTTCTTGCAAAACAATCATGGTGGGCCACTGCGGGATCGGACCCCGGGCCGGTTCACTGCAATCTCCCATTCGATGAACCGCTTCTTGGTGTTCCAGCGCAATTAACGCCGTTGGAAGACCGGCAACAAGTCATTGTCGATTCCGGAGATCCGTTTACTGATCCAGGGCCGCTGCCATTGCGCGGAGTGATTGTTGCTGGCGGCGGCATCGATGAGCCTGAAGCAGTTTTGCGTCTTGCTGAAGTGTTGGGTTGGCCGATTCTCGCTGACCCCCGAAGCGGATGTCGCCGCGAACATCAACATGTGATCGCAC
>CAMCTW010000166.1 GCA_945878645.1 Bifidobacterium breve
GGTCGACCTTGTCGGCACCGGTTCGTGGATCGAATCGCAATTTGATGCTGGCATCAATGTGGAGTTCATCGCCGTTGGAAGCGAAGCCGATTCGCTTGACCTCTTGGTATGGGAACGCGGCGCTGGCGTGACCGAAGCCTGCGGCACTGGCGCAGTGGCGGCAGCAACCCTGGCCCATCAATGGGGGCTCGTCGGGCGTGAAGTTCGAGTTGTGATGCCGGGCGGTTCGGCTGAAGTCATCGTCGCAGCAAGCCCGGATGCGGAACCGATCCTTATAGGACCGTCTCAACACATCGCCACCATCGAGATCCCGGATGCCTGAACCCACCTCGCCGATTATCGGCGATCACCGCGGCGGCTTCGGCGCGTTCGCTGGTGAAAATTCGGGGCTCATCGACCGCACGTTCCGTGAGCGGATCGTGCTGGTTGGTGTGACGTTTCCTGCAGGAGACGAATTCGACACCGAACGTCATCTCGATGAACTCGCCCTTCTTGTCGACACGGCTGGTGCCGACAGCATCGCCCGAGTAGTTCAGCGTCGACATTCTCCTGATCCGGCGACCTACCTCGGCAGCGGCAAGGTCGAGGAATTGCGCGAACTCTGCGAAGCAGTCGATGCCGACACGGTGGTGTTTGATAACGAACTGTCTCCGGCGCAGCAACGCAACCTTGAAAAACTTCTCGGGCGTTCCGCAATCGATCGCACAGCTGTCATCCTCGACATCTTCGGACAAAACGCTCACAGCCTTGAAGGCAAGGCGCAGGTCGAACTGGCGCAGATTCGCTATCGACTTCCGCGCCTGCGCGGAAAGGGCAATCAGCTTTCGCGTCAGGGTGGTGGCATTGGCGCTCGTCAGGGCGGCGGCGAAACCCAGCTCGAAGTAGATCGTCGGCGACTTCAGCGACGCATGCACAAACTCGAAGGCGATCTGCGCGAGATCTCACGGGTGCGTGACACACAGGCGAAATCCCGACAACGTTCGCGGCTGCATCGCGTTGCCATCGTTGGCTATACCAACGCCGGCAAATCCACACTGCTGAATCACCTCACCGATGCTGGCGTTCTTGTGGAAGATCGGCTCTTCGCCACACTCGATGCCACCACGCGGCGGTTGCAACTGCCCGGCGGTGAAGCGGTGTTGCTCACCGACACGGTTGGATTCATCACCAAGCTTCCAACGCAACTGGTTGAGGCGTTTAAGTCGACACTTGAAGTAGTAGTCGATGCCGATCTCTTGGTGCATGTCATCGACGGTTCCGCTGCTGATCCCGAATCGAATATCGAAGCAGTCGATCGTGTACTCAACGAAATCGGTGCAGCAGACGTTCCCCAGATGCTCGTGGTGAACAAAATCGATGTCGACCCAGATGGGGCCAAAGAAGTCCTTGAAGACCATCCCGGATGCGTGGCGCTGTCGGCGAAAACCGGTGAGGGCGTGGCGGACATGCTGCGTGCTCTAGCCGATCGGTTGCGTGGACTTTCGAACATCACTGAACTTTTGGTGCCGTTTGATCGAGGAGATCTCCTCGCCGCACTGCATCGAGAAGGTGAAGTCCTCGTTGAGACTGCTACCGACGACGGAATGCTGGTCCGGGCCCGCCTCGACGAGGTTTCGGTGAGCCGTCTTCACGAGTACGTCGTGAGCGGTCAGACTCTGCGTTCATGACCGCCGGATTCACACCGCCGCCCTATCCCTACGATCGGCTCGATGCGTTCAAGTCGATCGCGTCGGCGCACGAGGGTGGGATAGTCGACCTCTCGATAGGCGACCCCTTCGACCCTCCGCCAGCAGTTGTCATCGAAGCGCTCGCCACATCGGCAAGCGAGCGCAGCTATCCAGCATCGATCGGCTTTCCCGCGTATCGCGAAGCGGCGATGGGTTGGATGGAGCGCGAACTCGGCGTCAGCGTTGGTGCGAAAGAGATTGCCGCGTGCATTGGCAGCAAGGAGTTCGTCGCCGGGCTCCCGCATTGGCTTCGCCTGCGCACCCCTGACCGCGACACGGTGCTGTATCCCGCTATCAGCTATCCGTCCTATGCGATGGGGGCGGAACTTGCTGGAGCACGTGCGGTGCCAGTTCCAGTTACTGCCGACGGTCGAAGCGACCTCGATGCCATTGATCCTGCCGACGCAGCTCGAGCGTTGTGTCTGTGGGTGAACTCGCCGGGGAATCCAACGGGACATCTCGATGACCTTGAAGCAGCAGCGAAGTGGGGACGTGCGCACAACGTCCCGGTGATTTCCGACGAGTGTTATGTCGAGTTCACATGGGACGGGCCCGGTCGGACAATTCTTGAACACGGTCTCGACGGCGTGTTGGCTGTTCATTCATTGTCGAAGCGTTCGAACCTTGCGGGTGTACGCGCTGGGTTCTACGCCGGCGATGGCGATCTTGTTCACTACTTGTCAGAACTGCGTAAGCACGCTGGGTTCATGGTGCCGGGCCCCGTTCAGGCTGCGGCTGCTGCAGCGTGGAATGACCAGGTACATGTAGAGGTGCAGCGAGCGCGTTACATCGAGCGTCTTGAACTCTTCCGCAGCGTTCTCAAGGGGATTGACGTTGATGCTCCAATGCCTGGCGGCGCTTTCTATCTCTGGGCACCCGCGCCCAACGGCGATTCGTGGGCGTTAGTCGAGCGTCTCGCTGCTGATGGTGGTGCCTTGGTGTCAGCGGGCGAGTTTTACGGTCCCGAAGGAAGCCCATTTATTCGTGTCGCCGTTGTGCAATCTACCGAGCGTCTTGAACTGGTTGGTCGACGTCTCGGAGTTCTTTGAGCCAATGTGGTCGCGGGTCCGGCCTCATTGATTCGGCCAACAACGCTGCCGAAAGAATGCAGGTCAAGCCACAGCGGGTCGGGCGGTAGCCTCTCTCGCTATGGCTGATCTTGCTGCGACAATTGACGAACTCTGGAACAACCGAGACGCTCTGAGCGCGTCCGATGGCGACGCGGTAGCTGCTGTCGGGCAGGCAATTGCGCTGCTCGATTCAGGCGAGGCGCGGGTTGCTGAGTTGGGGGCCGATGGTGAACCCATCGTTCATCAGTGGCTCAAGCACGCCATTCTTCTGTACTTCCGCCTTTCGCAGATGGCCACGATTGAACTGGCACCGTTTGAATACGCCGACAAGATTCCGCTGAAGCGTGACTTTGCCGCATCGGGTGTGCGCGTTGTTCCCGGTGCATCGGCTCGTTACGGATCGTTTCTCGATCGCGGTGTGGTCATGATGCCGAGTTATGTGAACATCGGGGCGCGTGTAGGGGCCAACACGATGGTCGACACCTGGGC
>CAMCTW010000167.1 GCA_945878645.1 Bifidobacterium breve
GCAGTGAACTCGGTCGCGAATTCCGGAAAGCATTCGTGCCGGCCAAGGGCTACACGCTGCTCATTGCTGACTACAACCAGATCGAACTTCGCGGCATTGCGCACCTCGCAGAAGATCCAGGTCTGATCGGGGCATTCGAATCCGGCGAAGACATTCATAACGCCACAGCGGCGCGAGTTTTCGATGTCGACCCCGACTCGGTCACGATCGAACAACGGTCGAGAGCAAAAATGGTGAGTTATGGACTCGCTTACGGGATGGAAGCATTTGGTCTTGCGCAACGATTGAGTGTCTCCATTGGCGAGGCGCAGCAAATTCTTGACGCGTATTTCGTAGCGTTCCCTGCCGTGCACGATTACATGGACAAGACAATCGCCGAAGCGCGCGAGCGGGGTTATACCGAAACGTTGTTTGGCCGTCGCCGTCAGATCCCTGAGCTTGCATCTGACAACTTCCGCATTCGTCAGGCCGGCGAGCGTCAAGCAATGAATGCCGGAATCCAAGGCCTCGCCGCCGACATCTTCAAGGTCGCACTTATTCGACTCGATCAAGCCCTCGATGCGGCGGGTTCAACGAGTCGGCTCATCTTGCAGGTGCACGACGAAGTCATTTGTGAAGTTCCGCCTGCCGATCTCGACGCGGTGACGGCGATCGTTCTTGAGGCGATGTCGGGTGCGTTCGATCTTCGTGTTCCTCTCGAAGTCCACCTCTCGCATGGTGACTCTTGGGCAGCGGCGAAAGGTTGATGTGAGCGAGTCTGGCCAAGACCATTGGTTTGAAGGCATCGCCGATCACCTTGGTTCGTCGTATCTGCGGTATTCGTTCACGATGGGAACGGCGAACGAAGTCGCGTTCCTCATTGACGAACTCGAACTCAAACCCGGAATGCGCGTGCTTGACGTTGGATGCGGTCCGGGCCGTCATGCCTACGCACTGGCGGAACTCGGTATCGCCGTGCACGGCATCGATATCTCACAGACTTTCATTGACCTTGCGCGTGAAGATGCGCCGGCCCTCGCGACGTTTGAGCGACTCGATGCCCGGTCGCTCCCGTTCGATACCGAGTTCGATGCGGTGATCTCGCTGTGTCAGGGAGCGTTTGGATTAGCCGGGGGAGCGGCCGCCGCTGGACCCGACCCCGATGGCGCCGTGCTCGATGGAATGGCGCGGGCTCTCGTCCCCGGCGGCCGTATTGCGGTGTCTGCCTTTTCTTCGTACTTCCAGGTGAACTGGCTGGAAGACACCGATTCGTTCGATGTCGATGCCGGGGTCAACCACGAGCTAGCGCCCCTGAAGGCCCCCGATGGGACCGAAACTCTCAAGGACCTGTGGACGACCTGCTTCACCCCGAGAGAACTGCGGTTACTGGCCTCGAGGGCGGGATTGCAGACCGATGCGGTGTGGTCGGTAACGCCGGGGGACTACGCCCGACGGACACCGGAGATCAACCGACCCGAGTTTTTGCTCGTGGCCACCCGACCAATGGGCTGATGATCCCTTTGCGGGCTGGCGGGGCCTGTGGACAGAGGTCTAGCCTTGCCGTTCTCCCATGCGCCTGCGCAGGAGATTTCCTATCCCCTACTTCCTGTCCATCGAAGAGAGAAACCTGTGTCCGAGCAGTCCACCACCGAAGAGGCCACTCCGGCCGCCGTCGCAGTCGCTGAAGCACCAGCAGGTATGGGAAGTTTCGCCGCTGACGGCACGTACGTTCCGCGTCAGGTCATTGAAGACGATCTTGGTGGAATGTCACTCGACGATGCGTACACCGCATCAATGGTGCAGGTTGAAGACGGACAGATCGTTCAAGGCACCGTGGTCAAGGTTGACCGCGACGAAGTTCTTCTCGACATTGGTTATAAGTCTGAAGGCGTCATCCCTTCTCGCGAACTTTCGATTCGCAATGACGTCGATCCCTCCGAAATCGTTTCAATGGGCGAGGTCATCGAGGCACTCGTTCTGCAGAAGGAAGACAAAGAAGGTCGTCTCGTTCTTTCCAAGAAGCGCGCACAGTACGAGCGTGCCTGGGGAACAATCGAAAAGATCAAAGAAGAAGACGGCGTTGTCAGCGGCCCAGTCATCGAGGTCGTCAAGGGCGGTCTCATTATCGACATCGGTCTCCGCGGCTTCCTCCCCGCATCCCTCGTCGAGTTGCGTCGTGTTCGCGACCTTGCGCCGTATGTCGGCCGCACCCTCGACGCCAAGATCATCGAACTCGACAAGAACCGCAACAACGTTGTGCTCTCGCGTCGGGGCTGGCTCGAAGAGACCCAGAAGGAACAGCGCGAAGACTTCCTCGCCAACCTCAAGCCCGGCGAGAACCGTCGCGGTGTTGTGTCTTCAGTCGTGAACTTCGGTGCATTCGTCGACCTCGGCGGCATGGACGGCCTCGTCCACGTTTCCGAGCTGTCTTGGAAGCACGTCGACCACCCCGGTTCCGTTGTGCAGGTTGGCGACGAAATCGACGTTCAGGTCCTCGAGGTCGATCTCGACCGCGAGCGCATCAGTCTTTCGCTCAAGGCCACCCAGCAGGATCCATGGCAGGAATTCGCCACGGCCCATCAGGTTGGCGAACTCGTCTACGGCCGTGTCACCAAGCTCGTTCCGTTCGGTTCGTTTGTGCAGGTTGGCGAGGGCATCGAAGGCCTCGTGCACATTTCGGAAATGTCGGCTCACCATGTCGATCTTCCCGAGCAGGTCGTCACGCCGGGCGAAGAACTCTGGGTCAAGATCATCGACCTCGACCTTCAGCGTCGCCGCATCAGCCTCTCCATCAAACAGGCTGCCGAAGGCGGCATTGTCGCTGCTGAGTACCAGGAGCACTTCGGTGAGCACGCCTACGACACCGAAGGCAACTACATCGGTGGCGAGACCACTGAAGCTCAAGAAGCGTGGGCTGAGTACTACGCCGAACAGGGCGATACCTCGATCCCGCCAGTGCCGACAACGGCTGAAGCCGCTGCCGCTGCCGAGGCCGCCCCTGAGGCCGTCGCTCCTGAGGCCGACGCCGCCGAGTGAGTCTCACCGGCCAACGCCGGTGATCAATCGAGACGCACGATCCCTAGACGCAGCGCGGTGAGAACCGCCTGCGTTCGGTCGCGCGCGTCGAGCTTCTGATAAATCGACGCAAGGTGATTCTTCACGGTCTTTTGCGAAAGATAGAGCCGTGATGCCACCTCTGGGGTCGAGCAGCCGTCGCAGATGGCCTGGAGGACTTCTTCTTCCCGACGGGTGACGGTGATGGGATAACCCC
>CAMCTW010000168.1 GCA_945878645.1 Bifidobacterium breve
GCAGCAGCTCCGTAGCTAGCAGAACGAGGCGTCGATTGCTCGAGGGTGGAGGTCACACGAAACCTTCGCTCAGGGGATAGGACAAAGAGATACTACCGGCGGATTGCTACTCGCTCGAAGATTGCTTCATAACGTTCAGCGAGAGAATCCATAGAGAACCCCTGGGCTCGTTCGGCACCCGATACCACCAGCGATGAACGCAGCGATGAATCATCGAGAACCGAGCGCAATGCCCCCGCAAGCGCATGCGAATCACCGGGCGGGACAAGGACCGCATCTTGATCAGCACGAGCGACATTGGCATAACCGGGCAAATCGCTAGCGACAACAGCGGTACGAGCCGCCATCGCTTCGAGAAGGACCACCCCGAATGACTCACCGCCCAGCGACGGAGCACAAAAGACGTCCGAGGTTCGAAGACGTTGAATTTTCTCGGCTTCTGAGATTCGACCCAACCACTCGATCCGAGTGTCGCCGGCAACTCGACGTCGCAGTTCCTCTGTTTCAGGACCATCGCTAGCAACGACAAGCCGAACTCCAGCAGGGAGTTCTCCCATTGCGTCAAGCAAGACCGAAAGTCCTTTGCGGGGCTCATGACGACCGAGGAAAAGAATTGTTCGGGGTTGCGGGGCCATGGTGAGTGCGCCGGAATACGCAGAAAGGTCAACCCCGTTGAAGAGCAATTCATACGAACCGCCAACGGCTTGAACTGCCATGTCGCGCGCATCGGTAGAAACTGCACAACGCACATCGATCTTGCGGGCGAGCCAGCGGACCACGGGAGTTAACCAGCGATAGGCAGCGCTCTCCCCCGCTGCGTGAAACGTTCCAACAATGGGCTGGGACTTGAACAGCAGTGCTGTATTTGAGACACCCGGGGCCAGAGGTTCATGAACATTGACAACGTCGAACCGTTCGTCACGCAATGCCCGAATTGTCCGCAGTTGCGCAGAAGGATCAGGCGCAATAGGAGCAACGGATCCGTTTGCTGCAGTGGGAAGGCTGTCGCCGAGCGGAGTGACCCCGGTATCGGGCGGTGGGCCATCGCATGGACCGAGAACACGTACATCGTGTCCGCGGGTCCGTAGCGCTCGCGCCAAAGAAAGAACTTGCCCCTGCACTCCACCGGGAAGCGTCAGGCTGTACGGGCAGATAATGCCGATGCGCATTTCAGTTCTTGCCGCGTGCGGCGAGCGAAGATGGTCCACGCTCTGGTCTTGGATAGGGTTTCCCCAACTTTTCGAGCGCATCGTAATCACTCGGCCAATTCGGTTGTTGCAGATGCCACTGCGTCGGCGCGTGGCGAATGAGACCTTCGAGCCGACCAGCCAAGTCGATCGTGACTCGACGAACGTCGTCACGAAGTCGACCTTCACGAACAACTTCCAACGGTGGTTCAACGACAGCGTGATGACCAGTTCGGCCTTCGAAATAGACAGCACACGGAATGAGTGCAGCACCAGTGCGCAATGCGAGAGTTGCGGGGCCGGCGGGAATCGTCGTGATTTCGCCAAAGAACTCAAGTTCAACGCCGTCACCGATGATGTCGCGGTCGGCAAGTAAACACACGATCTGATTGGAGTTCAACGCCTTCAGAATCTCGTTACCTGCATCAGGCCCCAACGGAACGATGTTCAGCCCGATTTCTCGACGGAACTCCACGAAGAATTCAAACAAGGCCGGAGGTTCGAGCGACTCGACTACCGCAGTGACGGGAATCTTCATCACTTTCGTCATCCAAAATGCGGCCCACTCCCATCCGCCCAAGTGCGGCATAACCGCCACCACTCCCTTGCCGGCTTTCAGTGCGTCAGCAATATGGGCGAATTGTTCAAAAGCAAAACCGAAATCGACTTCTTCTGGCGACATCTGAGGGAGACGAAACGAATCGATCCAGTAGCGCGCGTAACTGTCGAATGTCTCATCGACTGCCCTATCGAGTGCTTTGCCGTCAAGTGATGGATCAGCGCGATGAAGATGACGGGCGACCAACATCCGCCGCTCTTTTGACACCGTTGCCGCAACGCGACTCAGACCTTTGGCGGTGAGTTCGGCAAGTGGCCGCGGAACTGACCGCGAGAAGGCTGCGCCCGCGCGATAGGCCGCGGTGACCGGATCGAGCGCCATGAGCGCCTAACGGCGTCGACGCGCCTGGAGGTTCTGCCGCCACTGCGATGATCCAGCGCGAGTCGCCCGGGCCGCACGACGACGAGAGGCTCGACGTGTCGGTGCAACTGTGGGCCGCTCCTGCGAAGCCTGACTCCAGACCTTGGCGAATCTCTGGATGGCAGTGACAATCGTGAGAACCAACATCACCCAAAGTATGGGGATGAGGAGTACGGGGAACAAAAGACCAAGTCCGAGAAGGATGACTCGTTCGGCGCGTTCCATGACGCCGCCCTTTGCGTTAAAACCAAGAGCCTCGGCCTTCGCCCGTTCGTAGGAAATAATCAGCGACGCTCCGAGCACTGCCATGGGCAACAACGGCATGAGCCCGCCGTGAGTGTCAGCGAGATACCACGCAACACCACCGAGGAGCATCGTGTCGGACACTCGGTCGGCAACTGAATCGAAGAACGCCCCCCGGGGCCCGGCGGTGCCGGCAGCTTTCGCGACGGCACCATCGAGAGCGTCGGGCAGGCCAGTCAGAACAAGGAGAAGCAGACCCAGCGGCAAGAACCCCGCAGCGATCGCCACCGCGGCACACGCAGACATCACGACACCGAGAGCGGTAAGGCGGTCGGCAGTAAATCCGATCTTGAGCAACTTTGCCCCGACCGGTTTCAATGCCTTTTCGATATTGGTCCGCCAGCGTCCGTCAAGCATGGCTACCTCCAGTAGAGCAAGCGCCGCGCAGGGGTTGCAGCGGCAGTTTGGGCCATTCTCTCGCCTTGTGAGCGCTGCAGAACGGCACCGTTTGAACAATGAAACGCTAGCAGGGAGCCTTCTCGATCTTCGGAACACCTCCACCGGTAGCGTGCTTCCCATGGCTGAACAGGGTTCTTCACAGGTCTCCCCTTCCGATGCGGTCATCGCCATGCGGACCTGGCCCCGGCGTTACCGGGCCGCCCTCGCCCCAATTACCGACGATCAGGTTTCCGAAAAGGCGCTCCGGATCGGCCCGCAAGGAGTTTCTGCCCTCGACCTTGCCATCAACAGTCTTGGAACTTGGGTGCTCCTCGAAAAGGCACTTCACGACATCCGTGTGACCGAGTGC
>CAMCTW010000169.1 GCA_945878645.1 Bifidobacterium breve
ACAGGCCGACGAAGCAATGGCTGCTCTCGGCGCGCCGGCCCTCACCGTGCAGTGCGACATTCGCGAGCCCGATTCGATCGCGGCTGCTTTCGACGCCGCAGTCGCGAAGTTTGGGCTACCCGATGTACTCATCAACAATGCCGCTGCCAACTTCCCCGTTCCCGCCGAAGACATGTCGCCAAACGCGTGGCGCACTGTCGTCGACATCACCCTTAATGGCACGTACTTCTGTGCTCGAGAATTCGCCCGTCGCCACATCGACGCGAACACGCCAGGTTCCATCATCAACATTGGGGCCACCTATGCATGGACGGGTGGTCCCGGGTTTGCTCATTCCGCAGCCGCCAAGGCCGGGGTCAAAAACATGGTTGAAACCTTGGCCGTGGAATGGGGCCCGTACGGCATCCAGGTCAACGGTCTTGTTCCCGGACTCATGCCCCACGAGGACATGACCGATGACATCAAAGGCAACCTCGCGCGAACCAACGACAAAGACGCGTGTCAGCCCGCATTGCGGGTTGGCCGACCACGCGAACTCGGCTGGGCCGCAACTTTCCTTGCGTCGCCCTATGCCCGATTCATCAGTGGCCACACCCTTGTTGTCGACGGAGCGAACTGGCAGCGACGTTCACTTACCCAACCCGAGATCGTCACCGTTCGCGACCAAATGGGCAAAGGACCATTCGAGCTGTGAAGTTCTCACTCTCGCTTCCGCTGCTGAAGGACTTCTCTTCGCCTGATCCGTTCCGCGAAACCTTCGATCTCGCTCGCATTGCCGAGGAATCAGGTTTCGACACCGTCACTATCGGCCATCACCACTTCATGCCTGGCAACTTGAGCGATCCGCTCACGTTCCTGGCTGCAGTTGCTGCCCGAACCTCAACTGTGCGAGTCGGCACTGGCATCTTTCAGTTACCAATCCACAACCCAGTTCGCGTTGCTGAACAGGTCGCAACTATCGATCAGATTTCTGGCGGTCGCGTCACCCTCGGCGTCGGAATGGGCTGGTGGCCGCTCGAATACGACGTACACGGCTCAAACTTCAAAGAACGCGGCGCACGAATGGAAGAAGCGCTCACGATTCTCCGATTGGTATGGCAGAACGAGAACACCTCGTTCGAAGGCCGCTTTCACTCGTTCCCCGAACTCACTGTGCATCCACGGCCTCTTCAATCCCCCAGTCCTCCACTGTGGGTTGCGGGCGTGGCTCCGGCCGCGGTCGATCGAGCTGCGCGTTTGGGTGATGAATGGATCTGTGGTCCGGTGCAATCTCTCGCAGCCGCTCTCCGGTGTCTCGACATCTACCGGCCAGCTTGCGCCGCGCTCAATAAACCTGCCGACTGGATACTCCGACGCTACGCGTGGGTCGGAGAAAGCGACGAGCAAGTTCGCACCGAAGTTCTGCCGGTGTACGTCGACGGACTGATGATCCACTGGCGCGAATCTGCCGAGGAAAAAGAAGAGAAGGAACTCTTCGCTCGCATCGATGCCGGGGAAAACATCACCGCCGAAGACATCGCCGCCGACCGTTTGCTTTGGGGCGACCCAGAACGCGTGATCGGACAAATCCGAGGCTACGAAGCAACCACACAGTGCGACCACGTGCACACGGCATTCGGTGCCGGTCTGCCCGCCGACACTGGCCAAGCCTCGTTGGGAAACTTCGGGGACATCGCCGCGATGATTCGCCTGTTCGGGCGTGAGGTTATTCCTGCTTTCTCTTGAAGATCACTTGAAATCTGCGAGCTGATCATGGCCAAGAAATTCAGATGCTTATGAGTGATGCTCCGAAGATTGACCTTTAGGCGTAGGCAGTCGGGGTGCCGGATTTTGAAATTCCACTCAAGCCTGCAGCGTGATCACAAGGTCGTAGACACGCTTTCGTGACACAGCAAATACGTCAGCAACGGCAGCCGCTGCGTCGCGTTTGGACGCTCCTTTGGCCAGCGACTCGCGCGCAGCTTGACGAAGTTCGTCGTCAGTCGCATCTGCCCTTGGGGCAGCGCCATCAAGCACGAGGACATACTCGCCTCGAGGATCGACCTCGCCGCAGCGCGTCAATGCTTCAGCGAGCGAGCCACGCCAGATTTCTTCATGGAGTTTGGTCAACTCACGCGCAAGCACAATGCGACGCTCGCCACCGCAAACTTCGGCAAGATCGTTGAGAGTCTTCGCAAGTCGATGAGGGGCCTCAAACAAAACCGCCGTTCGATGTTCGTCCGCGAGTTCTCGAAGTCGCAGCGCGCGCCCGGATCCCTTACGAGGGAGAAATCCTTCAAAGACAAACCGCGATGTCGTGAGGCCGCTCGCAACCAGTGCATGAAGTACCGCCGAAGGACCTGGAACGACTTCGACGGTGACGCCGGCTTCAATCGCTTTCGAGACCAAAAATTCGCCAGGGTCTGAAACCCCGGGCATCCCGGCATCGCTCACGAGAACAACGACGTCGCCCCGCTGCACGTGTCCGAGTAGACGTTCTGTGGCGTCGCCTTCAGTGTGTTCGTTCACAACGATGTAGGTCGGCGACGCGATCCCGAAATGCGACAACAACCGACCGGTTCGGCGCGTGTCCTCGCAAGCGACCACTGCTGCCTGTCCAAGTGCCTCGAGTGCCCTCGGCGAAATATCTCCAAGATTGCCGATGGGTGTTCCAACGAGAACCAAGCGACCAGACACTGCGGAACTCATCGAATCTCCAATCGAGCGCCTTCAACGACGCCCCAACGGGCGAATGCTTCGGCTTCGGCTTCAATCACCGAACGCGAGCGCAGCAAGAACGCACCGAGACGATTGGGCTTCATTGTCCTAAGTCGCAAAACCGTGCCATCCGCATCGAGATGGGCAACATCGATCGTGAATCTCATGCCAAACGTGTGTACCGATTTGGCCGGCAGCAGGAGCATCGCTCCTTCAACTCCGTCGCGCCCAAGTAAGCCGCGCCGACGATCGCGCCGGTTTACCGCAATCTCGAGTGTGGCAAGCACGCGCCCTTCAAGGACGAGCCAATTCCCCGAAGATTCGCTCGACGACATAGCGCTGATGCTACGAGCCTCAGACGTTGAAGCGGAACTCCATCACATCGCCATCGGCAGGCTGATACTCCTTGCCTTCAACCCGCAGGATTCCAGCGTCACGGGCCTTGGACCACGCGCCTACCTCGAGCAATTCATCCCAATGAATGACTTCAGCTCGGATGAAGCCACGCTCGAAATC
>CAMCTW010000170.1 GCA_945878645.1 Bifidobacterium breve
TTGGAATTGCCACATTCACACCGACGACATTGGCGCCACCATCGACGCCGCCGTCGAGATTGGTCGTCCGCGTTCCATTCGTGTCACTGATCTTCTTGAAGAAGTTGAAGAAGAACGTTGGGTACGTGAAGCGGAACCCATGAACCCGGAACCGGCGACAACACACGACCCTGTTCCGTGCGCAGTGGTTGCAGTATCGGTTGGCGATGGCATTCGCCGCATCTTCCATTCTCTTGGCGTGCAGGTGATTGTCACCGGTGGTCAAACCATGAACCCGTCAACCGCTCAATTGCTCGAAGCGGTTGAAGCGGCGCCGGCCAACGATGTTGTGGTGTTGCCAAATAACAAAAACATCATTCCGGTGGCCGAACAGGTTGATGCCATGACCACCAAGAACGTTCGCGTTGTCCCCACACGTGGTGTTGCCGAGGGGTTCGCGTCGTTGCTGGCCTACGACCCGGAAGGCACTGCTGCTTCGAATGCCGGCGCTATGTCTGAAGCCGCCGCCCATGTTGTTGCTGGTGAAGTCACTCGGGCCGTGCGCGATTCAAGTAGCGATGCAGGCCCCATTAGTAAGGGTGACTGGCTGGGCATCGCTCGCGACGGAATTATTGCGATCAACCCAGACCTCGCCGATGCATCTGCAGGTCTGCTTTCGAACCTGGTGAGCGACGACCACGAAATCGTCACGATCATCGAAGGCGAAGGCGCCACGCCGGCCGCTACTCGGCACCTCGAGGTGTGGGTGCAGGACAACCGTCCTGGTTGCGAGGTCGAAGTGCATCATGGCGGACAGCCGCTTTACCCCTATCTCTTCGGTATCGAGTGAGCGAGATCGTGGGTCGTCGGTTGGCACAACTCGCCAACTTGCCGGCAAGCGAACTCAAAGGTGTTGGCGCGACAAAAGCGGCATCGCTCGGGAAGATGGGTATTCGCTCAGTGCTCGACGTGCTTATGCATTACCCGCGCCGCTACATCGATCGCACCAAGGAAGCGAAGATCGCCGATCTTGAGGTAGGCGAAGAGGCAGCAATTCTGGTCAACGTGAAGCGGTCGACGCAGCGTCGCACCGGTAAAGGCAAGTCGATGGTCATCGTGACGGTCACCGACGGCACTGCGTCGATGGATGTCACGTTCTTCGGACAACCATTTCGCGAGAAGCAATTGCAACCGGGACTCGACGCCGTCTTCTTCGGAAAGCTTGAGCTTTACGGCGGAAAGCGAAAGATGACGAACCCGGTTGTCGACCTGATCGGCAACCGCACCGGCCGCATTCTCCCCGTTTATGGGCAGTCCGAAAAGGCGGGAATTGCGTCCTGGGACATTGCCAGGTTCTGCGAGGAGACCTTGCGCCGAGCGGGTGATTTTGCCGAACCGCTCGACGAAGAATTGCTCGACCGACTCGACCTCGTTGCGCGGACTGAAGCATTTCGTGCCATCCACATGCCCGAATCGATGGCGGAATCAGCTGCTGCCCGAAAGCGGTTGGTATTCGACGAGTTGTTGCGCGTTCAGGTCGAGCTGGTTCGTCGCAAACGAGAACTCGAACGAACGGCTCTTGGCATTGCCCATGTGGTCGGTGAGGGCGGCGGTCCGTTAGTGAAGCGATTCCACGACGTGCTTCCGTACGAACTGACGGGAGCGCAAGCAAAGACGATTGGCGAGATCAATGAAGATCTTGCCAAGGGCCACCCTATGCACCGGCTGTTGCAGGGTGACGTCGGTTCCGGAAAGACCGTGGTAGCGGTGAGCGCAATGTTGGTTGCCGTGCAAGGTGGGCATCAGGCCGCTCTGATGGCGCCAACTGAAGTTCTGGCCGAGCAGCATCATCTGGGCATCAAACAACTGCTCGAGGATTTCACGGTTCCCGATACCGACGAAGGCAATTTGTTCGGTGGTGCGGGGATGGATCGTTCGCTGCGTGTTGCATTACTTACGAATCGAATATCGGCACCTGATCGTCGAAAGATTCTTGAAGATATGGCGGCGGGAAATCTCGACATCGTGATCGGCACGCATTCATTGATCTCTGAAGGTATTGAGTTCAAGTCGCTTGGCGTTGTGGTGATCGATGAACAGCATCGCTTTGGTGTTGAACAGCGCGCCGCATTGCGTGACAAGGGCGCCGGCGATGCCATGCCTGATGTATTGGTGATGACAGCAACGCCGATTCCGCGCACCGCAGCAATGACGGTCTACGGCGATCTCGATGTTTCTGTTCTCGACGAACTTCCTCCCGGTCGAACACCGATTGTGACCAAGTGGGCGCAAAGCGACATGGATGAACTCGCAGTATGGCAACAAGTTCGCGACGAGATCGCCGAGGGTCGACAGGTCTATGTTGTTTGTCCGTTGATCGAAGAGAGCGAAAAACTTGAGGTTCGCTCAGCGGAGGAAACCTTCGAAGAACTCACCAACGGCGAACTCGTGGGATTGCGTGTGGGTCTGTTGCACGGGCGACTCAAGTCCGATGAAAAAGATTCGGTTATGACTCAGTTCCGTGCCGGTGAACTCGATGCCCTCGTTTCGACAACTGTGATCGAAGTCGGTGTCGATGTTCCTAACGCAACGGTCATGGTGATTCTTGATGCAACGCGTTTCGGCATTGCTCAGTTGCATCAGTTGCGTGGTCGTGTTGGTCGAGGTGCAGCGAAGTCTTTTTGTTGGCTCGTTGGCGAATCCAAAACTCCCGATGGTGAGGCCCGTCTCGAAGCGTTGGTTCGAACCACCGATGGCTTTGAACTTGCCGAAGTCGACCTTGATCTTCGTGGTGAAGGAACGATCATGGGGGAGCGGCAGAAAGGTCAGAACGACTTGAAACTGGCTTCGCTTCGTCGAGATCGTGAATGGGTGGTGATCGCTCGTGAGGTCGCAATGGAACTTCTCGACGCTGATCCCGACCTCGTTAAGCACGAATTACTGGCCGAAGAGGTCGACCTCTTGCTGAAAGCAGACGACATCGACTTCCTCATGAAAAGTTGAGCGGTCGGCCCTAATGTGCGGCCATGACAACGATCGTTCTTACTCATGGCGCATTTCACGGCAGTTGGTGTTTCGAGGCACTCGTTACAGAGCTTGACGCACGCGGTGTGAAAACCGCGCTGGTGGATCTTCCGCTCACGGATCTCACCGAAGATGCTGCCGCTGTCACTGCCGTGC
>CAMCTW010000171.1 GCA_945878645.1 Bifidobacterium breve
GGCGTCGAGAGTTGCGCAATGGTTGATGCATCGGTGAACTCGACCATTGAGTGCACGATCGACTGAGGATGAACAACAACATCGATCTCGTCGAAGCCGATGCCGTATCCAGCCTCGCCTGCCGGCACACCGAAGAGTTCGTGCGCTTCGATCACTTCGAGGCCCTTATTCATGAGCGTCGAAGAATCGATTGTGATCTTGGGACCCATGCTCCAGGTCGGATGTGCGAGCGCATTTTCGATCGTGACATTTGCGAGATCTTCACTGCTGCGACCGCGAAATGGGCCGCCACTTGCCGTGAGAAGCAGTCGAGCAACTCGGGTGCGATTATCGGTCGCACGAAGACACTGATGGATGGCTCCGTGTTCACTATCGACGGGAACAAGTTCGGCGCCAGGAGTGCGTCGCGCAATCTGCACAACAGGGCCGGCCGCAATCAACGATTCTTTATTGGCCAATGCAAGTCGGCGACCTGCTTCAAGTGTCGCCAATGTGACCGACAAGCCGGCGAATCCGACCACACCGTTCACCACGACATCAGCTTCGAGAGCGAGGCTCGCCATTGCGTCGGCACCACCTCGAACTTCGATGCCGGGGAGTTCGACAGCAATGAATCGGGCTGCGTCGGGATCACTAATCGCAACAACAGCGGGTCGATAACGTCGGGCCTGTTCGATGATCACTTCAGGTTGGCGACCCGTAGCCCCAATTGCAGTGAGTTCAAAGTGTTCCGATTCGGCGTCGATGACCTCGAGCGCTTGCGTACCTATCGAGCCAGTAGATCCGGCGAGAGCGACACGGGTCAACGACATGGGATCAGCCTACCGAGCGAGAACCGATAATTCCCCGCGGGTTCAGCCCAATCCGAGGATTCGCACGACGTAGTAGGTCGTGGGCAGAACGAACAGGAGGGCATCGAAGCGATCGAGTAGCCCCCCATGCTCTGGCAGCATCGAGCCCATGTCCTTGAGGCCGAGATCACGTTTGAACTGCGACTCCGCAAGATCGCCCAATGGAGCCACGATGGCGAGGACGATCGCAAGTACAAGCGCCTTGC
This sequence comes from Bifidobacterium breve, assembly GCA_945878645.1. Lineage (GTDB taxonomy): Bacteria > Actinomycetota > Acidimicrobiia > Acidimicrobiales > Acidimicrobilacustridaceae > Acidimicrobilacustris. The sequence continues at coordinate 1,058 of CAMCTW010000171.1, forward strand.
CTGCACTCAGCGAACTCACGCCCAAGACCACAACAAACACAAAGACGGCAAAAATCGTGACCGCAATTCCGCCAACGAGCCCTTCGACAGTTTTATTCGGAGAGATCGCGCTCAGCGGACTCCGACCCATCGCTCGACCAAAGAAGAATCCGCCAACGTCGGTAGCGACCGCAGCGATGACGGCAACGAGTAGCAAGCTCACACCCTGAGAAGGGATGTCGACGATCAGGGCGGCGTAACTGCCGAGGACGCCGATCCAAATAACTCCGATAAGCGTGACACCGAGGTTCGCAGTCGGACGAGCTCGCCCACTCGCGCTACTGAGATACCACACCACACCAAAGATGAACGTGAGAACGATGATTGCCGGAATCGCAGACTCGCCCTTCCAGTAACACGCGATCGGAAGACCAGCTACTGCTGCTAGGCCCAGCAAGGTTGCGGGGCGAAACCCGCTGCGCTGCATGGCAGTGAAATACTCGAATCCTGCGGCAACCAGCACAACCTCGATGAGAAGCATTGCGGGCGCGGGACCTGCTTTGAACAACAGCGCAGCAACGATCGCCATACCAATACCAACTGCGACAGCAATTGGAACATTGCGGCCCTTTGCTGCCTCGGACATAGGTTCTTCGTCTGGCTGACGGGTGCGTTCAGCGCGTTCGTCCGACGGAGGAGGTGGGGATGGCGCCTGCGTTGATGGTCCGACAAGGTCGGGCGGAAGAAGAATCGCCGACAACGGATCATCGTTGATAGCGGCAGAACGAGAGGCCCGACCTCGACGTGAACCGCGGCGGCGCGGCTGCGGGTCGAGTTCAACATCGTCGAAATTCAAATACGCCTCGTCAGAGATGCGTTCATCGGTGTCGAGCGCGCCAAGCCGTTCAGCGACTGGTTCATCGGGTTCAATCGACCCGAGATCGGCGAAGAGATCGCCGTGAGCAGATGTGTCGTGCTCACTTCGAAAACGCGGGGTATCGGTCATCGATGCGCGATCGTCATCGACTGCATTGTCACCAATGACAACCGCAGGCACCTGACCAGTGGCCGGCTCGGTCCAATGAGGCATTTCGTGTTCGCCCGTTGGCGGACCGACATTCATTACCGGCGGCGGAGGGGGCGGAAGGTCGCGCTCGGGAAGTCGAGTAGCAACATCGGGACGACTCGATGCCTCGGCTATTTCGTCAACGGTGATGATCCGAACTTCTTCGGGATCGCCTGGCGCTCTCGGTTCTCGGGACAGGTCATCAGACGCCATCAGTCCTCCATCAATTCAGTTTCTTTGGCACCCAAAGCATCACTGATTTCTGCCTCTTGGGTGTGAATGATTTTGTCGAGTTCTTTCTCGGCGCGTTCAAGTTCGTCTTTCGACAGGTCTCCCGACTTTTCGAGCGCCTCAAGTTCTTGGCGAGTTGAGCGTCGCTGATTACGCAGCGAGACCTTGCCTTCCTCGGCCATGTTCTTGACAACCTTCACAAGTTCCTTCCGACGCTCACCAGTGAGTGGAGGAAACGTGAGGCGAATCGAAATTCCGTCGTTACTTGGATTGAGTCCGAGATCGGACTGCTGAAGAGCACGTTCGATCGCTCCGATCGCTCCCTTGTCGTAGGGAGTGATGAGAAGTTGCCGAGCCTCAGGAACATTGAAGCCAGCGATTTGTTGCAACGGAACTTCCGAGCCGTAGTAGTCGACCAGAATTTTCTCGACGAGAGCAGGCGCTGCTCGTCCGGTGCGAATAGACGCGAAGTCGGCACGTGTATGAACCACGACTTTCTTCATCTTGTCGACTGTTTCTGCAAGCAGCAGGTCGGCCATCTCTGATGTCATCAGAACACTCCAGGAGAAATCGACAAAAGCGGCGGGGACTCCAACAACCGCCTCAACGGACGAGAGTACCGACCGAACCGCCCTCAAGTAGCGAACGCACGTTTCCCTCGCCAGTGAGATCGAACATAACGATGGGTAAATTGTTGTCCATACAGAGGGTGATCGCCGTGGAATCCATAGCCCGAAGCCCCTGATTCAGGACATCGAGGTAGCTGACCTCTTCAAGTTTGGTC
>CAMCTW010000172.1 GCA_945878645.1 Bifidobacterium breve
GAACGGCACGATTCACACCATGAAGATCAACCGTTCAATGGTCGATGGTGTGATCGAAGCGCCAAACGGAGCACACTTCACGAACTGTCAGCCCGATTACGAGCGTGACGAGAAGTTCCAGAAGGAATACGCCGACGCAGCCAAGGATCCAGAAACCTGGAAGGCATTCGTTGACACGTACCTCTCCGGCTCTGAAGCCGACTACCAGAAGGCGGTGGCAGCCCGATGAACGATGCAACGCTTGGTGAAATCTGTGTCGCAGCCGTGGCCGACACGTTCCGGGGCGATGGCGAAATTTTCGCTTCCGGTATGGGCACAATTCCAATGCTCGGCGCACGACTGGCGCGCGCCACGTTTGAACCAGAACTGCTCGTGAGCGATGGCGAAGCATTCTTTGTTGCTAACGACCTTCCTGTCGGTGGTACCGATAAGCAGGTTGAAGGCTGGATCCCATTCCGCACGGTGTTCGATGCCCTTTGGGGCGGACGTCGCCATGTGGTGATGGGCGCAAGTCAGATCGACGCGTTCGGCAATCAGAACATCGCCAACATCGGCGACTGGAACAAGCCGAAGTCGCAGCTTCTTGGCGTTCGCGGCGCTCCTGGCAACACGATCAACCACACCACCTCGTATTTCATTGGCAACCAGACCAATCGAGTCTTCGTGGAAAAAGTCGACACCGTGTCAGGTATTGGTTATGACCGTGCCGCAAAACTTGGTGACTGGGTCAAGGCCCATCACGAGATTCGTCGCGTTGTTACCAACCTTGCGGTGTATGACTTCAATACTCCTGATCACCACATGCGCGTTGCGTCGCTGCACCCCGGGGTGTCGATCGACGATGTGGTTGCGGCGTGTTCTTTCGAACTCGTGATTCCTTCCGACGTCCCCACGACTCGTCTTCCCACCGATGACGAACTCTGCGTGTTGCGCGAGGTGCTCGACCCCAAGTCGTTCCGCGACCGCGAACTTCCGGCCGCCTGATGCATCCCGCACTCACGACACCGTTGCTCGAACTTCTTGGTTCGAAATATCCGATCGTCCAGACTGGCATGGGTTGGGTCGCTGGTCCGAAACTCGTTTCGGCAACGTCCAACGCCGGTGCGTTCGGCATCATCGCTTCTGCGACCATGACCTACGACGAACTTGTTGTGGCGATTGCTGAAACCAAGAAACGAACAACCGCCCCGTTCGGTGTGAACATGCGCGCCGATGCCGACGACATTATGGATCGCCTTAAGCTCCTTGTAGCTGAAGGTATTCCGGTTGCGTCATTCGCCCAGGCTCCGAAAAAAGATCTCATCGATTATTTGCACGATCACGGCGTGAAGGTGATGCCATCGATCGGTGCAAAACGTCATGCCGAGAAAGTCATGGAGTGGGGTGTCGACGCCATCCTTGTGCAGGGTGGCGAAGGTGGCGGTCACACCGGCTCGGTTCCGACCTCTTTGCTTCTGCCTGAGGTCGTTGATGTTGTCGGCGGTCGCGTTCCTGTTGTTGCTGCTGGTGGCTATTTCGATGGCCGAGGCCTCGTTGCTGCGCTTGCGTACGGGGCCAGTGGCATTGCCATGGGCACGCGCTTCCTCCTCACCTCTGATTCGCCGGTGCCGATGGAAGTCAAGAAGCAATACCTCGGCACCGCAGTAACGGGCACCGTCGTCACCACCAAGGTCGATGGCGCACCGCATCGAGTGATCCGAACCAAGTTGGTCGATCAGATGGACGGCGCATCGGCGATCACCGCAGTACCCAAAGCCGTTGCCAATGCCGCTCGCTTCCGCAAGTTCACCGGTCTTTCTTGGTATCAGATGGCCAGAGAAGGCCTCGATATGAAAAAGCGCATGGACATGCCGTGGGCAGAAGTCATCATGGCGGGCAATACACCAATTCTCACCAAGGCGACATTGGTCGACGGTGAACTCGATGCTGGCATCCTTCCTACGGGTCAGGTCGTTGGCGTGATCGATGATCTTCCCTCGGCTGCTGAAGTTGTGAATCGCATCATCGCCGAGGCGGAAACCACGCTTGATCGTCTCGCTGGCCGTAACCCCGGTTCCTGAACTCGTCTGGAGATCGCTATGACCACACTCATTGAGGGACCAGACGCTGTTCGTGCTGCAGAAGGAACGCACCTCGGCTTTAGCGACTGGCTGAAGATCGAACAAGACCGCGTCAACATGTTTGCCGATGCGACTGGCGATCATCAGTGGATTCATGTTGATCCTGAGCGAGCCAAAGATGGTCCGTTTGGAGCGGCGATCGCACATGGCTATCTCACGATGTCGTTGTCGAATTTCTTTCTTCCGCAGATCGTTGAAGTCCAAGGCTTCTCGGCCGGCATCAATTACGGCGTCGACAAGGTTCGCTTCCCGTCACCGGTCAAGGTCGGCCAAAGCGTGCGCGCCGGGGCTGAACTGGTTGAGGTGACTGAAGTGAAGGGCGGCCTGCAAACGCTCATGCGCATCACGATCGAGATTGAGGGCGAAGAACGCCCCGCTTGTGTGATCGATGCAATTTCGCGCTGGCTTCTCTAAAACGTTTCGCTTTACTTCACTCTGAACAACACAATCTGGGGGACATCATGGCCAATCCGATCGGACCGCTGACTTCGGGCGATGAATGGTTCCAACATCAGATCGTCGACACGGTGGCAGTTGTTGGCACCAGTGATTTGGCCTGGACCGAAAAGGTTTGCGCCATGGCGATGGCCAAAGACGGGAGCCTGCAAATCGGTTTCGGTCTCGGCAAGTACACCAACCGAAACGTGATGGACGCCTATTGCGGCGTTTCTCGTGGTCGTGAACAAACCACCGTTCGCATGAGCCGTCGACTTTCCGACGCGCCGGAACTTCTTGGTGGCGGCCCGATTCGTTACGAAATCGTGGAACCTCTCAAAAAGATTCGTTTCCTACTTGAACCGAATGACACACAACCAATCGCGTTCGATTGGTTGTTCGAAAGCATCATCCCGCCGATGGTGGAAGACCGCACGCATAATCGCTCAATGTTCCGGGTTGCCTCAGAATTGGTTCGTTACCACCAGATCGGAACCTGTAGCGGTTGGGTCGAGGTCGACGGCGTTCGCACC